>JBOHRF010000428.1:0-4491 GCA_050732575.1 Longimicrobiales bacterium
CCCTTCTATGTGGCTGCGCCCAGCTCGACGTTGGATATGGCAACCTCGGCAGGTGCGCAAATTCCCATCGAAGAGCGCAGCGCGGAAGAAGTGCGGCGCGGATTTGGCGCGTTGACCGCGCCTGCTGCTGCACGCGTGTATTCGCCCGCCTTCGATGTGACGCCGGCCGAGTTGATAAGCGCGATCATCACGGAGAAGGGTGTGCATCGGGCGCCATTCACCGCCGCGTTGCGCGGAGTGGCCGGCGTGACGGGCGGAACGGGGTGACCGTGGGAACGAAAAAACAAACGGAATCGACCAAGAAACGCGCCCAAAAGGTCGCGACTGCAACGACCGAGCGGCCGCGTGCAGTGCAACGTCCGGCCATTCTGGCTATCGATGAAGGCACGACCGGCTGCACATGCCTGGTGGTCGATGAGCGGGGCAGCATCGTGGGACGCGCGTACTCGGAATTCAAACAGCATTATCCGCAGCCCGGCTGGGTCGAGCACGATGCCAGCGAGATCTGGGATACGACCCTGCGCCTCTCGCGGGAAGTGATGCAGGCCGCACATGAATACAACATCGTCGGCATCGGCATCACCAACCAGCGCGAAACGATCGTGTTGTGGGACCGTACGACGGGACAGCCCGTACACCGGGCTATTGTTTGGCAGGACCGGCGCACCTCGGAACGCTGCCGAGAGCTGAAGTCGCAGGGCAGGGAAGCGTGGGTGCGCGCGCGCACGGGACTCGTGCTCGATCCGTACTTCTCGGCCACCAAGCTGGAATGGCTGCTGCACAACGTGCCGGTGCTGCGCGTACGAGCGGAGAAGGGCGAGCTGGCCGCGGGCACCATTGATTGCTGGCTGCTCTGGAAGCTCACCGGAGGTTCCGTTCACGCCACTGATCCCAGCAACGCCTCGCGCACACTGCTCTACAACATCGATCGCCTGGAGTGGGATGTTGAGCTGCTCGCGCTGTTCTCCGTGCCCCGTGCCCTGTTGCCGGAAGTCAAGCCATCGAGCGGAGTTTTCGGCCACACGGCTGCCCATCTGTTCGGCGCATCCATTCCTGTTGCCGGTATGGCCGGCGATCAGCAGGCGGCTCTCTTTGGTCAGGGTTGCACCGCATCCGGTCAGGCCAAGAACACCTACGGCACGGGCGCGTTCCTGCTGCTCAACACGGGCAGCGAGCGTGTGGAATCGAGCCGCGGCCTGCTGACTACGGTTGCCTGCGGGCCGCGCGGCGAGCCGGCTTACGCACTGGAAGGCTCGATCTTCATTGCGGGCGCAGCCGTGCAGTGGCTGCGTGATGAGTTGCGCATCATTGGCAACGCCGTGGAAACCGAGCCCCTGGCCCGCACACTCGAGCACAATGAAGGCGTCTATTTCGTGCCTGCGTTTGTGGGCTTGGGAGCGCCCCACTGGAACGCAGAAGCGCGCGGTACCATTGTAGGTCTCACGCGCGGCAGCCGGCGCGAGCACATCATTCGCGCCGCGCTCGAGTCCATGGCTTATGCCACACACGATGTATTGCAAGCCATGATTGCCGACTCCGGTGTGGAAGCACAGGAGTTGGCCGTGGATGGCGGCGCTTCCAACAACGACTGGCTCATGCAATTTCAGGCGGACATCCTGGGCATTCCCGTGCGCCGCCCGCGCTACATCGAAAGCACGGCCTTCGGCGCTGCGGGACTGGCTGGCATTGGGGTAGGCGTGTGGCGTGATGCCGCTGACTTCCTGTCGGCACGCGGCGAGGCCACCCACTTCCAGCCTGGCCTCGATGAAGCAACGCGTAGTACCTGGCTGAGCGGCTGGCACCGTGCGCTGCGCGCCACCTTGGCCTGGGCCGACGCATGAACACGCGACCGCTGCGCATCGCCGTGTGTTGCGCGGGCTTGCCCGATCAGGAATACGATCAGCTGGCGGAACAGGTGGGAGCTTTGATTGCCCGAGCTAATGCGGTCCTGCTGTGCGGTGGACTGGGTGGCGCCATGACCGCGGTCGCGCGCGGCGCGGCCCAGGCAGGCGGTCTCACGGTAGGCATTCTGCCGGGCGCCAATGCGCAGGATGCCAACGAGCACATCACGCTTCCCTTGCCAACTGGATTGGGCGAGGCGCGCAACGTGGTGCTGGTGCGCAGTGCCGACGCGGTAATCGCGATTGGTGGAGAATGGGGCACGCTCTCCGAGATCGCGCTGGCGCGCAAAATCGGACGCCCCGTGGTCTTGCTGCGGCCCACGCTGGCCGCCAGTCTGCAACTACCAACGGCCGCATCGCCCGAGCAGGCCGTGAACCTGGCCGTTTCCATGGTGCAGCGATGAATACATTGGTGCTCTTGTTAACGCTGACACTAAATGCGCCAATCACCCAGCAACCCGCCGCCCCACCCGATCGCTGGCTGGGTGAGGACAAGCTGAGGCATGCGTTCGCGTCCATGACGCTGGTGGGCTTTGCGCACGCCGGTGCACGTGTGGTTGGCATCGATGGAACGCCCGCCGTGTTGATCGGCGTTTCCAGTAGCACGTTGGCCGGAGTTGGCAAAGAGCTTTTCGACCGAGGTGCGGGCCGACCGTTCTCCGTGCGCGACCTGGCCTGGAATGCGTTGGGCATTGGACTGGGCGCACTGATCGTGGCGAAGGTCCGCCCATGAGCTACGTTCTGGTGGCGGCGATCGTGTTGACGGCAGTTGCGGCCGTGGCCTGGCCGCTGTTGCGCCGCTCCCCAGATCAGTTGGCTCAACTGGACGATGCTGCCCTGGAAGCGCGCATCACGGCCTATCGATCTGCGCTCAAGGCCGATACTGTCTGCCCCAGGTGTCTGCGCGACAATCCCAATGAAGCGCACTATTGCGCGGACTGCGGCATGCGCCTGAACGAGATTTTGGAGGCGCGTTCATAACCCAGATTTGAAGCACCGAAGTTGAAGGTTACGTTCTCGCTCACGTTCACGGTCGTTCACGGATCGTGAACGAAAACGTGAACGTGAGCGAGAACGTAACTTCGACTTCGGTACTTCAAATTCGGAACTTCAACTGCGCTCTATCGCACCAACCGCATCCCAGTTCACGACATTCCACCACGCGCCAATGTAGTCGGGCCGGCGGTTCTGGTACTTCAAGTAGTAAGCGTGCTCCCACACATCCAGGCCAAGAATCGGCTTCTGCCCGTCCGTGATCGGATTGTCCTGATTTGCGGTGGACAGCACCTGCAGCTTGCCACCGGTTACCACCAACCACGCCCAGCCTGAGCCGAATCGTCCTACACCCGCCTTGGTCACCGCTTCCTTGAACGCATCAAACGATCCGAATGCGCCGTCGATGTCTTTGGCCAGTTTGCCACCCGGTTTGTTGCTGCCGCCCGGTCGCATGATTTGCCAGAACAGGTTGTGATTGATGTAACCGCCACCATTGTTGCGCACGGCCGCACGTATGTCCTCAGGAATCGAGTTGAGACCGCGCACCAGATCCTCGACCGATTTGCCCTGCAGATCCGGATGCTTCTCCAGTGCCGCATTCAAGTTGTTCGTGTAGGCCGCATGATGTTTGGTATGGTGGATCTCCATAGTGCGCGCATCGATGTGCGGCTCGAGTGCGTCATACGCGTAGCCCAGGTCGGGCAGCCTGAACGGATAACTCATCATTCCCCCCTGTCACCGTGTGAGGGGCGAATCTACTGTCTACGTGTATAGACTGGCGAGTGAGGGTGCACGGCCTCAAACACCAGACCCAGGCCCGCTGCTACTTCACAATCTGGATCTCCAACCACCACTCACGCGTTCGCAATTCGATGGCGTCGCGTGCTCCCGAAGGGCGACGTTTTGCCGCTATATTGCCGCAGCGCCTCCGGAGGCGCGGAAGCCGTGACGAATCGTCACATTGGAAACATGGAAAACAAAACAGTTCCGGCCACGATTCGCCCAGGGCGTATGGGCGTGCTTGCGATCCTGATGGCAGTCGGCGCGTGCTCGAAGTTTCACCGGGTCACTCGACCCCCACCGCCGGCCGTACCCGCCCCTCAGACCCGCGTGGACACGATCAGGGTGACACATCAGGTCAATGCGACGCTCCCCGATGGAACGCCGGCCGAGCTCTGTCTGGCCAGCGGCCTGGCACTGCACATCCTCGTGGCAACCAACGGAGACACCCTGATTGGGCCGCGTCGGGTGGCACTCCGCGATCTGGAGGGATTGGTTTTTGAAGGTCGCTACGCAGGGAGCCAGGTCTGGTTCCAGAAGGCCGACCCTATCCGTTTCGAGCGCCGCTCGTATCGCAAATTCGAGGAACCGCGCAACCTCAAGTGCGAAGATCTCAAGCAAGTCGGTGAAAACGCCGGTATCCCGCTCTTTGCCGACCTCATGGTGTTATCCCCAATCGAGACCATCTACGTGCCGGTCAGCCCCGGTAGCTTTCAGCCCTATCGCACCACACTGCCACGACGGTAACGGCGGCGTAGCGGGCGTGTCGGGCGTGTCGGGCGTGTCGGGGTAACGGATTCGGGAGAGACAAGAG
>JBOHRF010000429.1:0-4479 GCA_050732575.1 Longimicrobiales bacterium
CTATCCGGACAGTCCGGAGCTGGCGCTGCTCTCAGGCCGCACGCTGGCGGCGCAGGGCCGCATGCGCGCAGCCACGGAAGCGTACGCGCGCGCGGTACTGCTCGATCCACAACTGGCGGACGCGCACCTGTCGCTGGGTTTTTCGGCCGTGCGCACGGGCGACCTGGCCCGCGCAGTCAATGCCTGGAATACATATTTGCGCCTTTCGCCCAACGGTGGGCAAGGCAACCTGGTGGCACAAGCGCTCCATCACGTGCGAGCGCTAGACCAACTAATTGACGCTTCGCGATGAAAACACCCCCCGCACCTGTGGACCTGCAGCGCTGGAGTCAGGAAGTCGCGCGCGATCCGGCATCGCTCGCCTTCGTGCCCCTGGCGCGCGCCTACCGCAAACAAGGCCGGCGCGATGCTGCGTTGCGCTTGTGTCTGCGCGGCCTGGAGCACAACCCAACCAATGTGGATGGCCACGGACTGCTGGCCATGTTGTACTTCGAGTCCGGTCAACGCGCCAAAGCCTATGATGAGTGGTCCATGGTCATGCGGCTGGAGCCGGATCATTTCGAAGCTCTGCGCGGCATGGGCTTTTACCATCTCGAGCAGGGCGACGATGCCGCGGCACTGCGCAACCTGCAGCGTGCCGCCACGCTGCGGCCCAAAGATCTCACCGTGCAGGAAGCACTGAAGTTGATCGAGGAGAGATCACGTCCGGCCGCGGCGTCCGACCTCATGCCCTGGGAAGTGCACGATCCCTGGGCCGCCGTGGCGCAACCGGTCGCGCCGGTGCGCACGCCAGTCGAATATGAGCTGCCCGTGTCCGCACCACCGCGGCCACCGCAAATCCAATCGGCGCCATCGCTGGAAGAGTTTCGCACGGTTCCACCGGCCACCGTCCACCTGCCCCGCGATCCGGCCCGCTTGTTCGATCCCATTTTGAATGGCGGCCAGGTGTTGGGTGCGCTGCTGGTCGATGCGCAGGGACTGGTATTGGCCGGCTCACTGGCCGGCGCATCGGCCAGCAAGGCGCATGCGCTGGGTGCCATTCTGGGCGGCGCAATTGAAGAAGCGGCGCGCGCCAGTGCCCACCTCGAGCTGGGCCACTGGCAGGGCATTCTCCTCGATGCCGACCAGGCGCTGTTGCACCTGGCACCGGTACGCGAAGGCGCCATCCTGCTGCTGGCCGCGCAACGGGATACACCGGCCGGCTGGATGCTGCGCAGCGCGCATCAGGCCGCGCTGCTGGCCGATCATTTCCTGGAGGTCTACGCATGAGCGATTTGCTGGCGCAGGCCGTGGATCGATTGAGTCGCGTGAGTGGCGTGCGGGGCGCCATGGTAGTCGAGACCGAGGCCGGCGTCCCGGTGGTAGCGGAACTGCGCGAAGGCGTGGAAGGCAGTGCGGTAGCGGCCCTCGCCTCATCACTGTTTCGCCGTACGCACCAGGCCGCACGCACGGCGGAATTCGGGAACATCGGTACTCTGCAACTGGAGGCGCAAGCCGGTCACGTCATTGTGGCCAATGCGGGTGATCTGCTGGTGGTCGTGATTGCCGAACGGGGCGCACAGCTCGGACTGGTCCGGCTGGAAGCGCATCAGGCAGCGGAGGCCTTGCGGTGAGACAGAACGATCTGGCCCGCATCATCACGGCACTCAAGCCGCCGATCGATGACTTTGTGCGCGAGTCGCGCGTGCGTATTGCCCTGCTCATCAATGGATCTGGACAGGTGCTGGCGCAACACGGGTTCACGCGCAGCTATGAGATCATGAACGTGGCCGCACTGGCGGCGGCGGCCCATGTCTCAGCGCGGCTGCTGGCGCAGATCACGCAGGCCAAGCGCTGGACCCATCTGCATCACGCCGGTCGCGAACGAAATTTCTTTCTGGCACCGGTGAAGACGCCGGTGACCGATCTGATCCTGGTGGCAATCTTCGACGGCGACACGTCACTGGGCATCGTGCAGCTCTATTTCGATCGACTGGGCAAAGCCATTGGTACGTTGCCCGAGTTCCAGCAGGAACTGCAGCAGACCTCGCAGCTGGCCTTCGAGCGCGACCTGGAAGCCGGGTTGCGCCGTGTACTCTCAGAACAGCCGCGAGGCGAGGACTGATGTCCCTGGTCAACTATTCAACGCGCGAGATCACGTGCAAGATCGTGTATTACGGTCCGGGCCGCTGTGGCAAGACCAGCAACCTCCAATACATCCATTCGTTCATCCCGGAGGATCGGCGCGGCGCCATGGTCTCACTGGCTACCGAGACCGATCGCACGTTGTTCTTCGATTTCCTGCCGCTCGACCTGGGCTCGATCTCCGGATTCCGCACGCGCATCCAGCTCTACACCGTGCCCGGCCAGGTCTACTACAATGCCACGCGCAAGTTGGTGCTGCGCGGGGCCGATGGTGTGGTATTCGTGGCCGATTCGCAGAACGATCAGCTGGAAGAGAACATCGATAGTCTGCGCAATCTGCACGAAAACCTGCTGGACGAAAACGTTGATATGCGCGCCTTCCCGATGGTGTTGCAGTACAACAAACGCGACCTGCCGGATGTAGCCCAGGTCGAGGCGCTGGAGGATCTGCTGAATTTCAAGAGTGTGCCGTCGTATCCGGCCGCCGCGATCGCGGGTGACGGCGTGTTCGTGACCCTCAAATCGATCAGTCAGCTCGTGCTGCAGAGTCTATCTCGGAAGTTCCGTTCCGAGATCGTGGCCTCGGAACAGGCGTCGAAGTGAGGCGATGACACCGCTCGAGCTGAACCAGCGATTCACGTTCGATCAGTACGTGGTAGGTCAGGCCAATCGATTGGCCGCGGCCGCCGGTCGTCGTGTGGCCGAGATGCCGGGTCAGGCCTACAACCCGCTGTTCATCTATAGCGGTTCAGGCCTGGGCAAGACGCATCTGCTGAACGCCATCGGCCATCACGCGCGCCGGCTGCATCCCAACTTCACGGTGGCCTATTACACACTGGAGAATTTCCTGGACCTGGCGCTGGAGCTGATCGAAGCGGGCGAGCGCGAGGACCTGCGGGCGCGCGTGGAGCGCATTGGCTTCTTGATCCTCGATGACGTGCAATTCCTGGCGGACCGGCTGGCCGCGCAGGACGAGCTGCTGCGCGTATGGGATGAAGTCAGTGCGCGCGGCGGGCAGGTTGTGCTGGCCAGTGATCGGCCGCCCGCCGAAATCAATGGCCTGGACCAGCGCCTGCTCTCTCGCTTCTCGGGCGGACTGATTGCCGACATTGGCGTGCCTGACTATGAGACGCGTGTTGCCATTGTGAATCGCAAAGCCAACGAACACGGCCACACGTTGGCACAAGGCGTGGCCGAAGCGCTGGCCAAGTACTCGTTCCGCAACGTGCGGGAGCTGCAGGGCGGACTGAACAAGGTCATTGCCATCCAGGACCTGGACAAGCGGGAAGTACGAGCAGACGAGGTGGGGCAACTATTCGGGAAAGTCCTCATCGATGATAACGAGTTCAGCGGATTCCTCAGTGATATCTCGGGTGTGGTGACCGAAGCACTCGCGCAAACCATGCCGGAAACGCGCCTGGCCGACGCCATCCTGCGCTGGCAGGGTGAAGGTTATTCCACGCGTCGGTTGGAGGCTGCCCTCGCCACGCCGCCCAGCGAAGCGGAAATCGAAGGCTTCCTGGAGCACTACGCGCAGGATGTGGAGCGCCTGCGTCAGATCGAGGACGAGATTCGCGTCATCGAGCCGGAAGCGCCCGAATTGGCGCGTGGTGATTTGTTCCGTACACCAGATCGTCTGGTCGATGCGGAAGTACTGCTGGCCAACATCCGCGAGCGTAACCGACCCCTACCCTGTGCGCCGCCCGATTGCTCCTTCGAGCTGCTCACCTTGCCACCGGACGCGTTCGCATTGCGTGCTGCACGTGCGGTGGCCGAGCAGCCCAGCGAGAGCTACAACCCGTTCCTGGTTCATGGACCGGAAGCCGGCGCACGGAGCCAGCTGCTGGCCGCCCTGGCCAATGCGTTGGCGCAGCGTCTGCCCGAGCGGTCGGTTGCCTTTGTGCGCGGTGAGCAATTCGGGCATGAGCTGATCCAGGCCATCTCGCACAACTGTGTGGACAGTTGGCGCGCCCGCTACCGCAATGCAGCTGCCTTCATACTCGATGAGATTGAAGGCCTGATCGGCACGGAGCGCGCACAGGAGGAGCTGTTCCACCTGTTCGAGGAGCTGAAACGCAGAGGCGTGCAGCTGGTGTTTGGCAGTCTCGTGCCGCCCGGTCATTTGCGGGAGTTGGACGAGCGTCTGCGCACTCGGCTGGAGAGTGGGCTGGTCGTGGGCATCGAAGAGGAGAACGATCGCAAGCGCGCCGGCGAGGAAGAGCAGGCAGCACTGGAATCACGGATCGAAAACAAGGCCGCCATCGAGCTCGAGGTCTTGTCGACTGCGGGCGAGTCCGAGATCGATGATTGGTTCCTGAGTCGCGAGAAGGTGGTGTGGACCTGGCCCTACCTGGA
>JBOHRF010000430.1:0-4478 GCA_050732575.1 Longimicrobiales bacterium
GCTGCGGGAAACGCCGGGCGCGGTGCGGGCGCTGGTGACGCGCCGGGACCGGGAGGAGACATCCGATCAGCTACGCATCTCGCTGGACACGTATCGAGACTATCGGACGGCGTACACGTTTGCGGTGACGGCGGCGGGTGTGCGCATCGATTACTACCACGCGGCGGATTTCGAGACGGCGCGTGACTACAGTTATGACCCGGTGTGGGAAGCGCAGACGCAGGTGGACAGTTTGGGCTGGACGGCGGAGATCCGGATTCCGTTTTCGCAGTTGCGCTTCAATTCGTCAGCGCAGCAGGTGTGGGGCGTGAATGTGACGCGGGTAACGCCGGCGCGGAACGAGGCTTCGTACTGGCAGCTGGTAGGTCGAAATGAGACGGGCTGGTCATCGCGGATGGGGGAATTGGTGGGGATTACCGGGATCCGTCCGTCGCGGCGCGTGGAATTATTGCCGTACCTCGCGAGCGATCACCAGGCCTTTTCGAACGTTGATCCGAACAATCCGTTTGCGCGGGAGCGGACCACGAACTGGCGAGCGGGCGGGGACTTGAAATTGGGCCTTGGTCCTGATTTCACGGTGGATGCCACGTTCAATCCGGACTTTGGACAGGTGGAAGCTGATCCTGCGGAAGTGAATCTGAGCGCGTTCGAGACTTTTTTTGCGGAGCGGCGTCCGTTTTTTCTGGAGGGTACGCAGTTGCTGAATGCGCGGGGCAACTTTTACTCGCGCCGCATTGGCGCGCCGCCCTTAGCGCCGAACGCGCGTTATTCCGAGCCCATTGATCACACCAGCATTCTGGGCGCAGCGAAGGTTACAGGCCGCACGGCGCGCGGTTTTTCGGTAGCCGCATTGACGGCGCTAACAGCACGGGAAGAGGCGCGTACGTTCGATCCCGTGTCGAACACGCGAGGCCTGGTGAACGTGGCGCCCGCCACCAGCTATTCGGTGGGTGCCGTGCAGAAGGAGTTTGGTGATCCGGCCAGGACATCGTCGGTAGGCTATGCGCTGCTGACCCATGTAGAGCGCAGTCTGGAAGAGGGGAGCTATCTGGCCAATTCGCTGGTGCAGCGCGCCACGACGGGCATTGTGGACTATCGGATTCGCTGGCGGGGCGGCCAATACGACATGAGCACGTTCGTAGCATGGAGCTACTTGCAGGGTGACAGCTCGTCGATCCTGGCGCAACAGCGCAGCAGCCGCCGCTACTTTCAGCGGCCCGATGCCGATCATGTAGAGGTCGATCCGCGCGCGACTTCTCTGTTTGGTTCGTTTATCGGCATCAATCACAGCAAGCTTTCCGGCAAGCACTGGTTGTGGGACATCGACTATGTGCAGGAAGCGCCGGGCTTCGAACTCAACGATGTCGGTCGGCTGGGCGGAGCTGATGATCGTGGCCTCTACTCCAACATTCGCTATCGCGAAACCAAACCCGGGCGCTGGCTGCGCAATTACGAAATCGGCGTAGGCGAGGTGATGGAAGGCAACTTCGGGAGGGTGCGACAGTTCGGGATACTGCAGCTATTCAGTGCGGCGCAGCTCGCCAACTACTGGCAAGTCAACGCCTCGATCGACTACGGGACGCGCGCACAGAGCGACAATCTCACGAGGGGCGGACCGCTGATGGGCACGGCCAGCTTCGTGAGCGGAGGTGCCGGCATCAGTAACCGACCGGGCTCGCGCACGCGCTGGCGCATGGGCTTTTCGGGCAGTCGAGACGAAGTTGGCGGCTGGTCGGTATCGAGCAATGCCAGCATTGCCGGGCGACCGGGCACGCAGCTTGAGGTCTCTTTCGATCCGCGCTTCACGGTGGGTGTCACAGCGCGCCAATATCTGTTCACCTTGAATGGCGGCCGGGCGGAGACGTACGATCGGCGCTACCTCTTCAGCTACGTGGATCGCAGTGAAGCTGCCGCGCGCATTCGAGTCAATTACGCAGTGACGCCGCAGTTGACCCTCGAGACCTACGCGGAGCCGTTTGCGTCCAGTGGTCGCTATTTCGACTTTGGCGAATTGCAGGCCGCGCGCAGTCGTAAGCTGCTCGCGTACGGCACAGGCGGCACAACGTTATCCCAACCCGATTCGCTGGGTCGGCGTGTGGTAACAGCGGATACATCGACATTCACGATTTCCAACAACGACTTCAACGTGCGCTCGTTCCGCAGCAACGTGGTGGTGCGCTGGGAGTGGCGGCCGGGCAGCACCCTGTTCGTGGTCTGGCAACAGAACCGTCAGTCCCGCGATCCTGTGGGCGGCCGAGTCCAGGCTGGTGATGTGTTCGATGGGCTGAGTGCGAGCGGCAACAACTTCTTTGCTTTGAAAGTGAATTACTGGCTGCCCGTGCAATAACGTAAGCGGCGTCAGTGAGCGGAGGCGCTGAGCGGTGGTGGCGCTAGGCTACGGCGCAGCAGTCCTGCATTTCTGTGCGACCTGCCTGGCGCAGGGACTCACGAATCTGCTGACGCGCGTCGGCCGATCCGACTGCGGCCACCACAAAGGCATCGGCATGTTGTTGTACGTGAGTTGGGGGCAGGACCTTCACGCCGTACACGTTCTGGCCGATTTTGCGTGCATCGATGTCGATGAAAGCGCGTAGCGTGCTTCCCTGTTGCACGAGCTCACGAGCAAATGCCTTACCGACCGGGCCGGCGCCCCAAACGATGACGGCCCGTCCCTCGAGCAGCGTTTGTTGGAGGTAGTGCACTTTGCAGCGCCGAAACGCGGCCGGCGTGTAGCGCGCATCGAGGCGTGACAACCGATCGGCGCGCTCGCGCCAGTGATGCAACGTATTGGGCAGGTTGGCCAGCTGCTGGCCGCCGGCCCAGAACCGCAAGATGAGATCGTAGTCTTCCGGCCAGTCCCGATCCTGATAGCCCCCGATCAGCAGAAAGTTCTCCGCGCGCATGAGCAGCGTTGGGTGTGCGATGGGACATTCCACAAAGATGTCACGCGCCAGCTGCTCGGGCTCGTGCAGTGCGTTGAGCCACGACTGGTAGGCGCGCGCGCCAGCGCGCACTTGCGCGAGCGGGAAGTAGCAAATGCCCGTTCCGCACGCTGCCAGTGCCGGCCTGGTTTCCAGAAACTCGATTTGTGCAGCCAGGCGAGCCGGCTCGGCCAGGTCATCGGCGTCCATGCGGGCCAGGTAGCGGCCACGCGCGGCGGCAGCGGCCGCCTGCAATGCTGCAATCAATCCGCGATGTGCGCCCGTGAGCACGCGCACGCGCGGATCACGGTCGGCCCAGCGCTGCAGCAGCTGCAGCGTGCCATCGGTCGAGCCGTCGTCGACCGCGAGTATCTCGATATCGGTGAAAGTCTGGGCACGCAGTGAAGCCATGCAATCGTCCAGAAACGGGTCCGCATTGTAACAGGGTAGCAGGACGGATACGGTGGGCGTGGGGGTGCCGGCCATGAGCCAGGTCAGGCCTGCAAAACGCGCTGCGCCTGCAGAGCCTGCGCGATGTAACGGCCGGTGTGACTGCCGGGTACTTCAGCCAATTTTTCGGGTGTGCCCATGGCCACAATGCGGCCGCCCGCCGCACCGGCATCCGGCCCCAGGTCCACGACCCAATCGGCGGCCAGGATTACATCTAAATTGTGCTCAATGACAAGCACGGTGTGACCGGCATCGAGCAGTCGCTGCAGCACACCCAACAACTTTCTGATCTCCGCTCCGGACAGGCCCGTGGTGGGCTCATCCAGGATGTACATGCGCTGGCCTCGTCTTTTGCCGGCACCGATCAATTCGCGGGCGATTTTCAGGCGTTGTGCCTCACCGCCGGACAGCGTGGGCGCGGGCTGACCAAGGCGCAGATAGCCGAGGCCCACCTGCTGCAGCTGCCAGAGCATTTGACCGAGCCTGTCCTCCTTGATGAAGAAGCGGATGGCCTCATCGACCGTGAGGTCGAGCACTTGCCGAATGTTGAGGCCCTTGTGCAGGACCTGCAGCGTCTCGGGCTTGTAGCGCGCGCCGTTGCAGATTTCACAGGGAATCACAACGTCGGCCAGGAAGACCATCTCGATTTGCACCACGCCGTCGCCCTGACAGGCCTCGCAACGTCCGCCTTTCACATTGAAGGAGAAGTGGCCGGGCGCGTAGCCGCGCTGACGGGCCAGTGGTTGGCGCGCGAAGATCTCGCGCACGGCATCAAAGGCCTTGATGTAGGTGACGGGGTTGGAGCGAAACGTTCGGCCGATGGGGTCCTGATCGATGAGCACCACGGCATCGAGGTGCTGGGCACCCTCGAGTCGTTGATACGCGCCAATCTGCTCGCCCAGATGTTGTTTGGCGGTGGTATCCCCTTCCCCGAGCTCACGCTCGAGCGCGCGATACAGCACATCGTGCACGAGTGTGCTCTTGCCCGAGCCGCTCACGCCCGTGACCACGGTGAGCGACCCCAGCGGCAGCTCGAGATTGACGTCCTGCAAATTGTGCAACGTGGCGCCGGTCAGTTTGATGCGCGGCACCATGGTGCGCACCAGC
>JBOHRF010000431.1:0-4471 GCA_050732575.1 Longimicrobiales bacterium
AGGAGATCGTGCGCCGCTCAGGTGTGACCGAGGTTCACGTGCGCGGCACGCGCGTGACCGGCGCGGGCAGCGCGGCGGCTCGTGCGCAGGTGAAGCTGCGCAGGCCCTTACTCGAGCGCGAAGATGCCTGGGAAGAGACCGACGAAAAACGAATTCGCGCGCTGGTCCAGCGCGTCACTGTTGCTGTACCGCGATAGCGCCCGCGCAGTAGGCTGGTGACACCGCTCACCGTACGGCGTTGTACTTTCGCAGAATCTCCAGCGTTCGATCCACGGGTAGCGCTTCCACAGTCGTTCTGCGACTGCTCACGGTCTCGGCTTTGAACAACGAGTTGTACACCGCTTCCTCCGTGGCATCGCCCGCTCAGGTGGTGCATTGCGGGATGAGGCGGTCATTGCTGCGGCGCGCGAGCACAGCATCACCATGATCGAAACCGGCATTCGTTGCTTCCTGCATTAGGCTACCGCCCTGGCGCCTGTGCAGCTCCAGACTCGGTTGGCGGTGTCTTGATTTCCCCAGGTGTCTGCGGAGTAGCTTTTTGTACAGGTGACGAGGCGTTCTTAACGGTAGTAGTTGCCTGCGGAAGCCTTGTCGGAACAGACGTCTTCGGTGCTGAAGTCTGTTTTGGCGCGGGGGTAGGTTTTTGGTGACGCAGTCGGTGCTCCTTATAGTCAGTTGCCGGACCACGCCTGTTCTGGCAGCTCTTTCGTTGGCTGAGGGACCTGCTGACCGATCCGTAAAGGGCGGATTGAAAACATGAAGGCCAGCGTCCGCTCGCCCACCGTGGTGATCGGCGGACTGATCACGGCCACCATCGTCAAGATCCTGCTGCTGGGAGATCTGGCATAGCCGAGTCATGGTGATTGCCGCATTGGGCGCTCCCAATCGCAGCCAACAAAGCCGGACCGTCCCGGTACTTGCTCCATCCTACTATAGCGGCATGGCGACCCAGCTCATTACTTTCCGAACGACTGAACGAATCCCTACCGGTGTCCATCGGTGAATCACCTTCACGAACGAATTGCCGCCCGGGTTGGCGAATGGCGGACCAGCGGATACGCACTCGAGCGCTTTCCTGCCGTGGCAGAAATCCTCGAATACCAGACTGACGCCGAAGATGGCAGCATGCGCTTCCTGCGCATTCCACAATTCCGCGCACTCGAGACCTATTGGCATCTGCGGCTGGTGGAAGGCACGCCCGACGTACTCGAGCTGTATCGCCGGCTGTATCCCGGACCCATCGAGCTACTGGAAGCCCTGGGGGCGGGGGCGCCGAAACTCAAGGAGCTGGCGCTCGAGTTGGGCGGTCCGGATGAATTGCTGGAGCAGATACGAACCGATGACGAGCTGGTCCGAGCCCATCATCTGGAAGCGCTGCGCGAAACGCTGACGTTGTCATACCCGAGCTACATCTTTGCCCTGGCCATGGGTGCGGGTAAAACGATGCTGATCGGCTCGATCATCGCGACTGAGTTCGCGCTGGCCGCCGAATACCCCGATGATGACTTCGTGCAGAACGCGCTGGTGTTCGCGCCGGGCAAGACGATCCTGGAGGCATTGCGTGAACTGGCAGACATGCCCTACGAACGTATTCTGCCGCCTCGCCTCTACAACACGTTCGCCGCCTCGGTCTCCCTCACGTTCACGCGCGATGGTGATCCGGACATTCCCGTGATTCGCGGATCGCGCTTCAATGTGGTGGTCACCAACACCGAGAAGATCCGCATCCAGAAAGAAGCGATCTCGCGCAGTCTGTTGGGAAACCTGTTTGCCGGCGCGCGTGATGATGCGGCACGCGAGGATGTGGCCAACCGTCGGCTGCAGGCCATTGCCAGCCTGCCCCACCTGGCCGTGTTCTCCGATGAAGCCCATCACACATACGGTCAAAGCCTGCTCGGCAAGTGGGTGAGCGAGAACAGCAAGCGCGTATTCAAGCCGGCCGGCATCAAGAAAGTACGCCGCACGGTCGACTATCTGGCCGATCAGACCAACGTGGTGTGCGTCGTGAATACCACGGGCACACCCTACTACCAGAAGCAGCCGTTGCGAGACGTCGTGATCTGGTACGGTCTCTCGCAGGGCATCCGCGATGGCATTCTAAAAGAAGTTGCGGACAATGTATTCGAATACGAGCTGCGGCCCGGTGCCGAGGATGACCTGGTGCGGCATATCGTAACCGATTTCTTCACAACCTACGGCGGCGTGCGGCTGCCCGACGGCGCGTGGTCCAGGCTCGCGCTCTACTTCCCGCAGAACGAGGACCTGTTGGAGCTGCGCCCCGCGGTGGAAAGCGCGCTCGCAGGGCTCGGGCTATCCGCAACCCTGGCATTGCGCAACACATCAGAATCGCCCAAAGAAGAAGTCGACGCTTTCAACCGCCTCAACGATCCGACCTCGCCGCATCGCGTGATCCTTCTGGTTAACAAGGGCACTGAAGGCTGGAACTGTCCCAGCCTGTTCGCCTGTGCGTTGCTGCGCAGGCTGACCAGTGCCAACAACTTCGTGTTGCAGGCGGCCACGCGCTGCCTGCGCCAAGTGCCGGGTAACAACCTGCCTGCACGCATCTACCTGACCGCCGAGAATCGCGGCGTGCTGGACAAACAATTGCGCGACACGTACGGCGAGAGCCTGAATGAGTTCCAGCGCTCCACCCGCGAACGCCGGACGGCCACGCTCGTTCTGCGCAAGCCGGCCATATCGCCCATCGTGCTTAGGCGCAGGGTGCAGCGCATCGTGCGGCAGGCTCGCAATACGTCCCTCACGCTCGAGCGCCCCATTCAGGCACCAGGTTCGAACCTGACCCGCACCGCGCTCACACTGACGGATAACGTGTGCGGCGCGCGGCTGCTCCAGGCACTTGGGCCGGCCGTCGCCATCGAAACACTGGATGCTGCCGTGGACGTGCGCACGGCCGCCGTGCGCCTGGCTGCCGAACACCGCATGGAAACATGGCCGCTCTACGATGCGCTGGTCCGGCTCTACGGAACGGATGCTGACGTACCAGCCGCCGACTTGCCCAAACTTGCAGAACAGATCCAGCGCACCACGGGTGCTTACGCCGCTCTGGAAGAGACTGTCGAGATTGCGCTAGCACTCGTGCGCATCGAGGCGGCCGAAGGCGGCCGGCCAAGTGGCTGGCAGGCGCGCACGGCACCCGATGGCCAGACCGAGTACGTGGCCGAGATCACGTATTTCCGCGATCGCGAACAATACCTGATGCGATTGGCGGATGTGGGCGCCAATCCGTACGACTACGGTTTGCACTACGAGCCGTACAACTTCGACTCGGCGCCCGAGCAGGATTTCTTCCGCCGCATGTTGCACCGCCTCGGCCAACACGCCGCGGACATCGAGGACATCTATTTCACCGGCGCATGGACCGATCCGCACAAGACCGACTTCTTCGTGGAATACCGTGATGCGGAAGGCCGCTGGCGCCGGTACTCGCCCGACTTCATCATCCGGCGCAAGGATGGACTCTGCCTGATCGTGGAAGTGAAGCGCCAGCACGATCGCGACCACCCGGTCGATGGCGCAAACGGCCGCAAAGCCATGGCCTTGCACAAACTCGAGGAGCTGAATCCGGATCGCATCGCGTACCAGATGATCCTCGTGGACGATGTCATCGTCTCGACTGTCGATGTAAACGATTCGATCCGCCGGCTCGGTCTGGCCGCCGGCGAGCGACTTCCGGGCCAGGGCCCCCGGCCCGAAGCACTGGCCGCCTTGTGCCAGCGCTGGAAGGTGGCCGAGTTGGTGCTCTTCGGCTCTGCGGCGCGCGGCGAGGAGCGTGCAGACAGCGACCTGGACATGCTGGTGACCTTTCAGCCCGATGCCGAACACGGTCTCTTCGGCCTCACGCGCCTGCAGGCAGAACTGTCCGAGCTGTACGGCCGGCCCGTGGATCTCAGCGAAAGGGATGCACTGCTGCACGACGAGAATCCCATGGGCCGCGCACGTATCCTGAAAGAAGCGCGGCCGCTCTACACAGCATGAACTGGCGCGATCAGCGGCTGATCCTGGACATGCTGCTCGAAGCGCGGCGCCTGCGCAGCTTCGTGGAAGGCAAGACGCGCGCTGACCTGACCGGCGATGACCTGCTGCGTTACGCTGTGTTGCACGCCATCACGCTGTTTGGTGAAGCCGCCCGTGGCGTCTCCGCCGAGGCGAAAGCCGCCTCGCCCGGCATCCCGTGGAACGACATCATTGCCATGCGCAACCGACTCGTGCACGAGTACTTCCACATCCGGGCACAAACCGTCTGGTCCACGGCCTCGCGCGACATCCCGGCATTGATCCCGTTGCTCGAGCAGATTGCACCGCCACTGGAGGAGAGTTGAGTCCCAAACAGAAAAAGCCGCCGGCCAAACATCGCGCTACGAAGAAGCCAACCGCAGGCAAAAAGCAGGCGGTCATGAAGTCGGAAATGAAGAATCCATCCGCGCGAACGCAGGCGCCCGGAGAACAGGCG
>JBOHRF010000432.1:0-4460 GCA_050732575.1 Longimicrobiales bacterium
GTTGCCCGCTCTGGCCGCGCAGTGGGCCGTGGGTCCACTGCAACGCGGTGGCCGCGAGGCCAGCGCAGTAGACCGTTTGCGCATCACGCAGATGGCGGCGGCCGGACTCACAGTGGCTCTGGCTGCAGCATTTCTGATGCTGATGGGGTGGGTGGCCTCAGAGCGCGACAAGACCTTGGACCTGAGCTACTTCCGCACGGCATCGCCCGGCAGCGCCGCACGGCAGATCGTGGAAAGCCGCAACGCGCCGCTGCGCGTATTGCTTTTCTTTCCGCCCGCCAATGAAGTGCGCGACCAGGTACTCGGTTACTTCCGCGCGTTGGATCGCGTTGCGGAGAACGTGACCATCGAAGAGTTCGACCGGCTGGCATCACCAGAGATTGCGCAACAATTCCGGGTCACGCAGGACGGCTCCATCGTCCTGGCGTACAACGATCGCTCGGAAATCATCACCATGCCGGTCCAGTGGCGCGAGGCGCGCCAGCGGCTGCGTGCGTTTGATGCCGAGGTGCAGCGCGCGCTGATGCGCGTGGCTCGTGAAGAACGGACCATCTATCTGACCGTGGGTCACGGTGAGCTGAACGATCCGGCCAGCTCGGGTCCGCTCGAGGCGGCGCCGTTCCGCAGTGTGGATGCACTGCGCAGGCTGTTCGGTCTGCTCAACTACCGCGTGGCCGAGCTTGGACTGCAGGGCGGTCTGGGCAACGAAGTGCCTGACGATGCGGCCATGGTGCTGGTACTCGGCCCGGCCCGACCGTTCCTGGAACCCGAACTGCAATCGCTGGATCGCTATTTGAGTCGCGGTGGATCCGTGCTGCTGGCGCTCGAGCCGGAAGGCACGTTCCAGTTGGGACCGCTGCGCCAGCGCCTGGGCATCGATTTCCACGCGGTGCGCCTGGCCGATGACCGGCAGCATGTGCGCCTGCGTGGCAACCTGGCCGACCGCCGGTTGATCATCACCGATCGCTTCTCTTCACACGCGTCACTCGCAACTTTGGGGCGCGTAGGTGTCGGCTCCGGCATGTTGCTCATGGGGGCGGGTTATCTCGAGCCGGCTGACAGTACCAGGCTGCCCTCCATTGTTGTGCGCTCGCTGCCGTCCACGTTTGCCGATCGCAATGGCGACTTCGAGTTCGATGAAAAGACTGAAGTGCGCAAGCAGTACTCCGTGGTGGCTGCATTCGACGTTCCCAGAACGCAGCAAAACGGCGACACGACCGCCACCACCGGACGCGCCATGGTCTTTGCCGATGCCGAGCTGTTCTCCGATGCCGTGGTGACTTCACTTGGATTGAATGCGGCGCTGGCCGCCGATGCCGTGCGCTGGCTGGGACGAGAAGAAAGCCTGGGCGGCGAAACTACGTCTGAAGAAGACGTGCCGGTCGTGCACACGCGCGCGCAGGACATCGTGTGGTTCCATGCCACATTGTTCGGCGCACCCGCGCTGGTACTGATACTGGGCCTCGTGGGCGTGCGCAGGCGACGGAGAACGGCCTCGGACCAGGATGAGCCTGGATCCGCGCTGGGAAATGACGCGGCCGTGAACGAAGACGTGAGCGAGAACGAGAGCGTGAAGGAAGCCGTGCACCGATGAAGAGCGTCAGCGTACACGCCGTGCTGCTGGCTGCCGCGTTGCTGGTAGCCTTCACCACCTGGCGCCGGGAGGATCGACCGGCCAACCGCGATACCACCACCGTGGTCTGGGAGCATAGACCCGCGGACGTCGGGTCACTGGTGTTTCAATCGGGTGTGCGCACGCTCGAGCTGCAGCGCAGAGCCGCTAACGATCAGCAGTATGTCTGGGGTAAGGAAACCAGTCCTGAACCGACCACAGCTCCGGCTCCGGGCACGCCGGCCAGTCCGAGCGCGCACGATACGGCGCATACTCCGGCCCGCGACACCACGAAGACCGCGCCGCCTCGCCTGCGCACCGAGGAATTCCCGGCCGGCAAGATTGCCAGCACGCTGCTCGAGAACCTGGCCACGCTGCGTGTGGTGCGCGATCTGGGCGCAGCGGACTCTACCAAGCGCGCGAGTTTTGGCCTGCTCCAGCCCGAAGCCAGACTGACCGTTCGTTTTCAGGATGGCAGTGAGCGTGTGCTGGCTCTGGGCAATCGTGTGGTGGGTGGCAACGACCGATACGCGGTGGACAACACGGCCCGTCGCATTTACGTGCTGCCCGATGAGATCGTGCGTCCGCTCGAGTCCAGTGGCTCCGAGCTACGACTCACGGAGTACCACGACTTCACGCACAGCCAACTCGCCGCGGTGACCGTGCGCGCAAGTGGCGGCGAGCGCCGGATGCAACGGCAAACGGGCGCCACACCGCAGCAAAACACCTGGACACCCGTCGGCTCCAGCCAGCCCGATCAGGCCTTCACCAATTTCATGGAGCAGTTGAACCAGCTCTGGATCAGCCGCTTTGCACCAGGGGTTACCACGGACTCGCTCGAGTCCATCCTGCGCATCGAGTATTTCGATGATGATGCCGACAGCCTGGGCCTGCTCGAGCTGTTCCGCACGCGCGCCGCTGCCGGCGCGCGCACTTACTACATGCGCACGCGCCGCACCATCGTTCTCGGCGAGGTCTACACGCCTCTGGGCGAACGCATCGAGCAGGACGCGGCCACGCTCTTCCGGGCGGGCAGCCCCACACCACGCAGTTAGATCCGCACGTGCATAACGGCAAGTGACCCTTGTCTATTGACCTGCCGTCCTCGGTAGTCTAGATCCACCCATCGCCGACGTGGGCGAGCCCACACAAACGAGGACACCCATGCGCTTCCTCCCCGCGCTGCTCCTGCCGCTCTGCCTTGGACTCTCCGTCGCAACTCCAGCTCAACAAAACTCGCCATCGCCACCTGCACTCGAGCGTGTATCACCCAATGACAACCGCGTGGCCGCGGGCACGCTCCGCGCTGGTGTCCTTACCGTCCGATTGGAAGTGCGTGCCGGCGACTGGCGCCCCGATGGTGACAACGATGCCGGCGTCGAAGTCCTGGCCTTCGCCGAGGAAGGGAAAGCGCTGCGTGTGCCCGGTCCGCTCATCCGGGTCACGGAAGGCACGGAGATCCGGGCCAGCGTGCGCAACACACAGACCGACGCTCCCCTCATCATGCACGGGTTGTACACGCGCGGCGCAGCGGGCAGTGTGCAGGACACGTTGTACATCGCAGCAGGCGCAACGCGGGAAGTGCGCTTCACCGCGGGCGCTCCGGGCACGTACTTCTATTGGGCCGCTACCACGACTACGGCCACATTTGCCCGGCGCGGCCGCGCGTCGCAGCTCTCGGGTGCACTGATCGTGGATCCGCGCGGCGCGCCCACACCCGCCGATCGCGTGTTCGTGATCGGGCTGTGGTCCGATTCCGTGTTTTTGCAAGTTGATGACGCATCACGCCAGATCATCCGCTTTGTCATCAACGGCAAGAGCTGGCCGCACACGGAACGGCTCGAGCACTCGATGGGTGACACGGTGCGCTGGCGCATGATCAACACCAACCCGGCCGTGCATCCCATGCACCTGCACGGTTTCTACTTCCGGGTGGACAGCCGCGGCCATGAGCGTGCAGATACCATCTTCCCGCGCAGCGCTTCACCGCGTCTGGCCGTCACCGAGCGCCTCGCCCCCGGTACAACCGCCGCCATCTCGTGGGTGCCCGAGCGTGCGGGCAACTGGCTCTTCCATTGCCATGACAACGTGCACATCCGGACGCAACTGCCGTTCTCGGGCCAGGCAGCGACCGCACTCGAGAAGCATGTGACCAATCACACAACGGAAATGATGCAGGGGCTGGTCATGGGCATTCACGTACGGCCGCGTGCCGGTACGGCGGCAACGCCGGAACCGGCAACCAGGCGCCGTCTGCGTCTGGTAGCGCGTCCGGATCCGGGCGGCGAGCCTGGCCAGCTCACGTTTCGATTTCTGCTGCAGGAAGGCGCGAGCTCGGCGCAGTCGGCGCCGGCCTCGGTCGGTCCACCGATCGTGCTGCGACGCGGCGAGCCCGTGAGCATCACAGTGGTGAATGAACTGCCGGAAGCCACAGCCGTGCACTGGCACGGCATTGAGCTGGACAGCTACTACGACGGCGTGGCTGATTTTTCCGGGCAACCTGGCCGCATCGCGCCCGCCATTGCGCCGCGCGATTCGTTCGAAGCACGCTTCACGCCGCCGCGTGCCGGCACATTCATCTATCACACGCACATCGATGAAGTGCGTCAGCAGCGCGCCGGCCTGGCGGGTGCGTTGCTCGTGCTCGAACCCGGCACCACGTACGATCCGCGGACCGACCTGGTTTTCCTCATCAGTACGCCGCGTGCGCAAGCGGACCAGGCTAAAGTATTCCTGAACGGCACGACGGCACCGGACTCGCTGCAGCTGCGCGCAGGCACGCGCTATCGTATTCGCATCATCAATATCCACACCTATCGCCCCAGCATGCGCTTCGAGCTGCGCCAGG
>JBOHRF010000433.1:0-4442 GCA_050732575.1 Longimicrobiales bacterium
TCCATCACGAGCGCGGTCAGGAACAGCCATTCCGAGTCGTGAATGTTGCTGGCCAGCGGGCCGCGTCCTGTGATGCGGAAGCCGCCTTCCACGCGGGTGGCTTGTTGCGGCGGATGAAACGCGGCGGCGATCAAAACATCGGGATTGGGAAGATGGATCTCGCTTGCGCCCACTTCGGACAGCCGGCTGGACCAAAAGCTGCCCGTGTTGCCGGGCTGCAGGGCCCAACCCGCGCGCTGTCATGGCTCGCAATTTCTTCGATGACCCGCCCGGCTGTGACCGGATCGACTTCCAGGCCGCCCAGCGAGCGGGGCGTGAACATGCGTTGCAGTCCGGCCGCGGCCAGCGCCTCGAACACCGGTCCGGGCAAGCGCGTTTGATGGATGGTGGTACTCATGAGGGTTGGAGGGTAGTCATCCCTGCTTCGGCCATAAACCGGTTTGGATTCAGATCAGTTCCAGACTGCGACCTGCAAGTCCTGAGACCGCCGATCTGTGGAACATGCCGTGCATACTGCTGGAACGTTCGTTGCCACCCCGAGGCTATCATGAGTAACTCGAACGTTGTGATGGCATGAGCCCTTCTACGACAATCGATAGCGTACCTACCTGCTGGCGGGCACGCGAACTCGCCGGGCAAGCGTGCCTGGCTCTGGCGCTGCTGATGCCGGCCTGGGCCGGAGCGCAGGAAACCAGCGGTCGGGTCGTGACCTGGGAGCCTGCCGCGCCCGTGCAGGGCACGCTCTTCCGCATCATTGTCGCCGCGGCTGACGTGAGTGGCGTCACGGGCAGTGCGGCCGGTGAGCCGTTGCACTTCGACAAGACCGATGATGGGCGCTTCATTGCGCTGGCCGGCGTTCCGCTGGATGGCGGCGGCAAGCTCGATCTGAACGTTACCGTCACTCAGGCCAATGGCACGGCTTCACCCGTGCGCGTGGATGTGCCGGTAGCAACCGGCAGTTACGCACTGGATCGTTTGAGTGTGGCGCCCCAATTCGGGCAACCGCCCGACGCCGCCACGCAAGCTCGCCTGGACCGCGAGCGCGCTCGTGCGCTCGAGGTTTCCAGACGCGCTCACCAGACACCGCGACTCTGGGATAAGTTCGTTCTCCCGCGTGACACGCGCATCACGAGCGGATTTGGCAATGGCCGCGAATTCAATGGTCAGGTGCAGAGCCGTCACACGGGCACCGACTTCGCCGGTGGTGTCGGCGAGCTGGTGAACGCCGCGGCGCGCGGCCTGGTGGCACTGGTGGACAACTTTTACCTGGCCGGCAACGTGGTGTACATCGATCACGGTCAGGGCCTGGTCAGCGCATACTTCCACCTGAGCGAAGCAGTGGTTGCCCAGGGTGATACGGTTGCCGCCGGTCAGGCCATCGGTAAGATCGGGGCCACAGGCCGTGTGACCGGGCCGCACCTGCACTGGGTGGTGCGCTACGGTGCCATCAGTGTGGACCCGTTGAGTGTGCTTGCGCTGGTGGGGCAATAGATAACGGATGAACGGATTAACGGACGTTCTCGTTGAGAGCTGGTCCGACAAATCGAGGCATGCTTTCGATTCACAACGTGCGGGAGCGGGAGCGCATAACGGGAGCAGGCGCGGCCGGGCGCGGGTGCCGGCCTGCCGATGATCGGTGCGCACAGGCCCGCTCCCGCCTGCTCCCGCTCCTGACTCCCGCTCTACGCTCCCGAATTATCGTAGCCGGCCGTCAGACCACTCAGCAGCGCTGCTCGGGAGGGCAATGGGACCGTTGCTCCGAGCGTGAATGTGAACGTCCGTTCATCCGCTATTCCATCAACGCCTCCAACCGCGCTCTAAATCTTCGACTGGTGTGAACGCTGCTGCCGTCCTGCAGCAATACCGTGTACTCGCCGCTGAACCAGGGCTGGATCTCGCGGATGCGCGTGACATTGATGATGGTCGAGCGGTGCACGCGCACGAAGACGGACGGCGGCAGCGTTTCCTCCATGTGCTGTAGTGTCTGGCGGACGACGTGGGTCTCGCCTTTCGCGTGGATGCGCACGTAGTTGTCGGCCGCTTCCAGCCAGTCGATGTCATCGATGGGTAGAAAGAACACGCGTCCGCCCGTGCGGATGGGCACGCGCGTGCGGCGCGGCCGTTCGCGTTCCATGTCCTCGAGCAGGGCCAAAAGGCGGGCGTGGGTATCGCCCGTGTGACGTGCCTGGATGCGCTGCGCGGCAAGTTGAAAGGCGGCGTAGAAGCGGTCGGGATCGAAGGGCTTGAGCAGGTAATCCTGCGCGTGCACTTCAAAGGCGCGCAGCGCGTATTGATCGTAGGCCGTGACGAAGATGACGGCGGGCGAGATGTTGGGACCGATCTCGGCCAATACGCCGAAGCCATCCACTTCCGGCATCTGCACGTCCAGGAAAAGCAAATCGGGTGTCATCTCTCGGATGGCCTGGATGGCCGCGGTGCCCGTGTCGCATTCGCCCACCACCTCCGCCTCCGGCACGGCCTTCAGCAGGGTAGTGATCCGCTCGCGGCCCAGCGGCTCGTCGTCAACGACCAGGCAGCGAATCGCCATTGTGTGCTTCTTCGTGACGCCGGAAGGGCAGTGTGATGCGGGTCTGGAAGCCGCCGCCCGGCACGTTGGCCAGCACCAGCTCCTGCGCAGTGCCGTAGAGTTTTTCCAATCGTTCACGCGTGGTGCGCAGACCCACACCTTCACTGACCTGAACGCGCGTACCGTGAGCCTGAACACTGCGCGTCTCCGCGTCGCCGCGCGTGTCACTCACCACGATGCCGAGGCGCGCACCCTGCCGCTCGACCCGGATCTCCACGCGTGCCCGTCCGGCGTGGGGCGCAACACCGTGGCGCACCGCGTTCTCTACCAGCGGCTGCAGCAGCATGGTGGGTACGAGCGCGTCATAGGTCTCGGCCGGCAAATCGACGCGCACGTCCAGGCGATCACCAAAACGCATCTGCTCGGTCTCGAGGTAGCGCTTTACGAATTCAATTTCATCGATCAGCCGAATCTGTGGTGTAGCGGCCGTATCAATGGCGATGCGCAAGACTTCGGACAGGCGTGCCAACATGCGGTCAGCACGCCCCACATCCTTGTGCATGAGCGCGGAAATGGCATTGAGTGAGTTGAACAGGAAGTGCGGGTGCAGCTGCGCGCGCAGTACCTGCAGCTGTGCCTGCGCAAGTTGCGTCTCCAGCTGCGCGGCGTGCACAGCCCGTTCCCGGAACGCATCGTGATAGTCGAGCGTGGTGATCACCATGACCACCACCGTATAAGTCAGGAGATTGAATGAAGCCAGGGCAGGCATCAGCTGTATGAAAGGTCGGGTCTCCGCTCCCAACAAGTTGCTTGCGCCAATGTAAAAGGCCACGTCACCCGTATGTACCAGCAGGGCCACGCCCACGTGCGCGAGCGTGCGCAGCGTACGTGCATGCACCCGCTCGCGCACACGGCGAGTATGCCAGATCAATAGCGGTGTGAGCACGGTCCAGAACACAGCCACCAGCAGTGCAGTCTCGAATGGACGTATCCAGGATACGACCGGACTGCCTGTGCTGATGGTGTTCAGCACACTCTGTTGTGCCGTCCACAGCCCGAACAACGACCACGCCACGATGATGCCCAGCATCGGGATGCGCCGATGAGGTGGCAGTGTGCGCGGACCCTGATCGAGGTTGGAGGACATGAACAAGAATAGGCAAAGAAGGGCAGGATGGGAACGCCGAAAGCGCTCGATTCGTGGTTCGTCCGTGGTGGTTCCTGACCGCCCACGGCAATCAACATTTCACCCCGAATATTCACACGCTCACCCCATGCACGTCGTTGCTGTGTTGCGCTGCGCATTCTCTTTTCGACTTGAATCGACGCTCAACTCAACCCGGGACCACCATGCCCCGATCTCGGTGTCCTCTCGTGTGCCTCCTCGCCGTGGTACTGGCCGTGGCATGCTCGCGCGCGCCAGCGGATACGGCGCCCTCGGATGCAGCGGTCTTGCAGGCGATCACGGCGCAGGCAGCGGCCTATGGTGCGCCCGTGGTGCGCGACCTGGAACGCGTGCGCGCCGCCACGTCCGCATTCCGCGACATTACCGCGGCCCAAGCGGTCGGCTATCCTACGACCGTACCACCCTGCCTACAGGACTCGACGGAAGGTGGAATGGGGCACCACTACGTCGACCGCCAACGCGTGGATGACAAGCTCGAAGTGGAACACCCGGAGATCCTGCTTTATGCTCCGCTGAAAGATGGCAAGCAGAAGCTGGTGGCGGTGGAGTACATCATTCCGTTGGCGCGCTGGCAGCAGGAGCAACCGCCCACGTTTTTCGGCCAGACCCTGAGACGCAGCGAGCCACTTCAGCTCTGGTACCTGCACGTGTGGGCGTGGGATCAGAACCGGGCGGGCTTGTTCGCCGATTGGAATCCGGCAATAAGATGCTGAAGTCGCTGGGTGACGG
>JBOHRF010000434.1:0-4442 GCA_050732575.1 Longimicrobiales bacterium
GGAGAGGAGGAGGAAAGTTGGGAGGGGGAGGATTAAGGGGAGGGGGAGGGGGAGTGCCCGACAATTCGCGGTGCCAACATCTTGTACATCACGGGCGTGACCAGGCGGGCCAGCAACGTCGATGAGATCAATCCTCCAATGATCACCCATGCCAACGGCGAGTATAGCGCCGATCCCTGCAACGCCAATGGCAACAGCCCGCCGATGGCCGTGAGCGAGGTCAGCACGATCGGTACAAATCGGACTTCGCCTGCGTGCTGAATGGCATCATCAAGGGCCATGCCTTTTTCGCGTAGCTGATTGGTGAAGTCGACCAGCAGAATCGATGTTTTGATCTCGATGCCGATCAGCGCCACAAACCCGATCATCGACATGAACGACAGTGTGTAGCCGGAGAGCAGCAGTGCGGCGATGCCGCCCACCAGGCCGAGCGGAATCACGGAGGCCACGATGAGTGTGCTGCGGAAGGTGCGGAACTCCAGTACGAGCACGGCCAGAATACTGAACATCGCTACGATGACAGCGCTGCCAATACCGCCAAAACTCTCCTGCCGGCTTTCGATTTCGCCGGCGGCCACCAGCTCGTAACCGGGCGGTGTTTCGATCTCAGCAAGGCGCGCCAGCACATCACGCGTCACGCGATCCGTATTGAATCCGGAAAGCACGTACGATGTGATGGTCACCACGCGCTGACGGTTCTGGTGCTGGATGACGGAAGGCGAGGCGGCCAGGCGAACATCGGCTACCTGGCGCAGGGGCACCTGTGCACCGGTGAACGAGGCCAGGTGAATCTGACCGAGTGCGTCCAAACCCGGTGCTCCTCGGGTGGGCAGCCGTACCTGCACCGGATACTCGTCGCCCTGCGCGTCGCGCAAACGCCCGGCGGTCATCCCGGCAATGCCCAGGCGTAGCGTACGGTCGATTTCGATGGTGGGAATGCCCAGCATCCCGGCTTTCTCGCGATCGATGGCCACCTTGAGATCGGTACGATCGATGCGCAGCGGGTTCTCCACGTACTGCGTTCCCGGTGTGGCCGTAATAACGCGTTCGACGGCAACCGCCAGAGTGCGCAGTGTGTCCAGGTTGTCACCCAAGATGCGGATGGCTACGGGCGCGTCGATGGGCGGACCATTCTCGAACTCGCGTAACTGGATCCTGGCGCCCGGATAGGTGGCCAGTTGCGCGCGCAACGTGTCGAACAGCGCGGGTGAACGTTTGGCATCGTAGTGATCGAGCAGGACGAACAGTTGTCCGATGTTGGCCTGCTCGCCCGCCGGAAAGACATTGTAGTAGACCTGTGGATTGCCGCCGCCCACGTTGGTGAACACCGACTTCACTTCAGGACGTCGGGCCAACACCTGTTCGACAAAACGCGCCGCGCGATCGGTCTCGCCCAGTGCGGTACCCGATGGCGTTTCGATGTCGATCAGGAACTGGGGCGTGCCGGCTTTGGGAAACAATGAGAAGCCGACCACCGGTACCAGTGCGACGCTGCCCACGAACAGTGCGAGTGCAATGGCCAGTGTCCGCTTCGGTGCGGCTAGCGCTCGGTGCAGAAGCGGCGCATAGGTTGCACCAATGGCGCGGTTGAAGCCGCGCAGGAAGATGTTGCCGTGTTTGTCCTTCGTCTCCTCGAGTAGCAGGCTGGCCAGCCACGGGATGATGGTCATGGAGACCAGCAGCGAGGCCAGCACCGTGTAGACCACGGTGATGGGCAGCGAACGGATGTAGCGGCCGGCCAGACCGGGCAGGAAAAGCAGCGGCACGAAGGCCAGGATCAGTGTCGCCGTACAGCCCAGTACGGCAACCGCGATTTGGCGCGTGCCCAGGATGGCGGCTTCGCGGCGGGAATGTCCCGCACGCAGATGCCGGGCAATGTTTTCGACCACGACGATCGAATCGTCCACCAGCAGACCCAGCGCGATCACGGCGCCCACAATGGAGAGCTGGTTCACGCTGAAGCCGGTCAGGTGCAGCATGGCCACCCCCATGGCCAGGGACAGGGGTATCGAGATCATCACGATCACGGATGCGCGTGGCCCCAGCGGTAGCAGTGTGAGCAGCACCAATCCGATGGCAATCAGGAAATCTTCGCCCAGCCGTGTGAGGCGCTTCGATACGTTTGCGGCCTGATCGAAGCCGCGCTCCAGCTTGATGCTGGGTGGCAGCGTCTTCTCGAACCGATCGAGCTCAAGGTAAATGCCAGCGCGCACCACTGCGATGTTGAACTCCTGCTTCTGCTGCGCGCTCACGAACACCGCGCGTTGGCCGTTGTAGCGCGCGCTGTAGCTGGCATCGGCATAACCCCAGGCCACGGTGCCCACATCACCCAGACGCACGATTTGTCCGCGCGCGCCCGCGACCACGGTGTTACGCACTTCCTCGAGCGAAGCGTAGTTGCCGCTGCTCTTCACACTCAGCTTGCGCCCGCCCATCTCGACACTGCCGCCTGGAATGTTGGCGTCTTCACTGCCGATCGCCTGCAGCACTTGTGAGGCCGGGATGCGCAGCTCGCCCAGCCGCTGCAAATCGAGGGATACACTGACCTGCCGCTCCGGATATGCCTGTGCTTCTGCAGCCAGCACACCGGGCACGAACTCGATGCGCTCTTCCAGTTGTTCCGCGTAATGCTCCAGCTCGTGGTAAGGCGCCAACTCGGAGACCAGCGCGATTTGTACGATGTTCACGCGATGGCTGCCGCCCTGCTCGACCGTCAGCCGGTGCAGGTCGCGGGGCAGGCTGGGCCGCAGTGCATTGATCTCGCGCTGTACTTCTTCTTTCTTGCGATTGGCATCGGCCGAGGTCTCGAACTCGACCCACAGGAAGGCCATGCCATCTTCAATGCGCGTCCGAATCTCTTTGAGCTGCTGCAGCTCGCCCAGCCGCTCCTCGATGGGATCGACCACCAACTCTTCCATGTCCGATGGTGTGGCGCCCGGATACACCGCGATCACCTGGTAGCCCGGGATGGGAAAGGCCGGATCTTCACCACGTGGAATGCTGGACCACGAGGAAAGGCCCACGGCCACCATCATGAAGAACACGACCACCGTGAACTGCCAGTTCTTCACGCTAAAGTCGATGATCTTCATGGCACGATCTTCACTTTCGCGCCATGACTCAAATAGGCGGAGCCGGTCGTCACAATGCGTGAGATGCCATCGAGGCCGGACACAATGCTGACCCGATCGCCGGACCACACGCCCAGAGTCACGGGTACGCGCCGCACGCGCGTATCGGTCTCGAGCGCGTAGACCACGCCATGTGCGCCATCGGCTTCCGTGATCGCATCGATGGGCACCAACGTGACCTGCTCACGCGCCGACGGCTGGATGCGCGCACGACCGATCAGGCCGGACAGGGCGCGCGGCGGTTGTGCCAGTGCAATTTCGATGGCGTAGGTGCCGGTTTGCGGATGTGCAGCTGCGCCCACCTGCCGCACGCGGCCCCGGAAGCTCTGCCCGGGGAACGCATCGAACGCGACCTCTGCGGCATCGCCGCTGCGCACACGCACTGCATCCCGATCGGAAAGCGCGACCCGCACTACCACACCGGCTGCGTCGTTGCCCAACACGAGCACCGATTGGCCCGCGGCCACCAGCTGACCCGGTTGGACCGTCCGGCGCAGCACAGCGCCCGCAGCGGGCGCGACCACAACCGCGTAGCGCTGGTTGAAGCGCGCGGTCTCGAAATCCGAGCGCGCGATCTCGGCCGCCGTAGTCGCGTTTTGTACTTGCTCCAACGTGGCCACACTGTCCTGGTAGAGATTGCGCGCGCGCTGCAGATCCCGCTCCGCCTTGTCCAGCGCACTCCGGGCGCGCGCCACGGCCGCATCGATTTCGATCGGATCCAGCATGGCCAGGGTCTGACCTGCCCGCACACGCTGCCCCTCCTCCACCAGCACGCGCGCCACTACGCCACCAATCTTGAACGCCAGCGGAATCTCCTCGCGCGCCGCCAGCACACCCGAGGCCTCAATGACCGGCGCAAAACTGTCCGCTGCTATGCTGATCGCACGCACTGGAGTTTCCTGCTCGACATGCACAGGCGCATCCTTCCCATCCGCCCGATGGCACGCCCCAAGCCCCAGCACTGAGATGACCATCAAACCGAGGATTCGCCCGTTCATGACGCCGCCCCGAACCTCGCCCTCGCCCTTCATTGTGTCCTCCCAAGGTCAGAATCCAGATCCCGCAGCGCGGCCACCCGCTCCAGCTCGATGTGGCGCGCGCCGTACTCGTAACGAGTCAAAACCTGATTGATCTGCGCGGCCGTGAATGCCGTCCGCGCATCCAGCAACTCGATGGGTGCAGCCATGCCTTCCTCGTAACGGCGCGCAGCCAGCTCGTACGAGCGGCGCGCGGCCGTCACACGATCGTGGGCCGCCTGCAATGCGCGCTGCGCCGCCACCACCGCATCGTACGCCTGTCGCACTTGTAGCT
>JBOHRF010000435.1:0-4432 GCA_050732575.1 Longimicrobiales bacterium
GAACAGCAACTGTTCAGCCACCGCTGCCTTAATCAGGTCTTGCCACGAGACAGCCAGCGCTCGCCGGGGCAGTGGCATCAGGCCACGCTCGACGCGCTCTGCATTGACGATAGCCAGCGCCTTCGCCTCAGCGCCGAGATCTCGCAGGTAGTGGTTTGGGGGTGGCACGTCACAGGTAACCGCCGTCAGATTCCAGCCGACACCGTCACGAGCAGCGCCTGCCTCGTCCAGAGGTATGTCCCATTGCAGGCCCTTTTCACCGACGAGTGCCTTGCCCAACTCGATGAAGGCAGAGTAGTGTGGGTTCATCGGCGCTCGCCTTCCAACTCGTCAATGACCGCCTGTATTTCGGCGATCGTGCGCTGCAGTTGCAGGTAGGCCGGCGATCGGGCATCACCACGGGAACTCAGCTCGAAGAGCGAGACCACTTCACGCATTGCGGCCAATACACTCTCGTGCATCGTTTTGTCGTGCAAAGGCATGAACTTCCTGCACCCATAGCACGACGTCACCGGATTGTAGGGGCAGGCTGGTTGCCCTGACGTGCAGCCGCCGATGCCGGCGATCGGGATGCCGTGAGGCACGCCGGCGATCTGCTGTTCTCCCTTGAGCTGGGCGAGCTCTTCCGGGGAGATGAACCGATCGTGCGCGATCTTTGCCACCCGCCGGTATATCTCTGACGCGCCGAGTGCCCGGTTGACCCGTTCCGCGTGAGAGGCTGACGCCGCAAAGTACACCAGTCCCGTCCGTACATCGGAATGCCCCATGAACTCGGCCAGTTCCTCGTGGCTTGCACCAGCGTCAACGAGGCGTTGGGCTGCCGTATGGCGAAGGTCCATCGCGCAAGCGTCATCCCCGATGAGGCGTTCCACGCAGCGGGCGATGCGAGAGCCGGTCTCATGATTCGAACTGACGTCGAAGACGCGATCGCTCGCGTCGCGACCTTGCAAGTCTGCATAGGCGACCAGGGCCGTGAACAGCACCGCCCACTCCTGTTTCACACGACGAACCATCGGCCTTTTGCGAAGCCTTCCCCGCTGCTTGACCATGAGGAACGTGAGGTGAACAGCCGGTTCGCCGCCGGACTCTGGCTGCCAGACCCGTACATCGCGCATCGTCAGCATCGCGACCTGAATGGGGCGCATGGCGAACTGATAGGAACAGAGCACCATCGCGGCCTCGCAAAGCTGGTCGTGCGCGACGCCTGACCAGCCTCGGGTCCTCACGAGGTCCGACGTTTCGTCCAGGTGGCGAACGATCACGGCTTCTTCATCAGCGCTCAGGAAGACATCCCCGGACCGCACACCGGCATATGCGTCCGACGCAGGGCCGGGCAGGGCAGCGCTGACATAGGTCAGATAGGACTCGGACCACCCGTGCAGGCGATGTCTGCATAGCAGCCGCAGGACCGCCTTAACGAAACGATAGGCGTAAACCGGCAACTGACGGGCGCGTAGCGCCATCCATATCGTTGCTATACGGGTTGGGCCGGCGGCAACAACGCGGTCGACGTCATGCACCTCGAGATGCATTGCTGCGGCCAATACATTGAAGCAGGTCGAGATATGCACGTCTTCGCCCAGCAGGAAGACCAGTAGCTGCTTCTGCAGAGCGCCGTAGACAGCAGGATACCGGCCGAAGTCGAGCCGGAACATCCGACCATTGATGTGAAGTCCGAAGGCATCTGTCTGACGGACTGCCGCGATGGTGCGGAGTTGGTCGGCGAAGTCGTCGTAGTAGCGTACAACGGGCGGTAGCTCCGGCAATGACGCCATCATGCTTTCGAGCGCCGATGGCTCGGCTTGCCCACGAAGCCGGGATGAGAAGGCCTCCCGCATGCTCAGCGTCCCTGCGGCAGCGCGCGCAGCAAGGCCACACGATCGTCGAACGCGTCGTTCCATACGCTTGCCAGTCGGCTTTCAAAGACAGCCCTGGCATAGCGCGACGGCATGTCCGACTCTTTCGACCATCCGAAGAATGTACGCAGTTTCTGCAGCGCTTCGGGCATCGAGTCGCCTCGCTCGAGCAACTGGTGAAGCCGCAATCCGGCGCACGTATGTCGAAGGTCGTGGCAGGTGACCGACTTCTTTCCGGTGCGGTCGTGCAGTTCCTGCAGCACATCTGTCGGCAACGCTTTCGATATCGTTGTAAAGATCTTCGTCAACGACTCTGTGGAAAGAGGGCTACCAGTCTGAGCGCTTAACATGAACGAATGCGAAGGCCGGCCCCGGTAATTTTCGCAATAGATCTGCACCAGGCCCGCCGTTGCGTCGCTGACGGGAATTTGCCTGACCGAATGGCGCGTTTTGATGCTGGGTTTCGAGTAACGGCGGTCGCTGCCAACTTCTTCATACTCGTTTTGCCGGACGTTCAGCCAGTACCTTGTCCGGCCAAGTTCGCGGTCATAGCTGCTCTTGATGGCGTCCGCTGGCAGCAGCAAGAGTTCGCCGCGGCGCAGCCCCTGATGCAGCATCAGCACGAACGCGATGAAGACCCGCCAGCGCGTGGGCGCGCGCTGGAAGGGATTGGCATCCGATTCCGGATCCAGGATCTGATAGAGACTCTCGACCACGCTGGAGGGCAATGACCGAACGGTCTCGCTGCGGGCACCTTGGCGAATGTGAAGCTGGCGGTAAAGAGTTGATAGTCGGTGGATGCGCGCTTCGATCTGTCGCATCTTCGCGTCCGCCGACTTCGACAGCCATGTGACCACCGATGTCACGAACGCCAGCCCGGTCTGCCACCGGTCCTCGTTGCTGCGAGTGGCGACAGGCTGATTACGTAGACTCACGAACCACGACTCGAGAATGTCCGCAAGGCGGGCATCGTCAAGGTCGGATAGCGCGTCATCCAGCGCATTCGCCTGGAATAACCGATCCGCATGCTCATACAGGTTCTCGATGTACCGCAGCCGCATGGTCTGCGTGGACGTTGCCCATTGAACACCCGCGACGACCAGCCAGACCGCGGCCCAATACCTGGGCATGTGGTTGCTGTCGACCAGCGCAACCCCCTGGAGCACCCGCGGCACGGCGGCGGCGCTGACCTGAACGAACATAAAACCCACAACAAAACGCAACGGCGAAAGATACCATAAAAGCACTTTTCCGTTGCGGCAGCTGAAGCTTCTGTGCCGTCCTAAACGCAACACTTCAGAACATACCAACAGTTCGCATAAAAAGATTTATGTTAAATTGTTATGCCATATAACAATGCTATTCTGGGCGCGACCCGGTGCGCCCATCTTGCGTCAATCGCGTGCGAAACGAGCCCCCGCTGGATTGCTCTAGCAACCCCAACCGGTCTTAATGACGTTTCAGAAACTCGGCGAACAACGTGTCATCTATGAGGTAGCCGCGACCCGCCGTCTTGGCCAGAACACCGGACTTGCGCAGGCGTTCCAGCGCGGCACGGACCTTCGACACCGAAGCGGTGAAACGTGGGTCTTTGTTGAGCAATGTAATCGTGCCCTTCGCGAACGGTGCGTGACCCTTCGCGATGACGCTCAGTAATACCTGTTCAAATGGCTGTAGGCTTGCCAGCAGACCTTCCCAGCCCGCGATAAGTCGTCCGTCTTGAACGAACCGATTCAGGGCGAGCTGCACGTCCGTCACGCCCTCGGCCGACATCCATTTCACCAGGTCCTTCATCAATGCGGGCTTGTGGCCGAGAAACTCGAATGCTTTCACAAGATCGTCGACATCAAGTGTCTTGTCGGCGTGCACTGATGCAAAGTGTTTGGCCAGGGCCTTGGGGTACTCAATACCCAGGGTGGGAAAATCGAGCAACTGGGCAAATTGATACATCGGTCCGCCGGAAGCGACCGTCATCGCTGCCAAGGCCTCTTGCGAGGAACCCGTAAAAACCGCAAGGACGTCTCGCTTGCGCTTCTGCAGAACCGCTCGGATCGTAGCGATGGCCGATCGACCGTCGGCGAGCTCGGCCAGCACTTGCACTTCGTCCAACATCAACAGAATCGTATGGCCAGATTGCGACGCCAGCCGCGCGACCAGGGTGTCAAACCGGAGTGCAGGATCGTCGGGCAGCTTGCGCCTGGTGGGCTCGTCGCCCAGCTCAACACTGGCGCTGAGCATCCCAATTTTCTTGACGGGTGTTTTCCCGATCTTTCCGGCGCGGGTCGCGGGCACAGTGAGATCGTCCAGCGCTTCTTCCAACGCATGGTTGATTGCTGCCAATGGCGCAGCTTGATTCAACCAGAGATCCGCATAAACGGGAACGAACCGCGCTTTTCGGGATACAGGAGTGAGATCCTGGTCCAGGAAGAACGTCTTGCCGACCCGCCGTGGTGCAAATAGCGCAATTGGCCGGCCAGGCTGAGCCTGGAGCAGTTGCAGGTAAGATTTCGCCAGTTCGGGCCGGCGGATCTCGATATCGTCGAAGGTAATCATGTGGGCATTGTCGTTCATTGTCG
>JBOHRF010000436.1:0-4408 GCA_050732575.1 Longimicrobiales bacterium
CCGCACTCATTCCGGCCACACCACCACCCAGTATAGCTACGCCCTTGCAGCGTCGTGCACCCATGGTTTCACGCGTAATAGCGGGAGCAGGAAGAACCGATGTGTGGTGTCCGAGAATGTCATCCCTCGTGCGCGGCCCTTGACCAGAGCGGCGCGAATCACGGTTGTCCTCAGCACTCGGTAACCGAAGTCGAGATGGCGATAGAATCGCCGCGCTGCGCGTCGGGAAATCCGCAGGTCACGAAGTACCGGTTCCAGCGCCGTCGCGTACACAGTGTTCAGCGGGCGGCCGGTTTGCCCCGCTCTATCAATGGCAGCGGCTGCGGCCTGCCCACTGGCCAGCGCATTGTGGATGCCCTCCCCCAACAACGGATCACACAGTCCCGCCGCGTCACCGGCCAGCGCAATGCGGGATGTGGCGAGGACGTTCGACCCATGGAGACCGACGGGGTGACCGACAACCTGTGACAGGTCGCTCACACCCAGACGCTGCTGCCCGTACTCGGCCAGCGCGGCCCGATCCGGTCGCCACCTGGTGGAATTACTGTAAAGACCGACGTTGGCGTGGTCACCTTTGGGAAACACCCAGCCGTAACCGTACTCAACAACTCCGAAATCGAAGGCCAGGAGCGAAGCAACGCACAACGGCACGTGCGCTTCGATGGCGAACCCGCACGCCGTGTGGCCCAGCCCCGGCAGCAAACGGCGCACAACGCTGTTCGCTCCGTCAGCACCGACCAGGTACGTCCCGCGTAGCGAACCTTCGGACGTATCCAGCTGGACAACCGTACGGTCTTCGTTGAGACCCACGATGTGACGAATGACGCGGCCCTCGGCGCCCCGCTCGACTGTGCGCTGCAAACAGAATTCATCGAACTCAGCGCGTACGGTCCTGGCGCAAAGCGCATGAGCACTGCGCAAGAGCCGCAGGATCATACGCCGCCGCGCAGCCGGCAGGGCCGGCTCCAACGACAATTGCGTCGTAGAACATTCCTTGTGACTGTGGGAGTTATGTGCTGGCTGACCGGGCCAGGAAGGGTGCGCCTCGAATTCGCAGCGCGCAATCTCGGATCCCGCGGAGACCCTGCGACCACGCAGGGCCTCCGCGCTCCAGCCTCAGGCGTCCAGCCGCTGGCCCGTCTCCAGCAGCGACTTCAGATCGCTCAACACCCATCTCCAGCCTCCACCCGCTCCCACGTCTTCCAATCCACCGGCAACCAGCACGGCAGTCCTGGGCGCACCAGACAGATCGTGAATCACCGTCAGTTTGGTGACTCCGCCTTTGCCCTCTTCGATCTCATAAGTGAGGCGCGTGAATCCCTCAGCAGCTAAATCGGGATCCATCGCCATGCGCCAGGTTTGAACCAGCTTGCGCGGCGGATCCGCTTCCATCACCTGCCCATCCACAGCAATCTCGGGCAGGTTGTGCGTCTTGCGCATCTCCTCATTCCAACGCGAGACGTACCTGCCACCCGGCCGCAAATCATATTCGGCCAGCCCGCCATAACCGTAGCGATCCGTCCATTCCGGTTTCGTAATGGCATCCCAGATCGCCTGCGCCGTAGCCCGGATGTACACACGATGCACTTGCGTGGTAGTCACGGTGGGTTCGGTCATAGTCGTCATCCTGTCTCCTCCAGTTCTTTCTTGAGGTCCAGAAGCGCCGACACGCGGCGCTCTGTGTACTTGTCGATCCACCGGTCGTGGATCTGGCGTATGGGCACTGCGTTCAGGAAGTGAAGCTTTTCCCGCCCCGAGCGCCGCGTGACCACCAGACCTGCTTCCTCCAGTACGCGCAGATGCTTCATCACGCCAAAGCGCGTCATCTCCAGCTCCGACTCGAGCTCGGTCAGCGTGCGGCCGTCACGTTGATTGAGCCGGTCCAGCAGAAAACGCCGCGTGGAGTCGGCCAGTGCCTTGAACACCCGGTCATCATCGGTCACGCCCTAATATGTGACTATTTAGTCACATGTCAAGAACGGCATGGCCCAGCCGGGGACCCCGGGGTGCGGTGTCGAGCCATCACTTTGCGCGTTGCACTCGTCACCCTGACATGTTCAGCGCCGCGTACGCGGGCCACACTTCCGGCCGACACGTAGTCATGCTGGAGGATTACCTGTGAAGCGAATGGCGGCTGGACTGGTGGCCATGGCCTGGAGTGCGTCGGCCCTGTCCGCACAGAGCCCGGCGCAATTTCAAACCATTGAGGGCGTCATGACCGAGCTCTACGCTTCGGTGACGCGCCAGCCGGGCAAACCCTTCGAGTGGCAGCGCCTGCGCGCCATCATGCTGCCGGGCGCACACCTGTTGCCGCAGCAACGGCAGACCCAGGGACAGAGCCGCCTCATGAGCGTGGATTCCTTCATCGCCTGGATCGACGCCGGCTGGAGAGGGGTCATAGGAACGGAGCGCGACCAGGGCTTTTTCGAGCGCCAGATCAACATGGTGGTGGATCAATACGGCGACATTGCGCAGGTCTTCACCACCTACGAGAAGGGCCCCTACCAACCTCGTCAAATCCAGGGACGCGGCGTCAATGCGGTTCAGCTGGTGAAACGCGATGGCCGCTGGTGGATCCTGAGCATCACGTGGGATGAAGAGAACGCGGCCGGCCCGCTGCCGGCAAAGTATCGAGGAAGTTGAGGCGACTGACTGCACGCCGGATCCTGTGCCATGGTCGACCTCAACGTGCTGTGGTAATCCGAAGGGTGCAGAATCTGGACCTGACGGGTCACGGATTCCCGGGCACTATTCTTTCAGTATGGGATTGTGGTTTTCCGTTGCGCGGAGTTTTGTGTTGCGACCGCTCACCCTGCATTGTGTTTTGGCGGCTGTAGATCTGACGGATGGCTCGGAGGCCGCACTCCAGACCGCATCGTCTCTGGCCCGGCTGACCGACGCGCGGCTGATCGTGTTGCACGCAGCGCTAACACGCACCTCGGAAACCGAAGATGACATTGCCAACTGGGTGCGCATGACCATCCCGGGCAATCACCAGCCGGACGATGTGCGCATTGTGGTAGCGGAAGCGGCCGATGTCATAGCCGAGCATGCTGAACGAGTGAGCGCCGATGTCATCGTGCTGGGACCCCATCGACAACGCCAACGCACGGGCAGGCTGGGTAGTACGGCCGATCGCGTGGTGCGGCGCGCGCAAACGCCCTGCCTGGTGGTACCCAGGCCGCTCGCCCTCCCCCTGGACCGCGTGCTGGTCCCGGTCGACCTGACCGATGCAGCCAACGGCGCACTGTTGGTGGGTCTTTCCTGGGCTTCGGCCTTGCGTAGGCCGTCACGCAACGCACAAGCGCAGCCCACGGAGCTGGAGGTGATCCACGTATCGAGTGATGCACAGCAGCGGAGCGATGCGGAACGAGCTCTGCACCGGCACGTGGAACGCGTGCACGCGCGCGTGGCCGCTGCCACCGGTGTAGCGATCCGCGAATGTGTGGAACAAGCCGAAGATCCGGCCGCGGCCATCCTGCAGCACGTGAACAAGGGCCAGGTCGATCTGGCGGTGCTGGGCACGCACGGTCGCACCACGCACCAACGTGATCTGCTGGGCAGTGTTTCCTCCGCCGTGGTTCGGCAGTGCAATGGACCTGTGCTGCTGGTCCCCCCGGAAGTGTGGCGCGACCATGCTCGCCTGGCGGCCTGAGGCTGCGGGAGGCCTACCGCTCCACCGCCTGTGCTGACCGCCACCGCCACGCAATCGCCTACGCTCACCGCCAACCCACGAAATTCCAGTTCGCTTCCAGTGACCATCCGATACGGTGGCGTCGTCCATCTTGTGAGCGGAACGGCGGCCTATCGCGCGGAATCCATCATCACCAACCCGGAGCGTCTCATGCCAATTCGCACTGACGTGGTGGACTGGGCTATCTGGGAATCGGACCACGGAAGCTGGAAGCCCTCGGCCGAAGAGATTCAGAACATCTTCACGACCGCCGGGCTCCAGGCACCCAGCCTGACCGATGCTGAGAACAGCCTCCGCACGCGCAGCAGCGGCATCAAGATGGGCGGTTACGTCATCCACTGGTGCGGCATCTTTGCCTGCTACGTGCTCAAACGCTGGGGTGGCCTGGACGTCAAGTGGCGGCTGGGCGAAGGCATCAAGGGATCGGGCGTGGTCCGGCGCAGCGGAGATCAGAACATTCGTGCTGGCGATGTCGCGTGGATTCGCGGCGCGGCGAATTCCAGCGGCCAGTACGCCTGGCATCATTTCATCGTGACAAAAGTGAATTACGGGACGAACAAGCTCGAGTCCGTGGACGGCAACTCAACCAACAATTCGATCGTTTGGCACAGCAAGAGCATCCGATACTCGGGCAATGACGCTGCCGACAAGAATATTTGGGGCTACTACCAGCTCAACGCGTAAGTGCGCGTTGTCGTAGGGGGAGACGTGGGG
>JBOHRF010000437.1:0-4398 GCA_050732575.1 Longimicrobiales bacterium
CCTTCCAGCAGCCCAGCCAGGCCAGCCAGGAGTCCTGTTGCATCGAAGTTTGCCACGCGGATGCAGGGGCAGTGAGCCAGGCAGCGGCGATCAGGGCGAAAGCGCCGAGCAGGAAGCGTTTCTTCATACGCGCCTCGAAGGGGGAAGAAGCAGGCCTGTTCACTACTGCTTCATTCGATCCGGAGTTCCAGGGTCGGTGCCGGCGGTCAGGCCGGTTCCTCGAACACGGCCTCGGCCACCACCTGCCCACTCATGCCCGAAGCCCATCCGGCGTAGTGCCCGACCTGCACCATGGTTTCCAGTATATCGTCCCGGGGAATGCCCCGCTTGCGGGCGCCCCGGATGTGGTCACGCAGCTGATCCGGGCGACCCTGGGCGGCCAGCAGGGCTATTGTGATCAGCCTGCGCTCGCGCTGGGAGAGATGCGGCCGGTTCCAAACGTGCGCGAACAGATGGTTGATGGTTGGCTCACGCAATCCGGTGAGCGGTTTTTCGAACGGCTTGCCCAGAATTTCCTCATACGTGCGGAGACCCTGTGGGTCAGGCACTGGCGAGTCCATAGTGTATCCTCCCGATCGGGTTGTGCTTGCTCACCAACAATCTGCACGCACTTCCTTGCCCGGACACGCCCCTGCAGACGCCGTCCCTTGCTACTCGGCGCGCCAGGCCGCACGTTGCGCCACGGTTTGGGCGAGCCGGCCGATCGATGCGCACGCCCTTCTCAACCAGCTCGAGGTACCTCATGCGAACTCAGAACCTGCGGTCACTGCGTGGAGCGAGTGCGCTGGCGCTTCGTTCAGGCCGCGCCTCCGCCCAGCTTCTATTCATTCTTGCGTTCGTTCTTCCTCCCTTCCTCTCTTCCGGAAGTCTTTCGGCCCAGGAGCGCGGCAACCCTCCCGGTGAATGGCGCTATTGGGGCGGCGACGCGTGGAGCACACGGTATTCGCCGCTCGACCAGATCAATGCCGAGAACTTCGGCAAGCTCGAGGTGGCCTGGATCTGGCGCGGTGACAACTACTCCACGGAAGCGGGCAGCCTGCTGCGCGCTACACCCAGCTACATCAAAGGCAAGCTCTACACGGTAGCCGGCTCGCGCCGCACCGTGATTGCCATCGATCCGGCCACGGGTGAAACGCTGTGGACGTTCCGCGAACCGCACACCAAGCGCTGGGAACGTTCGATGCGAAAAGACTACGGCAAAGGTGTGGCCTACGATGAGATCGATGGACGCGGCCGCATCTACGTAGTGACACCCGCATTCTTCCTGCACGCACTGGATGCCGAGACCGGTCAGCTCATCACCGCGTTCGGCAAAAACGGTACGGTCGACCTGCTCGCCGACTTCGGTTACAAGTATGACCCGGACTTCGGCATTCCCGAGGAAGTCGGGTACATCACCAACTCTTCACCACCGATCGTGGTGAACGGCGTCATTGTAGTCGGCAACTCACACGAGCAGGGCTATTACCAGACGCGCAAGGAAAACGTACCCGGTCACATCCTGGCGTATGACACGCGCGCGGGGAAATTCCTCTGGAAGTTCAATGTGGTGCCGCAGGCCGGTGAATTTGGCAATGAGACGTGGGAGAAAGATTCCTGGAAGTACACGGGCAACGTGTCGGCCTGGGCGCCCATGTCCGCGGATCTCGAGCGTGGCATCGTATACATCCCGACCGATCCCGGTACCAACGACTACTTCGGCGGGCATCGTCCGGGCAGCACACTGTTTTCTACGAGCGTCCTCGCGCTCGATGTAAAGACGGGCAAACGGGTTTGGCATTTCCAGACCGTGCATCACGACATCTGGAACTACGACAATCCACACGCGCCCAACCTGGTCAACGCAACCGTGAACGGCCGCTCGGTTCCCATGCTGGTGCAGACCACCAAGCAGAGTTTTGCGTACGTCTTCAATCGTCACTCCGGTGAGCCGGTCTGGCCGATCGTCGAGCGTCCTGTGCCGCAGTCCGATGTGCCCGGAGAAAAAACATCGCCCACGCAACCATTCCCGACGCGGCCTGCTGCGTATGAGCAGCAGGGCATCACAATTGACGATCTCATCGACTTTACGCCCGAATTGCGCCGGCGCGCGCTGGAAGCCATCAAGCCATTCCGTCTCGGACCGCTCTTCAATCCGCCCGCACTGGCGGATCCAGCCAAAGGCATCCGCGCATCGATCCACTGTCCGGGCGCCAATGGCGGCACCAACATCCCGGGCGGCACCGTGGTCGATCCGGAAACCGGCATCCTGTATACGGCGACCACGCGCGCGTGCAGTGCACCCGTGTTGTTGGCGGGCAAGTCGCGCGATCCGCAAGCCAACATGGACCTGGTCACCAACGGACCCGGTGGTGTGGGCGGTATCGATGGCTTGCCACTGCTCAAGCCACCGTACGGCCGCATCACAGCCATTGATTTGAACACGGGGAATATTCTGTGGTGGATTCCCAATGGGGACACACCGGACAACGTGAAGAATCATGCGCTGCTGCGCGGTGTGAACCTGCCGCGCACGGGCAAGCCCACACACGCCACCAAGCTGGTCACCAAGACCCTGCTCATGTACGGCGAAGGGAGAGGCGGCGCTCCGTTGTTCCACGCCGTGGACAAGCGCACAGGCAAGGAGCTGGGCACCGTCACATTGCCGGCCACGAGCGGCGCGGCGCCCATGACGTTCCTGCATCAAGGCAAGCAGTACATCGTCATGGCCATTGGTTCTGCGAATCTGTCCGGATCACTCGTTGCACTGCGACTGCCCTGATCGTGTATCCGTTCAGCGCAGTCTGATGGAAGCAGAGCACTTCCTCGGTACTCTCGTATTGGTGTTGGTCACGGCAGGCTTGACGGCCACCGTGTTTCAACGCCTGCGCATCCCCGTCATCTTCGGTTATCTGATGGCGGGTCTCATCATCAGCCCGAACTTTCCGTTGATTCCGCTGGCCGCGGACGAACAGACCGTGCACGCGCTTTCCGAGCTGGGCGTGATCCTGGTGATGTTTGCGCTCGGCCTGGAATTCAGCTTGCGCCGCGTCATCAAGATCTTTCCTACCGCGGGCGTCGTTGGATTGGCAGAGAGTTCCTTCATGGGCCTGATCGGCTTCCTGATCGGCCAGGCGTTTGGCTGGACCACGCTGGAATCGGTGTTCGCAGGTGCGATCGTCGCCATCTCGAGCACGACCATCATCGTCAAAGCCTTTCAGGAGCAGGGCATCAAAGGCGGCTTCACCGACCTGGTCTTCGGCATTCTGATCGTGGAAGACCTGATCGCCATTTTGCTCCTCGCCATGTTGACCACGGCATCACCACAAGCAGGCCTTTCTTTTAGCACCATCGCCAGCACCAGCGCGCGACTGTTGGTCTTCCTGGTTGCATTCCTGGTCATCGGATTGCTCTTGATTCCCCGCCTGACCCGCCACCTGGTACGCGTTGGACGCCAGGAAACCATCGTAGTGGCCATGGTCGGCCTGGCGTTCGGATCCGCGCTGGTGGCACTCACCTTCGGCTATTCGGTGGCACTCGGCGCATTCATGGCCGGCGCACTGGCCGCCGAGTCCGGCGTGGCCGAAACGGTCGAGCATCTCATTCAACCCGTGCGCGACCTGTTTGCTGCCATCTTCTTCGTGAGCGTGGGCATGCTCATCGATCCTGCGCTGATCGCCGAAAACTGGGTTGCTGTTCTCCTGCTTGCCCTCGCTGTCATGATGGGTAAAGTGCTGGCCGTCAGCACAGCCTCGTTCCTCACAGGCTACAGCGTGCCTACTTCCGTACGCACCGGCATGAGCCTCGCCCAAATCGGCGAATTCTCCTTCATCATTGCCGGTGTCGGCCTGGCCAACGGCGCTACCCGGCCATTTCTCTATCCGGTTGCCATTGCCGTCTCCGCCCTGACTTCGCTGACTACGCCCTGGCTCATCCGCTCTTCACAGCCGCTGGCCAATCGATTGGATCGCAGCCTGCCCAAACCCATGCAGACCTTCGTCGCGCTCTACGGCTCCTGGATCGAGCGCATCCGAACGCCGTCTCGTGCGGAGCGAGGCAGCTGGCGCCTGACCGGATTGTTGTTTGCCGATGTACTCCTGATTGCAGTGCTGATCGTTGGCTTCGCGCTCGAATTGCCCCGCCTTACCTCCATGTTGGGCAATGCCTTCGAACTGCAGCCTTCCGTTGCGCGTGGCATCGTGCTCGGCGCAGCCACACTCCTGGGCGCGCCCCTGCTCTATGGATTGCTGCACACCAGTCGCATGCTCGCCCAGCGCCTGGCACTGCGCGCGTTGCCGAGTTCACCCGAAAACCAGATCGATTACTCCGCCGCACCCAGGCGCGCGCTCATCACGACACTGCAGCTCGCTCTGGTGGCTCTGGCCGGCATCTTCCTGGTCGCCGTCACGCAACCGTATC
>JBOHRF010000438.1:0-4384 GCA_050732575.1 Longimicrobiales bacterium
GGCCTCACTCACCTCGAACCGGACCAGGTCATCGAGGGCAAGAGCCTTCAGATGCTCGCGCGCGCGGCGCGACAGCTCTTCATCCCACACCACATGGTGCACCACACCACCACCGTTTTCGCGCACGGCGCGCGCGAACCAGGCCGTGGAATAGCCGTAGCCCGAGCCCAGCTCGAACACCGTGCGTGCATTCACCAGTCGGGTCAGCTGATAGCAGAACCAGCCCGCAGTCGGGCCGATGATGGGGAAGTCTGTCTGGCGCGCAATGGCTTCCATGCGGACCAGCTCGGCCGGCCGCGCGGGCACCAACGACTCGAGATACTGGGAGAGTACGGAAGGGTCTACGGCCTTCACGCTTGCGTCGGCGCGTCAGATTCTTCGATGACCTTTGCGCACAGCTGCACACAGGCATCGCAGATGTAGACCCCGGGACCGGCAACCATGCGCCGCACCTGGTCTTCCGGCTTGCCGCAGAAACTGCAGCGCAGCTGGCGCTCGGGCCGCTTGGTGACGAGGCGCGAGAGAAGGTTTAGCGAGGTCATTACCAACCTCCTGAATGTGGAGCAGAGTGGCGTCTGTCAATCAAGGGTAGGACCGATTGAGAACAAGTCGCAAGGGGACCATCGCCAACGCCATCGACATCCCCGGGACGTGCTCATGCCGGTGCCGTTAACCCCGTCAACTCTCTGAACCGGCAGAAGGCATTTGCCAGTCGCATCTGAGCGGGTGTCTTGCAATCGGGTGCGAACAGTGCCGGACTCGCTACCACAATGGCCAGGCAGCGCGCGCGTGAAGTGGCCACATTGAGTCGGTTCGGACTGTACAGGAACTCCATCCCGCGCGGCGCATCGTCTGCACTCGACGTGGCCATAGAATAGATGGAGACGGGCGCTTCCTGACCCTGAAACTTGTCGACCGTGCCCACGCGCGCGCCTGCTGGCAACAGCTTAGCGATGGTAGCGACCTGCGCATTGTATGGCGCCACGATCACAATGTGATCGAGGGTCAGCGGCTGCTCGGCGCCGTGCTTGTCGATCCACGTGCATTCCTGCACCAGCCAGTTGACCAGGGTGGCAATGACCTCCGCCTCTTCCGGCGATTCGTTCGTGTTGCCAATGTGCGCAACCGGCACGAAGCGCAGGCCGCTGCCGTTCCAGGGTGCGGGACCGCGTACTTCCTGACCTGCCAGCTCGAGGCGAGCCGTCAGGCGACCCTGGTAGAAGATCTCGGACGTAAAGGCGCAGATCTCCGGGTGCAGCCGCCAGGTCTTGTCCAGGAACAGGCCGCGCTCGCGCGGCAGCGTGGGCGCGTCACCCAGCAGGTGGCCAAGCGCCGACACATCGGCGCCGGGCGGATGTACGCCCTGCTGCGGCTGCTCCAACTGACGCGGGTCGCCCAGCAGCACCATGCTCTTGCAGGCCGGCGCAACCGCAATGGCATTGGCCAGTGAGAACTGGCCGGCTTCATCAATGAACAGCACATCGACTGCGTCGATCAGGTCATCATCACTCCACAACCAGGCCGTACCCGCCGCCAGTTGTGCCTCGCCGCTGTCCAGCGCGGCCCGAACCGAAGCGTTGTCTTTGGCCAGCACAATCGTATCGACCGCGCACTTCTGCTCTTCTTTCGCTTTCTGAATACCCGTGATGGCCACACCTTTTTGCGCCGCAGCATCGACGATGGCATCGAGCAGGTTGACGATGACTTTGTGACTGGTCGCGGTGACACCCACACGTTTGCCGGCCGCCAACTGCTCCACGATCATTTGCGCCGCCTGAAACGTCTTGCCCGAACCGGGCGGTCCCTGTACCGCCAACACGGATCGGCCCCGTGTGGAATGGCGCAACAGCAGATCTACGGCACAACGGTACGGATTTGCATCGGCCAGGCCATGCTCCGCAACCGCGTAACCAACGCGCAGAATGCTGTCGCGCAGCGCATCTTCGCGGACATCATTGTACGGAATCAGCGCCCGCGGATGGGAAACTTCACTGCCTACGCCGCGCTTCAGATCAATGGTGCCCGCTGCATCATCGACTTCCCAGACATCGCCGGCCGACTTCTGCGTGACCGGATCCACTGTTTCGTTGCCGGGCCGCAAGTCATGCTCCTGCCTGGGAAAGCGATAACGATGCAACTCCGAGCGTTTCACCGTGCCCACCACGCCCTGGTACTCCAGTCCACCTAACGTGGTGCGGTCTTCGATCAATTCTTCGGCGCTCAGTTCCAGGCAGCGGAAATACTCCCACCACATCGACTTGTCTTCCCGGCGGTGGAACTCCAACAGCTGCGCCATGAGCCAGCGCGCCTGCTGCTCGGCACTACGCATGGCCGCATCCACAGGGACATCAGCCACGAGTCGCGCATGCAACGCATCGATTTCGATCTGCTTCGCCTTGACCGGTTCGGATGGCTCAGCACTCTCCGGCCCGGGTCGTGGTAGCTCCTGACCGCGCCGCAACACATCATCACGCAAGGTCTCCAGCCAGTTTCGTAAGCGCAACGCCGACACACAATCATCGCGATTGTATCCCTCGATCTGTTGCCGCAACAACTCCATATCCGCGCCCGCGCCGGTGCCCACGCCTTCCAGCCACGCACCAAAATGCGCGAGCGCCCCACTCGCCGCGCGCAGGTCGACCGCGCGCTGGTATCCGTAGAACCGTTCCAGCTTCTTGATCGAATAGCTCTCTACCGATGCGCGCAGCGTCTGCTTCACCACGCGCAGCAGGTCCACGAACACTTTGCCGCGCAGCAGCCGGTCGACTTCATCTTCGCGCGTGTTATAGCGACCCATCAGTTTCTTGATGGCCGTAGGCTCGTAGTGGGCAAAATGGTAGATGTGCAGGTCTGGATGTTTTTGCCAGCGCGCCATCACCAGATCAATGAACTGCTCGAACGCGCGTTTCTCGGCGGCGCGGTCGAGCGCCCACCAGCCGGTATACCTGTCCTCACAGTCCACGAAACCGAACAGGTACTCGATGCCGTGCATCAGTGCGTAGGGGTCGCCTTCCAGATCGAAAAACAGATCGCCGGGTGATGGCTCGGGCAGAGCAGCCAGACCACGCTGCTCTACGATGGGCATAAGCAGTTCGTGCACGGGCCGCTGCTCGCGCCGGCCCTGCACCTGCAGTCGTGCCTGTCCGTGAATGCGCGTGAGCGCCGCAGCGCTGACATCATCCAGCCGGGGCACCAGCGGCAGCGCCACGCTGGCCAATCCTGCCATGGTGGCAACGCCGCGCTCCACCAGTGCCCGCCGCTGACTCTTGCTGATGCCTGCCACCAGGCTGAGATGATCGACCTCGCGCCGCTCACCATCACACGCACCCTGCCACGCGCACAGATCGCAATGCGGAACCGGCTCCGCCGCGCGCGGCAGCACAGCCGGCGCACTATGCACATGTTGCAGGAACCGACCTTTGATGGAACGGAAATACGCGGCGTAATCCGCCACGCGGAACGTGTGCGTGCTGGCCGCCGGTCCGCCCAGCGCCAGGTGCACGTGTTCGGGCGCCCCGCCTTGCACGGTTGCCAGCAGCTCCGCATACAGCAGGATCTGCAAGAGCGCGCCGCCTTTCGCTTCCCGTGCCAGCTTGGTATCAACCACTTCGTAGGACCAATCACCCAGCTGACTCCGCCGCTCAACCCGCGTCAGGAAATCCGGCCGACCCAGCCACGTGCCATCGAATAACGCGCCTTGATAGATGACGTGCGCGCCCGACCGCATGGCATCGCGCGTGGCCCCGGCGTATTTCGCCCAGTACTCCAATCGGGGCAGCTCCTGCGAGGGCGCCAGGATCTGAATCACCCGGAGTGAAGCGTCACTGCGCAGCGCGGCGAGGAACGCCTGCTCGTGCTCCAGGCCACGCTGCCACAGCACTTCGAGTGATGGATCATCGTACTTGGGCGGCTGGGGACCGCCCAGCGCCGTGCGTCGATCCAGCAGTGTGAGATGCGAGCATGCCAGGAAATGGCTCAGGTCAGTTGCGGAGAAAACCAGCTGCTGGTCGATCGAATGCATAGGCTCCTGGTGGCCGGGACGTTTCGCCGGCTACCAACATGACACCCTGCCCCGTCTTCGTCGACTTAAGAAAGTTTGTAGCACTTCGCGTGGGCCGCGCGCGCCCCACGGCGCCCGCTCATTTCATACGGCTTGCCTCCAATATCCACTGGTCGATCAGCCAGGTCTGGCCTTGGTCCGGAGACACGTCCGCACGCCAGAGGAAGTGATTCTGCGTGACCTTCTGGTAGCGAATGCGCGCCAGCGTCACACCGGCATCCGCCCGTGTAACCGGCGCCAGCTGCGTCACTGACGGTGCTGTACACAGTGCTGATGTAATGGCGATGAGTGCGCGCGCTTTCATGAGAGTCTCCCCCTTTTGGT
>JBOHRF010000439.1:0-4358 GCA_050732575.1 Longimicrobiales bacterium
GCGAATACTGTGCTGGCCGGTGCGGTCGCCCCGGAGTTTCTCGAGACGGTTGCCCGGCGGAATCCGAAGGTCGTCGAGGGACTCTGCCGAGTCGAGCACGACCAGCTTGCGGAGCATGACGCGTTGCAGATTCGCGGGGTAACGACGAACCGGCTGGCGAGCGAACAAGCGCTCCGTGTCGCGATCCGCAAAGGATCTGATCACAAGCGCATAATAACGTGGGGCGTTACTATGCGCAAGTGTTAGTTAGAGCCAGCTAACGCATTGGAGATAAGCTGCCGCCAAGCCACCTGCAATATGCTCGCGTCCGCAGGGTGCCGACCAGCATCTTCGCGCTGGAAGCGTCTGCGGTCAGCTTCATCTCTTGGTTAGGCGGAATCCCTCAAGGAAAGAGTGTGGTCTCATTTCTTGACCAGCATCGCAAGCGCCTCGAGCACAGTCGGTAATGGCGACGTGCCTTCATTGGGCTCGTTTGCATTTAGGTCATCGCGCCCGAAAATCCTGTCAGCAACGACGGATCGAACCGCAGCTTGTTGTTCCTGGGGGAGAGGTTCCAAGTATGGATTTAGAGAACGTAGCTCCAAGCTCCGCTGCCTATTGTACCGCTCTGCGCGTCGGTGCTTCTCCGCTTCCCGGCCCGCGTATGCGGCTAGAAGTGCGAACGTAAGTGACGCGTATGCTTTTGCCGCGAAGCTTTGCCAAGTCAAATCGCGGTTCGTAACCAGCGGCCAGAACACGAGCAAAACCGCAAAAAGGATAATGCCAATAAACGCTCCGATGGCTACACGACGCCAAAGATCCGCCGCTGCTTTCTCCTCATTGGCGGTTTTTTCATAGCCACCGGCCATACCAGTGGCTGCGATGATGCCTACGCTTTCCCTGGCGCTTTCCTTCAACTGTTCCAAGACTGTTAGAACATTAGCGCCAGCTTCCTTTTGATCCCCAACAACCTTGTCAAAGTCTGACTTGGCGGCTCTGTGCTTGGCCGTGAGCTCCACATCAGACCGGCTGAGAAACGTCTCGACCTCCGAGCGCATGCTAGCCATTGCTTCGGTGAATTCGCTTCCCCGGTTCTCTTCCGCGGAAGTGGTCGCGGCGGCTCTTTCGTTCTCAGCCGACATCGAGTTCGCGATAAACGTTTGAATGGCCGTATCGAGGCGAGTTACTTGCGCCGTTAGGTTAGCTTCATGGGTGCCTGTCGCTTTCTCGAGCGCATCCATCTTCTTGCTCAGCTGGCTTGCCCGCTCGTTGAGCTTTCTGAGGTGTTGTCCTGCCGATCTGCGGAAGCGAATAACAGCTTCCTGTACTCCTTCCACGTCCGCTTTGGATACGATTCCAGGGAGTAGTAGGGCCGCTTGAACCAGGGCATCCGCATGGCTATCCGCTTGAGTCCAGTAGCTTTCATCCTTGCTACTGGCATACTGATCAAGGCTTGCCGAACAAGCGTTTGCATTCGATTGGATGGCTGATAACGCCGCGGGTGTGGCGAGGTGCGGGTCAGAGGCGTTTAGCCGGCGAATGGCAAATCGAACGGCACCCATGACATGTTCGACTTGATCTTCGCCCTCCGCGGTGTTGCCTCGATACGCTCCAATCTTATCACTTAGATTTTTGAGCAGAGCATGTACCGGATGTTCTTCGAAGGCGTCATCCCATTTACTCATGCAGCTCCTCGCGTTCGGTACTGGAAGATCAAATGCGGGTGACGAGCGGTACTCATAATTACGCCCCGAGCAGTGGAAAGACAAATTCGGAGCGCCGGATTCCGCCTAACGTACCAAGTGTAAGTTGCAGGCCCCACCAGCGGCCAGATGCTTGGAATCGCTGTACGAGTTCTCGCCAGCATCTTCACGGCGACGAAACCCGCCTGACAACTTCACACTTTTGTTAGCCCGCCAGCCGGAATTCGTGAGATTCTCGCCTAGCGCCGGCCGTGCCAGTAAGTGGGCTCTCGACGCAGATGCATCACGGCAAGTACGCGAATCGTACCGTTATTCAAAACGCGATAGATAAGTGCGTATGGAAAACGATCGAGAAGGATGCGACGACGCGTGTTCCAGATCACTGCGCCGATTTCCGGGTAGTCGCGAACGATGTCAAGAAGCCGCCGCACCTCGCTGAGAAATGCAGATCCTAACCCAGGCTCCCGTTCCTCGTAGTAACGAATGGCTTCGCTGAATTCAGTGTCCGCAGCAGGGTGAAACTCAGTGCGGCGCTCGGCCACGAACGTTACGCCGAACGCTTGGCACGATCACGGGCGTCACGGAGCCTCTGCAGCTCACGTTCAGCGTTTGCAAACACCTGCTGCGCAGGAACGGCGAGTCCGGGGTTTGCGTCGAGCTCTGCATCTCGGCGCTCAACTTCAATACGCCAGGCGGCTTCGACCTCGGCCGCCGTTGCAGAGTTCTCGTCCGATTCAAGGCTATCAATCAGAGCGCGAGCCAATTTAGCGCGCTGGTCCAACGAGAGAGCCAGCGCATCAGCCAGGATGTCAGAGGATGGACGTGCCATGAAGATTCACCAAGTTGAGGAATTGTCCATAATCTAATCCAGGCCGGCCACTCAGAGGTAGTCTAGCGAGATCCATCGAGAACCTTCGGTGAAGAGGCACCGAATGCCTGATTCGTAGAAGACTGGACTCTGCGCCAACGGTGTCGACGAGTGGCGGGCTAACGCGCTGCGGGTAAGCTGCGCGGGCTTCGCGCTGAGGTCAACCCGCACACCAGCCCGCGTCAGCTTCACCCGCTCTGTTAGCCAGCGCCCATGGACCGTTACGCAGCTGCGCCCGGTGTGTCGGTCGCTGGACGCAGGAGCACTCGGCCTTTTGCGCGTTCAGTCTCTTCGAGCTTCTTAACTCGGTCGAAAAGAGCGTCGAGGTCATAGTTGAGTGCGGCGGCAAGTGAGTCGCGCTGCGCCCGGACCTGCGCGACGATCGGATCATCCGGCGTCGCTGAGGACGGGTCGGGCTGGTTCGGCTGGTTGGTCATGATTCCTCAGGCTCGGCAAGGAGCTCTTCAGGCGTACAGATCGTTGGAGATTCGTACCCTCGTTCCCGAAGCCCGTTCTCAAGACGTCGTCGCACAATCGCACCAGCGAGATGCTTGAGGTTCCAGGTAACAAGATACTCGAGCCGGTTTACGGCGGCGGCCGCGACGTGTAGCGCGTCGGCCAAGGCCTTGCCCGGAATAATGCCGCCGCTGATCAGGGAACGCGCAAGGTCGCGAACTTCCGGAGTGACTGGCACAGCGGGCAAACCGGCTACGAGACTCATGCGCGCACGGGCAGCGTCTGGGTCGCCCGCCGCTGCTTCATCGAGTGTCACAGCAGACACCACGAGTTCAAAACGGGTGTGCGCTTGCTGCCACCAGAGTTTCGTGACGACTTGGTGCGCATTCACTTGAACGTCACGACTGGGCGCCGCGACGAGATAGCTCAAGATCGTCGTTTCGAGATAAACTCTGGCCATAGCTAAATTCTGGCGAACCAGCGAAACCGGCTCATCGTCGAGCGCTGAAGAAGCGCTGGCTAACTCGGTGTAGACTTCCCGCAGCCATCTCAAACCCTGCCTGCTCCGCAGGATCCTGAACCGCCCATAGTCGGCGCACCCGAATGACCGCAGTTTCTATAATCGCTGCACGGCTCGCAAGGTAATTGCGCAGTACCCGACCTGCCAGAGTCACTCTATCTCCCTGTAGTCGAACATTATGCGCCCACCATCTGGAACGAATGGTAACTGCTGCGCTCGCAGGGTATTCGTGGGCTGGCAGGGCCCGAACGTGGGTCCTCGCGCTCCTGCATTACCTGCGAGGCCTGCTGGCTGTGAGGTCCTCATGTATGGCGTCATAAACGATCCAGCGGACTGCGGACACCGAGGCCGTCGCGGTTGAGCACGTGCGTGTAGATCATGGTTGTATCCAGGCTTTTATGACCAAGCAGTTCCTGCAGGGTGCGGATGTCATAGCCATCCTGCATGAGGTGGGTGGCAAAACTATGGCGGAAAGTGTGGCAGCTGGCTCGCTTCGCAATGCCGGCACGCCGAACGGCATCGGTCACGGCACGTTGCAGCGCGGTTTCGTGCAGATGATGACGGCGCCGCTGGCCGGAGGCACGATCCGTGTGCAGGCGCGCTGCCGGAAACAGGAACTGCCAGGCCAGGTCGTGGCCGGCGTGACCGAGCTTGAGCGCAAGCGCGGTGGGCAGGGCAACCCAGCCGGCGCCGCGTCGCACATTAGCGGCGTGCTGTGCCGTGACACGCGCAATCTGCTGGCGCACATCGGCCCGCACGGACGTGGGTAGCATGGTGACGCGATCGTGCCCGCCTTTGCCGGCACGCACCATGATTTCGTGGCGGTCCAGAG
>JBOHRF010000440.1:0-4355 GCA_050732575.1 Longimicrobiales bacterium
CGCTACACCCTGCCACTGCTGCGCTCGCCCATTCGAATCGGTCGCTTCTACCTGCCCGCCATCGCACCGGCGCCAACGGTTGGTGTGCACCTCGGCTGGGCCCGGGTCGATCAGACGGATTCGCTGGAAGTCGTCTCGCGCTGGAACGGTGTGGCGCGCACGAGCATCGACGTGGGCATACGGTTCTTTGGGGGTGCCGTGATGGTGGGTGTGGCTCGCCCGCTCGGTCGAGCCGGACCGTGGACGCGGGTTGGCTCGGGCGGGTTCTAGCGCGTCCGCCTGCTCTCATCCGTGCATTCGCACAAGCTCGCTCATGCGCACGTACTGCCCGCCCAGGTACTCCCGCGACATGCGCATCAGATCAGCGCGCGAGCCACCCACGAACGGCCCGTGCGTGACGATGGGAAAGTTCTGCGCCTGACCGGCATAAAGCACGACGCGTGCACCGGCATCGCCACCGGTCAATTGCAGCACGCTCGGCCCATCGGCAGCAGGACGATCCAGCCAGCCGACTTGCGCCTCATGCAGCAGCGCATCAAACCCAACCCGCACCGCACCATCGAGCACGTACAGGAAGCCATTGTACGAGGCCGGCAGATCCTGCTCGAACACTGCGCTCGCATCAAGCTGAATGTCGACCAGCGTGAGCGGCACGTGCTCGCGCCGCTGCACGCGCAATTCACCGGATGCTCCGCTGTACACGCGCGCCTCGACACCGGGCTCGCGCCGCACCGGCGCCGCGGCGCGCGTGATCGTCTCGAAGCCCGGCTCGGTCCAGCGATCCTTCGCCGGAAGTGCGAACCAGAGCTGCAGGATGCGGGTGGGCCCCAATGGCACCGCGCGCTCACCGTGGATGATGCCGCGGCCTGCAGTGGTCCACAGCACATCGCCCGCGTGCAGCACACCTTCATCCCCTTCGTTCAGACCACCCTCCACGACGAAGGTGGCGATCTCGAACCCCGCGTGTGGATGCTCACCGCCCAACGGCGCGCCTTCGGGCAAATCCAGCCGGTCATCGGCGAGCAGAATGAAGGGATCCTGCTCCGTGAATTCGTTGGGATCCACCACGAACACCGCCGTGTGGCCCGGCCCGCCGAAGCCGGGCGCGGGCGGCGCTGTCGTGATCGTGCGCGCTATGCTGCGCTGTACCGGCGAAGAAACACTCATATAGGTTCTCCTTCAATTGGCTGACTGAGTGGGTGCCGGCCGGCGCACGGCGAGGTTTCCAAGGCCGCCCATGATGCCGAGCGCAAGCGCACTCCACACTACACCCGACGTCCACAATGACTCGAGCCCCAGCAACACATCGAGCGACAACACACCGGGCCCGGTCAGGGCCAGCGCAAACGCAGCGGCGGCATACACCACCGTGTGCTCGATGCCGTTCGAGCTCACGAACACGCCATTCTGCCAGTGCACACTCACGGTGGCCACGATCAGCACGGAGATCATGAGCGCGGGCCCGATCGGACCAAGCAAACCGAGTGCGAGCAGCACGCCGCTCACCATCTCGGCCAGCGCAGCCGTGATCGCGAACGCGCGACCAGGCCGGAAGCCGAGCTGCTCGAAAAATCCGCTCGTGCCGGCCAGCCCGTACCCGCCAAACCAGCCCAGCAGCTTCTGCGCACCGTGCGCAGCCATATACAGGCCGAGAACCAACCGCGCGACCAGTAGCCCAATGCCCAGTGTGATTGCCTCTGGCGCATATGACGGAACGAAGTTGGCGTCCATAGTATCCTTCCTCAGGTTGTAGGCTTGACCGAAGGATATCGGACCTGTTATAGATGAACAATGCTCAAAACACCTGATATATTGTCTGATCGTCCAAGTCAACCGGACGTCAGTATCGACGTCGTAGGCGACATCCTGGGCGCAGTGCACCTGACTACGGCCGTGTTCGGCCGGCTCGAGCTGGGCGCGCCCTGGCACCTGCGCATCCCGAAGCGGGCATACCTGAGCTTCTATGTGATGGCGCGCGGGAGTGGCTGGATCGAGGCGGGACAGGCGGGCGTTGCGTTGTCGGCCGGCGATGCGGTGCTGCTGCCGCACGGCACGCCGCATTACATCTGGGACGCGGAAGGCAGTCACGCGAAAGCGCAGGACATCGACTATGCCGCGTGCAAGCGCCCCTGGATCGGCGATTCGGCGCGCTTTGGTGGCGACGGCCCGGTGACCTCGATCGTCACGGGTCACTTCACGTTCGGCGGTACGGCATCGCGCAACCCGCTTCTCGATTCACTGCCCGCGCTGATCCATCTGCCTGCAGACGCAGCGGCGGCAAACCCTCAGCTCGCAGGCGTGGTGCCGCTCATCCTGAGCGAGAGCGCCCGCCCCGGTCCCGGCGCGACAATCGTTCTCGCTCGGCTGGCCGACCTGCTGCTGATTCACGCGTTGCGCTACTGGATCGCCACGGCAGGGGCGGCGCAGTGCGGCCTGCACGCCGTGGCCGACCCGACCATCGGCGCAGCACTGCGCCTGATGCACGCGCAACCGGCCGAGCCGTGGACGGTCGGGAGCCTGGCGTCGGCAGTCAACACGTCGCGTTCCGCGTTCGCCGCGCGGTTCACGAAACTCGTTGGAGAGCCGCCGCTCCAGTACCTTGCCCGCTGGCGCATGACCAAAGCAGCGCTACTTCTAAGCACGAGCGAGAACAGTGTCGCCGCGGTAGCGGACCAGGTAGGGTACGCAAACCCGGTGGCGTTCACCAAGGCGTTCTCACGCTTTCAGGGAGTCGGGCCGGGGGCGTACCGGCGCGCGCACCGGCCGGCGTAATATCGATCAGAGCAAAGAGGTGAGCATTTATCAGGAGCAATTCGAGAAAGGTCCGCGCGGGCGATGGTTTCATCGGGGCTGGACCAGAGCGGCGGCGGTACGCAAGGCGCTGAAGCCGAACGGCGTCGGCGAACACGCCTACAAGAACAAGCAGGAGATGTCTACATCGAGTAAGAAAACCCGCGCGCGCTGTAGAGTTTTCCGCGATCGGATTCGGTACCGGCGCTGGTGCACTGATGTGCGATGAACCGCGCCACGATGGTAGTACGGCTACTTCGACGGAAAACGGAGACCATGTCGACCATCCTGTTCGTCCACGGCACTGGCCAGCCAATGGCGGCGAACGGGCAGCCGTGCAGGAGGATGCGTCGCTGCGCGACAAGACTGTCAAATTGGTCCGTGCCGGTCTCGGTCCCAATCAGGCTGGAATGTTCGATTCCATCATCGAGCGATTCAGAAACTGCAGGACAAGATCTATTAGGGGACCTCATCGGTTTTACTCGCACGAGGCCATCCGGTTTGGGGCCTCGTGGCTCGGCGCAGGCGCGGCGATCTCATGGACGGTGCCTCGCCCATGGTGGGTGACATCCTGCTTTACCAGTGCCGAGGCCATCGCATCCGCGATTTCCTGTCCAGACGTATCCGCGAGGTAACACCGCCGGTCGTGATTCTCGCGCACAGCCTGGGCGGTGTCGCCGCCGTCGACCTGCTCGTACAGGATGACCTTAGCGAGCGCGTCGCGCTGCTGGTAACGGCCGGCTCACAGGCGCCTTATTTCTATGAGATCAACGCACTCGCTTCATTGGAATATCACGAGAAGGCGCTGTTGGAACAACGAAGAGACGTTCCGCGTTGTGGCCAAACACGTTGAGGGTGTACAACCCCGTCTGGAGGCGTAAGCGCCGCGGAACCGGTGCATTGCTAGTGCGTCAACGCGGTCGACGTTTTGTCACGGCCGCACTATCATTCCCGCCACAGCCCGCTACCGGAGGTCGGACTGATGGGCATCTCGATGCGTCGCAATTTCGCCCTCATCGCTTTCGCTCTGCTCGCCGCTCAGGCGACGTCACTCGTCGCGCAGAGCCGCACGCCGTACTTCCCACCGCGCGGAACGTGGGAACGCAAGGCGCCGGCCGAAGTCGGGATGGATGCGCAGAAACTGAAGGAGGCCGTGGACTACGCGCTCACGCGCGCCAGCACGTGGGACTTCGAGGCGGACCAGGCGCGCACCTTCGGCACGCCGCTCGGTCCCGTACCGAAGACACGTGCAGGCACGAACGGCATCATCGTGCGGCACGGCTACATCGTGGCCGAGTTTGGCGACATCAAGGCCAATGACCCGGTCTACAGCGTAGCCAAGAGCTTCCTTTCGACGGTCGCGGCCATTGCCGTCGATCGGGGACTGATAAAGAGCACGAACGATCCGGTCGCCAGCTACGTGAACGACGGCGGTTACGACTCCCCGCACAACGCGAAGATCACCTGGCTGAACCACCTGCAGCAGTCGAGCGAGTGGGAAGGTGTTATGTGGGGGAAGAACGCAAACTTCATCGGCGCCGAGGCCTTTGGCCGTGGCGAGAGGC
>JBOHRF010000441.1:0-4349 GCA_050732575.1 Longimicrobiales bacterium
CGTCATGCCCTGGCTCATAGGACAGAAAACACCTGAATTCCCGTGCGCACGGGCGCGGCCAGCGTCTTGCAATGCAGGGGCGGAATGGCAGATTTGGACAGCTCGGCGAGCCCCGATCGAATCCGCCATCCGGATCGGAGACGAAGGGCGACGACGACGACGAACCTGCCCAGTGACCTCGTCCCGTGCCGTCTCCCAGCCGCTCCCAATTTTCTGAACGATGCGAAAGGTCTAGCCAGGTAAGCGATGTGTGGAATTGTTGGCTACATCGGTGATCGGACTGCCGTACCGCTGCTCGTACAGGGTCTGCGGCGCCTGGAATACCGGGGGTACGACTCGGCCGGCCTGACCGTCCAGGTGAACGGACACCTGGAAACGCGTAAGGCAGTGGGCAAGATCGCCGAGCTGGAAAAAGTGCTGAACGGCCGATCCCCCCAGGCCACGATAGGTATCGCGCATACGCGCTGGGCCACACACGGTGCGCCCAACGAGGTGAACGCGCACCCGCACACGGATTGCAAGTGCGAGATAGCGCTGGTGCACAACGGCATCATCGAGAATGCCGCCACCCTGCGCCGCAAACTGGAAGCGCTCGGTCACATCTTCAGAAGCGAGACCGATACCGAAGTCATTGCGCACCTGATTGAAGAAGCATTTCAGGGCAATCTGGAAGAAGCCGTGCGGGCGGCACTGCTGCAGATAGAAGGAGCCTACGGTCTGGCCATCATGAGCAGCCGCGACCCGGGCAAGATCGTCGTTGCGCGTCATGGCAGTCCACTGCTGCTCGGCATTGGGCAGCAGGGTGAGTACTACGTGGCTAGCGATGTGGCAGCCATTCTGTCCGAGACCAACCAGGTTGTATATCTCGATGATGGTGATGTGGCCGTACTGAGCCGCGCTGGCTACCAGACATTTTCCCTGCGTGGCGGCCCGGTCACCAAGGAAGTCGAGCAGGTCTCCTGGGATCTCGACGCCATCGAAAAGGGCGGCCACGATCACTTCATGCTGAAGGAGATCTTCGAGCAGCCCGAGACCCTGCGCAACACCATGCGTGGCCGGCTGCTGGAAGAGGAGGGTAACGTCAAGCTGGGCGGCGTCACGCTCACACCTGATGAGCTCAAGTCCATCGACAACATCACGATCATGGCGTGCGGCACTTCCTGGCATTCCGCGTTGCTGGGTGAGTATATGCTCGAAGAAGTGGCGCGCATTCCCGTGGAAGTCGAATACTCCTCGGAATTCCGCTATCGTGCGCCGGTCATCAATGACCGGACTCTGGCCATAGCTATCAGTCAGAGTGGTGAAACGGCCGACACGTTGGCCGCCATGCGGGAAGCGCGTGAGCGCGGCGCGCGCGTGATGGGCGTGGTCAACGTAGTCGGCTCGAGCATTGCTCGTGAATCCGATTTCGGCATCTACCTGCACGCCGGCCCGGAGATTGGCGTTGCCTCTACCAAGGCTTTCACCAGCCAGGTCCTGGCACTGCTGCTTTTCACGATCAAGCTGGCGCGTGTGCGCGGCCAGCTGTCGGCCCAGCAGGGTCGTGAGCTGATGGCCGAAATCAAGCGCTTGCCCGAGAAGGTCGAGCAGGTACTCGACCTGAATGACATGATCCGCGAGCTGGCCCGCACCTACAAAAGCGCGGGCAACTTCCTGTACCTGGGCCGCGGCTACAATTTCCCCACCGCGCTGGAAGGCGCGCTCAAGCTGAAAGAGATCAGCTACATCCACGCGGAGGGTTTGCCCGCCGCGGAGATGAAACACGGCCCCATCGCGCTCATTGATGACAACATGCCGGTCGTCATCATCGCGCCGCAGGATGCCGTCTACAACAAGGTGCTCTCCAACATCCAGGAAGTGAAAGCCCGCCACGGCCGCATCATCGCCGTTGTGACCGAAGGTAATGGCGACCTCTCCAAGATGGTGGATCACCTGATTCCGATCCCCAAGACCAGCAGCCTGCTGACCCCGATTCTGGCAACGGTTCCGCTGCAGTTGTTGGCGTACCACGTGGCCGTCATGCGTGGCTGCAACGTGGACATGCCGCGCAATCTGGCCAAGTCCGTGACCGTGGAGTGACACGGGCGCGGGCGTGGGCGCAGGCGCGGAGCAACGACATCAGCAACGCCTAGAATGCGCGTAGTGGTGCAGCGCGTAAAGCGCGCGCAGGTGCGCATTGGTGAACGCGTGGCCGGGCAGATTGGCGCTGGGTTCCTGTTGCTGGTCGGGTTCAAAGCCGATGACCATGACGACGCACTGAACTGGATGGCCGACAAAATTGTCGGCCTTCGCGTTTTCAGTGATGATGAGCAGAAGATGAACCGCTCACTCGATGAGGTGGGCGGTGGGTTGCTGGTGGTCAGTCAGTTCACGTTGTATGGCGATGTGCGCAAGGGCCGCCGGCCCAGCTTCATCGATGCTGCGCCACCCGACATCGCGATTCCCCTGTATAACCGCTTCGTGGAGCTGCTGCGCGCGCGCACCAGTGGACCGGTCGAGACCGGTGAATTCGGCGCCATGATGGACGTGGAGCTGGTCAACGACGGCCCGGTCACGTTGCTGCTCGAGAAGTAGTCGGACCTGTTTTGATTCCTTGCATCCTGGCGATTTGACCGATCCAGGTATTCTGTTCCTTCAGTCGCGAACGCCGCGAGCTCGGCGTATCCTTCATGGTGGAAACGGTCAAAGCGTGAGGAATGCAAACACGTCCGACGATTGTACTCGCCTCCCAGTCGCCGCGGCGCGCGCAGCTGCTCGAGCAGCTTGGCCTGCGCTTCGAGGTGTTACCGGCTCAAGTGGATGAGAGCTACGAACCCAACGAGACTCCCCAGGCGCATGTGGAGCGGCTGGCACGAGAGAAGGCAGTTGCGGTGGCGAGGTTACGTCCTGAGGCTCTTGTCATTGGGAGTGACACGGTAGTCGTCCTGGACGACCAGGTGCTGGGCAAGCCGGCCAACCGCGCTCAGGCCCTTGATATGTTGATGCGTCTGCAAGGGCGCACGCATCGTGTGGAGACGGGCATTGCCCTGGCCGCGCCCGGGGATGTGCTGGTGAGTGGTGTAGAGTCCGTGCGGGTTCAATTCCGCGCCTACGAGCGCGTCGCGGCCGAAGCGTACGTGGAAACTACCGAACCCATGGACAAGGCGGGCGCCTACGGGATTCAGGGCCGCGGCGCGGTGCTGGTCGAGCGCATCGAAGGCGACTACTTCGCCGTGATGGGTTTGCCCATCGGACGACTGCTGCGCTTGTTCCTGTCATTAGGATGGCGTTACAACTTCCGAGGGCTGGAACGAATTCCCTGAGTATTGTCCGCTTGTTGTGAGCTCTACCGGACTTGCTGAAAGCAACCGTTGGGCGCTAGAACTTCCCCTGGGAGCAGTCTCACGACGATCAACAATCTTGCAACGGACCGACTCTTGAAGGAATGACGTATCCGGAGACCATTCGTTGGACGGCCGACGGCCGCAGCATCGAGATCATCGATCAGGCGCTGCTGCCGGAGAGCGAACGCCTGGTTCAGCTACGCTCGGCGGAGGAGGTTGCGCACGCCATCCGTACGCTGAGCGTGCGCGGCGCGCCGGCCATCGGCGTGGCCGCCGCCATGGCAGTGGCACTGGAGGCCTCCAACTCGACTGCGCTTCCTGTCCACGAATTCCAGCATCATCTCACGGAGACCATGGCTCTGCTGGCCGGCACGCGACCCACGGCGGTCAACTTGTTCTGGGCGCTGGAGCGGATGCGCCGCTGCGCCGAGCAACATGGAAACGAAAACAATGGAGTCATCGCCTGCAAGCTCCATGGTGAGGCTTCCCACATACGGAACGAAGATCAGGCCATGTGCCGCGCCATCGGCGAGCACGCGCTCACCTTGCTGCCCAATCCGGCGACCGTACTCACGCACTGCAATGCGGGCGCGCTGGCCACGGCCGGCATGGGCACCGCACTGGCCTGCATCTACCTCGCCCACGAACGGGGTCAGAAAGTGCATGTGTTCTCCGATGAAACGCGGCCCGCGTTGCAGGGAAGTCGGTTGACCGCATGGGAGCTGGGCCGCGCGGGCATCGATGTCACGGTGATCACCGACAATGTTGCGGGGTCGGTTCTGCGCACCGGGAAAATCGATCTGGTGATTGTGGGTGCAGACCGGATTGCTGCTAATGGAGATGTGGCCAACAAGATTGGGACGTACCCGCTCGCCATCCTGGCGCGCCATCACGGCGTGCCCTTCTATGTGGCTGCGCCCAGCTCGACGTTGGATATGGCAACCTCGGCAGGTGCGCAAATTCCCATCGAAGAGCGCAGCGCGGAAGAAGTGCGGCGCGGATTTGGCGCGTTGACCGCGCCTGCTG
>JBOHRF010000442.1:0-4333 GCA_050732575.1 Longimicrobiales bacterium
GCGCGTGACCTCGACCTGCTGCGCACCACTGGTGCGCACGGGTCCTTCGGTTTGACCGCGTGGTGGGTTGCTGCTGCAGGCGCTCATGCTGGTGGCGAGCAAAAGCAGGCACCAGCGATTCGGCGCTCCGAGCAGGGGCGCGGGCGCGCGAAGTGTTTCGCCGGTTCTGGGCAAACGCCGGTCACCCGTATCCGCGCCCGCGCCCTTTTTCTTCGTTGCGCCCATCCGTTCATCGTGCATGTTCTTCCAGGAACTGTAATGCGCAGGCCGCCAGTAGTGCGGCGCCGCGCGGTAATATGGACTCGTCGATATCAAAGTTGGGCTGGTGATGTTCGCGCGCCGGCTCGAGCGCGGCGCCCAGCCAGAAGAAGCAGCCCGGCGCCTGGCGCGCCAGGAACGAGAAGTCCTCGGCGGTCATCATCGGTTCGTAGTGAGCAATGGCATCGGGGCCGAGCACCTGTTGGGCGGCTGTGCGGGCCAGGCTGGTCACGTGCTCATCGTTCACCACGGCCGGATAGCCGGGGCGCAGATCGAGCGTGGCGCGTCCGCCCAGCGCGGTGGCCACGGCCAGTGCGCTGCGCAGTTCGTGGTGCAGCATGCGGCGCACGGCGTCATCGTAGTAGCGCAGCGTGCCTTTCAGCGTGACCGTCTCTGCAATCACGTTCTCTGCCACACCACCGTTGACGGTGCCAATGCTGAGCACGGCGGACTGCAGCGGCGAGATGCGGCGCGCCACGATGTTCTGGCAGGCCAGCACCAGGTGCGCAGCCAGGACAACGGCATCAACGCCTTCGTGTGGACGCGCGGCGTGTGCCGACCTGCCCTCCACGCGAATGGCGAACGTATCCGTGCCGGCCATGTAGGGGCCGGCCCGGATGAAGGCCTTGCCATTTTCCAGGTGCGCGCCCACATGCAGGCCAAACACCGCGCTCACATCCTGCATGGCGCCGTCCTCGATCATGCGCGTGGCGCCGCTCTTGTTCTCTTCATCGGCTGCCTCCTCGGACGGCTGAAACAGCAGCCGCACGGTGCCGCGCAGCGGTGAGGTCTGATCGGCCTGGACCAGGACGAGCGCGGCACCGAGCAGCATGCTCACGTGCGCATCGTGACCGCAGGCATGCATCACGCCTGGCACCTGCGATGCATAGTCGTGATCGCTGCGCTCCTGCATAGGCAGTGCATCCATGTCCGCGCGCAGTGCGACCAAAGGCGTACCCGTTCCCAGCTCCGCCACCAGCCCCGTGCGACCCACACCGGTACGCACGCGCCAACCGGACGCGCGCAACTGTTCGGCAACCAGACCCGCGGTGCGCAGTTCCTGAAAGGAGAGTTCCGGGTGCCGGTGCAGATCGCGCCGCAGGGCGACCAGTTGGTCCGCGAATACGTTGGCCTTTTGGAGTAGCTCGTGCATGCGCGCCCTGCGTGAGGGGTGGCGGGCCGGTCAGTGGTCGGCCAACTTACGCGAATGAACCAGAAGCGTCCACTCGATCCACGGCTCACCGAGCAGCGCAACCCGCGCAGTACGCGCATCGATCAACTGTCCACCCTGGAAATTGTCGACCTGATCAATGCGGAAGACCGCATGGTCGCGCAGGCGGTGGGCGAGGAGCGCGAGCAGATTGCGCGCTGTGTTGAGCTGGTGGTCGATACCATCAAAAACGGCGGCCGGCTGTTCTACGTGGGCGCCGGCACATCGGGCCGGCTGGGTGTGCTGGATGCCGCGGAAATGCCGCCCACGTACGGTACCGACCCCGAGCTGATACAGGGCATCATTGCGGGCGGTTACGCGGCGCTGACGCGCGCTCAGGAAGGCGCGGAGGATCATCCGGAAAACGGCGCGCGCGATCTCGAGCAGCGCGGCGTAACGGGCAAGGACTTCGTGCTCGGCATCGCCACTTCGGGCACCACACCGTATGTGCACGGCGCCCTGCGCCGCGCTCGTGAGCTGGGTGCGCGCACGGGTTTTCTGCTCTGCACCTATCCTTCCGAAGAGCTGCAGCGCACACACGATGTAGTCATTGCGCCGCTGGTCGGTCCCGAGGCCATCACCGGCTCTACGCGTATGAAAGCGGGCACGGCTACCAAGCTCGTACTCAACACGATTACCACGGCGGCCATGGTGCGCATCGGCAAAGTCTACGGCAATCTCATGGTGGACTTGCAGGTCACGTGTGAAAAGCTGCGCGATCGCGGGCAGCGCATTCTCATGGAGACCGTGGGCGTCGATCGCGAGCGCGCGGCCGATCTTCTGGATGGCGCGGGCGGCCACGTAAAAACGGCGATCGTCATGGCGCGTCTGGGTGTCGATCGCGCGGAAGCGCAGCGCCGCCTGCGTGATTCCGATGGTGTGCTCGTGAAGGTGGTGGGTGATCTCGATGTCTGAGGGCGACGGCGAGGGTTGATGATGCGAGTGATCGGGCTGATGTCGGGCACATCGCTGGATGGTATCGATGTGGCGCTGGTGCGGTTCGAGGGTGAGCTGGCCGAGCTCGAGTGGCAGGTCGAAGCCTTCGAGACGGTGCCTCTGAGCGAGGCGCAGCGCAAGCAGATTCATGATGCCATGCACGGCGATGCTGAAATGCTCTGTCGATTGCATGCGGACCTGGGCGAGTGGTTTGCCGGGGCCGCGTTGCATCTGTGCCAGAGTGTGGGCAAAGCGCCCGATCAGGTCGATTTGATTGGATCACACGGTCAAACCCTATGGCATGAGCCGCCCGCTCCCGGCCGGCGCGGCGCCACCCTGCAGCTGGGGTGTGCCGCCACCATTGCGGAACGCACGGGCATCCCCGTGGTAAGTGATTTCCGCACGCGCGATGTGGCCGCGCAGGGACAGGGAGCGCCACTGGTGCCGTGGGTGGACCGTCTGCTCTTTTCTGCGCCCGCCGAGCGGCGCGTGCTGCTCAATCTGGGTGGCATGGCCAACCTGACCTGGCTGCCGCCGCGCGGCGCCGCCGATCCCATACTGGCATTCGATACCGGTCCGGGTAATGCGTTGATCAATGCCGCAGTCGAGTGGGCGAGCCTGGGCACTGAGGGTTTTGATCGTGATGGCGTGCGTGCCGCAAAGGGCAAGGTCAAGGTCGACGTGCTGCACGAGTTGCTTGCTATGCCGTACTTCGCGCAGGCTCCACCCAAATCGACGGGCCGTGAATTGTTCGGCAAACCATTTGTGCAGGCACTGATGGCGGCGCATCAGGACTTGGTGGCCGACCCCGATGCCTTGGTGGCTACATTGACCGAGCTAACCGCGCGCTCGGTGGCTGACGCCATTAACCGTTGGGTATTGCACCGGGGTGTCGATGAAGTCGTGGCCACGGGTGGCGGCGTACGAAACCCGGCCATCATGGGGCGGCTGTCATCGCTGTTGGCGCCTGTGCCCGTGCGCACGGGCGCAACGTTGGGCGTGGATCCCGATGCCAAGGAAGCTGTAGCCTTTGCCGCACTGGCCTGGGCGCACGCCCGCTCCATTCCGGGGAATGTTCCGGAAGCCACAGGCGCCATCGGTCCGCGCGTGCTGGGCTCGTTCACGCCCGGCGCGGGCCGCGGTCATGTTCTACTAACCTGATATGAAGCATTTTTTCACGCTTTCGATTTCGCTTTCGTTTTCGCTTTCGGCCGTTGTGGTCATGGCGGCATGCAGTACCCGGCAAGCTGGGCTCCAAACCGACCCCGCACTCACCTGGAACGGCGACTCCGTGGTTGCGCCCATCCTGCGCGTGCCTGCGCTGGGCCGCGCGCAATTGGAGACATCAGACTCGATTGCTTCGCATCACGATGACTTCGATGCGCGTCTGGCGGCCGTGGCCACGGATACGAGTGCGCCGCCGCTCATTCGATCGAATGCAATTCTGCTGCTTTCCGACCGGCGCATCCCCAAATTCGAGGTTTACCTGGACGTCCTGGAAGCGCGCGACGATCGCGTGCGCGCGTCCGCCCTGGTTGCACTGCAGCCGTTCCTGAAACGCTGGACCAGCGCGATTGGACTGGTGCGCAAGGCGCTGAACGATTCTTCCACGCTGGTACAAACCAAGGCGCTCGAGATTCTGGGCGACGGCTACGAAGAGGATCTGCGCGCGTACGTAAAGCGCACACGCGATGCCAATCTGCGCACGGTTGCGCTCGACCTCATTGCCACGGCCGAGGAGCGCGGTGCACCGTTGGTTGCGGACAGCACGGGTGCCCTGCAGCGAACTTCGCCGGCCGGCCCTCACCTCACCTACAAGCCCAGCAAACGCTGGGAGTCCTGGGGCGTGTCGGTGGGTGAGTTGCAAGTGGCGCTGCCCGGCAAGCCAGCGCAAACCATCAGCGACAGTGTGGAGGTAGTGCGCAACGT
>JBOHRF010000443.1:0-4327 GCA_050732575.1 Longimicrobiales bacterium
GTGGGCAGGCCGCGCGCAACTCTACTCCAGTTCCGGCCGCCATCGGTAGAGCGGTAGATCCCTGCTTCCGGCCCGCCGCCGATGGCCTGACCCACATGTCGGCGCCGTTGATACGCCGACGCAATCATCAGATTGGGATTCCTGGGATCGATGACCAGGTCGCTGATGCCGGTGTTCTCGCTCACGGTGAGAATGGCGCTCCAGGTCGCGCCACCATCGGTCGTCCGGTACAAGCCGCGCTCGCCGCCCGCCGAGAACAACGGTCCCTGCGCCGCCACATACACCGTGTTCGAGTTGCGCGGATCGATCACGATTTTGCCGATGTGCTCCGAGCTCTCCAGCCCCATCCGCTTCCAGGTTTTGCCCGCGTCCGTCGATTTGTAAACGCCATCGCCGAAGTGGGCGCTGCGCTGGCTGTGGTTCTCGCCGGAGCCGAGCCAAACGATTTCGGAATTGCGGGGATCGACCACTACACAACAGAGCGTGAAGGGGCCGTCATCGAAGATGGGTATGAATGACACGCCGCGATTCACGGTCTTCCACAGACCACCAAATGCGGTCGCCACATACCACACATTGGAGTTCTTTGGATCGATCTCGATGTCCGCGATGCGGCCCGTGACCAGGCCGGGTCCAATCGAGCGCAGGGCGATGCCTTTGAGCCCTTCTGCATTCAGCTCGGCGGCGGTTTGGGCGAGGACGGCCGTAGTCGAGCCCGTCAACCAGAATGCGAAGACCGCTGCGGCCCGCAAACACCATCGTTTCATGGGCGCTCCAGGTGTGAGTAAGGATATGATGTGACACCGGCAGGCTCGCGGAAGTTAAGGTCGTGATTGAGAGGAAGCGAGGCGCCCGTGTAGCCGCGAGCACGACTGCGAGGTCCGAGCGGCAAGGCAGGCCACTTCGACTCCGCCCGCAAGATTTTTCTGCGCGCACCGGCAACGCTCCTCACATCGAGATATCTTTGGCCAGTTCTACTCGAACACTTCCAACGCACGCGCAAGTGGCAGCCACGGCTATGCCTGAAGATGTGGCGGTGCACAAAGCATCGCATACGGAAACGTTGGAGGGACAACTTTGGAACAGAGGAATGGACGTACGTGTTGACCCGCGGGCGCCGTTGGCGGAGGAAGCTGACCCACTCGACCATTTCCTGTATGTCTCTGTCACTTTACAATTCAGGAGCATGGGGAAGGAGCGCCGGGCGCTGCGACGGTTGACCAACCTTCGCCAGCAGACCTTTCGACGCGCGCTGGCCACGCTGCCCCACATCGAGATCATTTTGGCCAATTCTACTCGAACACAAGCCGCATGCCCCTGGAAACCGACTGTCAGACCGTCTGGTCAGATTTCACCTGCAAGGCGAGACCGATCAACACCACTGGGGGCAACGATGCCACTGCTATTGCTGATGCTCTGTGCCGTGTTTTTGGCCGGCTGTGCCACAACCACCACACAACTGGCGCCCGTGGCGCGTGAAGATGTCCGCGCCGAGGAGTCGGTTCAGCGTGAGCTCGTCATCACCGAGCTTGCCCGTGCGCAAGAGCGGCTCGACAACATCGCATACCCGCTGATGGCTGCGGCGACACCCGTTTGCGCGGCCAAGTCCGGACCCCGGCTCGGCTTTTCATTGCGCAGCGCTCACGGCTACACAGGAGTCTGGGCTCCCGCCGCGCGTGCCGCGCTGCGACTTTCCGATACGCTGTCTGTTACAGCAGTGGTCGGCGGATCGCCTGCGGCACTCGCCGGGCTGGAGAAGGGTGACCGGCTGCTCGCAGTGAATGGCGTTGAGATCCCGATTGCCCGATCCGCGGTCGAGACCGCTACGAAGGCACTGCAGGGAACCAGCGGGCAGCCCTTCGTCCTGACTGTTCGGCGCGCGGATGGCGATCACCAGATTCGAGCCCAACCGGAAGTCATTTGTAACCTCGGTGCAATTGTCACACTCGAGGGAGATCTGAATGCTTACGCGGATGGGAAGAGCATCATCTTCCCCTGGATGATGATGCGGTTTGCCAACGATGATGAGCTGCGTGCCGTGATCGCGCACGAGATTGCGCACAATGCCATGGGCCACATCGAGGCCCGCCAGAAGAATGCCGCACTGGCCGGATTTTTCGGCCTGCTGGCCGATGTTGCGCTGGCATCGCAGGGCTACAACACGCGCGGCGAAAACACCGCCAGTTTCATGAGGCTCGGAGCGCAGGCTTTCTCCCAGGACTTCGAGCGGGAGGCCGATTACGTCGGCATGTACATCATGGCCCGCGCAGGCGTTTCGCTGACCAGCGGACCGAACCTTTGGCGCCAGTTCGCGCAGATCAATCCGGCCGCCATCGGATACGCATCGACACACCCGACGACGGCAGAGCGATTCGTCAGGCTGCGTACGGCCATCGAGGAGATCGAAAACAAGCGGCGAGTGGGCCGCGATCTGCTTCCGGAGATGAAGGTGCAGAGGTAGGATTTCAGCGCTAGTCGGCGCAACTCGAGCAATGACACCCGTCGGCTGTGCACGCTAACCCATTCTCACAAGGGACCATGCCCGGCAGCTTGTGTTTCCTGCCGACTGCCTATACCTTTCGGGTGAAGTTACAACCCCCCCTGTCTCTTCGGAGACAGGGCGCGAGGCCGGGTGAAAGCCCGGCCTCTGCATTTCCAACCGATACGAGCAACACCCATGAACAAATCCCGCACGTTCGTCTACATTGACGGATTCAACCTCTATTATCGCGCCGTGAAAGACACTCCGTACAAATGGTTGGACCTGGGCGCGCTCTGCCAAAAACTCCTCCCGAAGAACGATGTTCAGCGAATCAAGTACTTTACTTCTCGCGTAACGGGAAAAATCGATCCTGATCAACCGGTCCGACAGCAGACTTTTCTGCGCGCCCTGGCAACGTTGCCCAAAGTGGAAGTGATCTTCGGCCAGTTCTACTCGAATACTTGCAGAATGCCGCTGGCCAAACCGGCGGCGAGGGGGCCGCGCACGGTTGAAGTCATCAAGACCGAGGAGAAGGGCTCGGACGTGAACATTGCCGCCCACATGGTGCACGATGCCCACAAGGGTCGATATGAAACGGCGGTTCTGGTATCGAACGATTCCGACCTTCGCGAGGCAGTTCGTATTGTTCGGCGCGAGTGTGGCCTCAACGTAGGAATCATTTACCCGGCAGTGACGGGCATGCCGAGCCGTGCACTCGTCGAGCATGCATCATTCGTAAAGCAGATACGCATCGGCCTCCTACAGTCCTGCCAATTCCCTGAGCAAATGGAGGATTCTCACGGCGCCTTTCACAAGCCCGCCGCCTGGCCCTGAAGTTCTACCGCAGGTCCCAGGCTGACCCGCAGCACTCACCCACTCTCGGGTTCCAACCCAAGGGTTCCTTGGCGTCACTGCGAGCACACTGCCAGCGTCCGCACGCATTTTTGCGAATCGTCTGGATGTCAGCATCGGCGAGTTCAGCCTCGCTAAACTGAAATTTCGCCATTTGGAGTCCCGTTTATGGCTGCCGGTCGGCGGGGGTTCGAGCCACTGCGTCACACAACAGTAAGCGCGGCTTCTGCGGCATCTTCCACTTTCGTCTCGGGCAACTCGAGATCAGCGATCGGCTTCTCGAGATACTTCGCCAGCATCGAGACGCCAATGATGCCGCGCTGAAACGCTGCGTATGCCAGTTCTACGTATCGGGCCGAGAACGGAACGGCCGGCACGTTGCGATCGACCCAGCTTGCCTCATCGACACGACGGAATGTTTCGTCCTTGAGCAACCTCGCGACATCGGTCGCTTTGATATGCCGAAGGTCGCGAAGCCGGATCAGAAGAGCTTGCGTCGAAACACCGAAATCGCGCGCCATTCGCACGAGTTCACCGTAAGTGATCTTCCCGTCCTGTGCCCGGGCCGTAAAACGGTCAGAAAGCGAATCGGCCGGCAGCAGCAGGCTACCAGCAAAATTTTCGGCAAGTCGTTCAATGCGCTCGGGCCACGTTGGATCCGAATCTGCTTCTCGAACTGGCATCGAGTTCCAGGTCAGCAGATGAAACAGCTCGTGTGCCAGACTGAAATTGCGACGCCAGGGCGCTTCAGACGCGTCAATCAGAATCGCCGACCCAAACTCGCCTCGCGCACACGCTGCCGAACAATCGCCATCGTGCGCTTCCGTCAACTGTTCCCAGAAGACCTTCACGCCATAACAATCCTCAAGCGAGCGGAGCAGCGCTGCCGATGGAATGCTGCCCAGGTCCATGGCTCGCCGAACATCTTCCGCCAACCGTGTCGAGTCGGCCGCGGCCGCAGAAGCGAAATTCAACTGAAACTCGGGAAGCACC
>JBOHRF010000444.1:0-4290 GCA_050732575.1 Longimicrobiales bacterium
ATCCCGGGGCCGATCGCCGCGGCCACCTGCTCCACGAGGTCGGCTTTGGTCATACTACCTCCCTACCTGAGGAAGAGTGTGGAAACCCGGAGCCGCCGCTGCTCCGGGAATGCTGCCTTGGATGTGGTTTCTCTTTGCGCAGTCGACGCGACGCGATCTGAATTCACTGCGCCGGGCCAACCACGATTCCGGGGAGTGGACAAGAACGACAATACCTGCGGGCTGATCGCCGCCCACGCAGGCCCGCTGAACCATGGGTGAATTACCGTTACGGCGAGGACTGTCCTGACGAACTGCCGGGCCACGTAGAACCCACCGTCAAAGTCGCGTATCTTACACAGGGACTGCGACGTAGCTTAATTTCGGCGCTTCGGACCGTCAAGCTTCTTTTTTACGCCTCGCAGCCATCGCAGCCGCAAACCTATCAAAGAGATACAGCGAGTCATGGGGGCCTGGGGCCGCCTCCGGGTGGTACTGGACGCTGAACACCGGTAACTCCCGGTGTTCCAGCCCCTCCATGGTCTGGTCATTCAAGTTCACATGCGTCACCCGAAGCGCCGGCGCATCCTCCACCTCATCCCCGGGTCCTCGGCGCACCGCAAACCCATGATTCTGTGAGGTAATCTCGACCGCACCATCCTCCAAGCGGCGAACCGGATGGTTTGCGGCCCGGTGGCCGTAGAGCAGTTTGTAGGTTCGGCCGCCAAACGCGCGCCCTAATAGCTGGTGGCCCAGGCATATCCCAAACACCGGCACATTACGTTCGGCCAGGGCCCGGATGGTTTGCAGAGCATGCTCGACCGCCTCCGGGTCGCCCGGACCGTTGGACAGGAACAGCCCGTCAGGAAGGCGCTCAACCAGCTCCTCGGCACGCGTCTGAGCGGGGAAAGTCGTAACCCGGCACCCGTGCTCGGACAGCAGTTTGAGGGAATGCCGCTTCACGCCAAAATCATAGGCGAAGACCCGGTATTTCTCCTCGCCCACCGCGGGCACGTCGTATGGCTCGGCTGTGGATACGCCACAGGTCAGGTCCAGGCCCTCCATCCGTGGGTGGGCCAGTATCCGTTCCAGCAGTTTCTCTGGCGAAACATCGCCGCCTGCCATGCCCGCGCGCATCGCGCCGGCTGAACGCAGGTGGCGCGTAAGCGCGCGTGTGTCGATCCCGGTCAGGCCCACAATGCCGCTCTTGCGGAGGTACTCATCGAGCGTTCCCAGCGCCCGCCAGTTGCTGTACTGCGGGCTCAGGTCGCGCACGATGAACCCGGCAACCTGCACTTGCTTCGATTCCACATCCTCGGCGTTGATCCCGTAATTGCCGATCATGGGATAGGTCATCACGACGATCTGCCCGGCGTAGGAAGGATCCGTAAGCACTTCCTGATAGCCCGTCATCGAAGTGTTGAAGACGACCTCTCCCAGCGTCATGCCGGCAGCCCCCATGGGCTCGCCCCAGAATTGACGGCCGTCTTCCAGCAGTAGGTAGGCTGATTGGGTCACGGTTTCGCTGGTCAAAACTGTGTAAGCAAAAGACAGGAGCGAATTTACGGGAGCACCCTGGTGCGCGCAAGTCACCGCTTCCGCCCCCTTTGCCGGAGTCCCGGACAACGGTAATCGGGCAAGAAATCTCGCCGCCAATTGCGTGGCCCGCGCCGCGCCAGCACTTTCGCGGTCCATGAACAGGCCACCGGTTTACATCCACGCCGACGAATCCTGCCTGGGCGTTCAATTCACGGATCGTGACTCGCCTGGGGGCGCGGGTGGGGTGGTTGAGATATGGCATAAGCAGGCGTGGGCCCGCCGAGACTATTGGCTCAGTGAACCCGCTACTACCAACAACCGCATGGCGATTCGTAGCGCCATTGAAGGACTCGAGGGATTGAGTCGTCCCTGCCAGGTCGTTTTCGTCTCCGATTCGCAGTATCTCGTTCGCGCCATGTCTGAATGGGTACACGGCTGGCAGCGCGCAGGCTGGAAACGAAAAACCGGCCCCCTCGAAAACGCGCAACTCTGGCAGGAGCTGGTTGCGCGCAGTGCCCGGCACAGTGTGACCTGGGAGTGGGTGCGCGGACATGCGGGCCATCCGCAAAATGAATACGCCAATTACCTGGCCACGCGCGCAGCCAAGCAGCAGGACAGTTCCAACGGTTTTGTGCCGTCACGATTTGTCGAATGGCTGGAAGAGCAGCGCCAGAAATATGGCAAGTACTTCGACTACAACGAGTGGGCTCCTGCGCCCAATGAACGAGCGTGAACTGTCTGAACCCTTGGGCGCAACTGATCACAAGATGCAAGAAGCCCTCAGGTGCGACACGTCGCAACACTGAGGGCGTTCTTTCCGCTGGCGGAATCAGATTCTCGGTTCGGACGTCGCCACGTGTGACGACTGATCTGTTCCCATTTCCCTTCTCGTGCGGTCCACGAGTCAGGTGTCCCGTAGCTCACAGAACATCAGCTGCGTCCAGCGACCTCGCAGCCGGCTCGAAGCGGGCCGAACAACCCGTCGAGCTGTTGCACGCGGGCTTCCCCTCGCGCAACCGACGCTCGAAGTTGCGACCGCTTCCTCGTTCGTCGTGACGCGATGATAAGTCGCGCAGCAGATGCGTTCAAGTCCTTCGGGTAATATTCGCGGCATCGGTAAACATGAGTTCTCGCGCAAACACGGATGCAACGTGGCGGGCCACACTCTGCTCGACTTGTTCCAGCGTTAACGGCGCACGGCGAGCGCGCGCAATGGATGTCACATCGTGGTTGCGAATGCCACAAGGAACAATGGCATCGAAGAACGCAAGGTCCGTATTCACGTTCAAGGCAAATCCATGGCTAGTGATCCAGCCACTGGAAACACGCACACCGATGGCAGCGATCTTGGAGTCGCCGACCCAGACGCCGGTCAGGCCAGCTTTGCGAGTTGCGTCGATGTTCAGCTCGTGCAGCGCACCTATCAACGCGGATTCAAGGTCACGCACGTAGCGATGCAGATCGCAACGATCGGGCTTCAAATCGAGGATCGGATAGCCGACCATCTGGCCCGGACCGTGGTAGGTCACATCGCCCCCACGTCCCGTTTGATGCAGCTCAATGCCCAACAGCGCGCGCTCGTTTTCATCGAGCAGAACGTGGTCTGCACTTGATGATGTGCCGAGCGTAATGACATGCGGATGCTGTAGCAGCAGCAAATGATCGGGGATTTGCTGGGCGCGCCGACGTGTTACCAGGTCATCCTGCAGCTGGAGAGCGGCCTGGTACGGAACCAGCCCGAGCCGGGCACAACAGAGCGCATCCGCAATAGCCGTCGGTTCGCTGGATTTCGTCATGCCTGGTTGGGGAATTGCTCCAGCGTCTCTTTGAGCCTGGCCAGGTAGCGGGCGGCATCGGCGCCATCGACCAGGCGGTGATCGTATCCCAACGAGAAGTAAGAGCGCTTACGAATGGCGATGACATCTGTGCCGTCAGCTTCGATGACAACGGCGCGCTTCTCGATGGAGCCGGTTCCCAAAATGGCGGCCGTTCCTTCCGGAATGATGGGCATGCCGACCATCGTGCCGAGCACGCCCGGATTGGTGATGGAAAACGTGGCACCCTGGATCTCATCGGGTTTCAGCTTGCGGTCCCGCGCGCGTTGCGCCAGGTCATTAATGCGCTTGGCCACGCCCAGTAGATTGAGCTCATCGGCGTTCTTCACCACGGGAACGATCAGTCCCGGATTCAGATCGACGGCAACGCCCACGTTGATGTCGCGGCGGTAAACAATGCTGTCCCCGGAAATGGTTGCGTTCACCATGGGGAAATCGCGCAGCAGGCGGGCCACGGCCAAAACCACAAAGGCGGTGTAGCTCACCTTGACGCCTTGCTGCTCCCAGCGCGCTTTGTTGGCCGCGCGCACGCGGTCAACTTGCGTGAAATCGATCTCGATGAAGGAATGGACGTGCGGCGCTACGCGCTTGGCCCGCACCATGTGATCCGCGGTGAGCCGGCGGATGCGGTCCATGGGCTCTACGCGATCGCCCTCACGCGCGGCAAACTGCGGATGACGAACCTGGCCGTAGAAAACGTCCCAGAATCCGGCGCCGGTAACGGGCGTCGCCACTGAGGGCGCAGGGCGGGCCACCGTGGGCGCGGCGGGAGCGGGCTTCTCGCGTTGATCAAGGAACGACATGATGTCGTTTTTGGTCACGCGCCCCGCGTATCCGGTACCGCGCAAGTCGCCAATGTCCACGCTGTGCTCTGCTGCAATGCGGCGCACCAGCGGACTGGATTTCTGGCGCAGGCGTTCCTCTGCTGTTTCGCTTC
>JBOHRF010000445.1:0-4253 GCA_050732575.1 Longimicrobiales bacterium
AGGCTGCACTCGATGGCAATGAAGCCGCGGCCCTGCAGCTCGGGCGCGATTTCGCTGCCCACGTGTTGGTGCTGGGCAAAGTCGTTTGGGACAACACGCTGGACAACTCGAGTCGCACGACGCAGAGCCGCACCGCTGACGTCAGCTTGCGCGCTATCCGCCTGGACGCCGGCAAGGCAGTGGCATCGGCGCATGGAAGGGGCAGCGCTGTCGATGGTGACGGGCGCGTGGCCGCGGCTCGCGCGCTGCGCCACGCCATCAACGCAATCGTACAGCACTCCGAGTTTGCTGGCGCTCTGCTGAACAACTGGGAAGAAGAGCCGTGGTCCAGCTTATCCTACTTCGAGCCCGACCCCGGTTCACCTGGTGCTGTGCTGATGCACGCCAAACCACAGGGCGCGCCGGCGCTCGCCATCGTGCGAACCGACGTGCGGCCATCGCCTGGCCTGTCGCACCGCGGCGCCGGTGTTTTGCGTAGATCGCCGGGCGCGGGGGTCGCCAACGACGTTCGGGTCGAGGGATTTGTAATGGGCCGCGTGGCCAGCGTGCTGGTGGAAGGACAGAAGGCTGAGCTGACTCCGCTCCCAATGAGTGAGGCACGCAGGCTGGGTATTGAACCAGCCGCCCATCGGTTTGCCGCCACTCTGTCATTGCCGAGTAACCAGGAAACCATCACGGTGAGCGCCGCGGCGCCCAACGGTGAAGCGTCTACGGCTCAGGCAGTGCCGCGCATTGCTCAGAAATGGGCCGTGATCGTAGGCATCAGTAACTACCGCAGCGACCAGATTGGTGACCTGCATCATGCGGCCCGGGACGCTCAGGCAGTCCATGATTTTCTGCGCTCACCGGCCGCTGGCCCATTCGAGCCTGACCACATCCTGCTCTTAAAGGATGAGTTGGCTACTACTCGCGCCATCCGCGAGGCATTGTTCGTGTTTCTCCAGAAAGCTGGACCCGCGGATCTGGTGCTCATCTACTTCGCCGGTCATAGTGCGTCCGATCCGATGCGGCCCGATAACCTTTATCTGCTGTCTCACGATGCCCAGCCGGATGCGCTTGCTTCCACGGCGCTGCCCATGTGGGACGTGAAAACTGCGTTGCGCCGGCGCATTCGTGCAGAACGCGTGATTGTTCTTGCCGATGCCCGCCATCAGGCCGGTTTGGGCAATCCGATTCACCGCGCTTTTGCCGATCTGTTCACACCATCGCGCCGGTTGCTGTTGACAGCAGCGAATGATCAGGAAGCAAGTCATGAGGACACGCGCGCAGGCAGCGGCCAGGGCGTGTTTACGTATAGCTTGATCGAGGGACTCAAAGGCGCCGCCGATGCCGACCGGAACGGAATCGTAACCTTCATCGAGGTGGCGGACTACGTGAGCGGCAAGGTCAGACTGGAAACCAGCGGCAAGCAGTCACCCATGCGTGCGGGTTTGGGCGACGTTCCGTTGGCCGAAGTTTCGACCACGCCTATTGTTCAGTCATGCCAGGGTTTGACCTGTTATTATGATCGGCCGGCCCGTAAGTAGATTTGGCCAGGGCTGCCTCTGCCGGATGCCTCCCGAAGTACGGAAAAGTTAAGACCAAATTCCGCTCGGAATTCGTCGATTAGCGAGAATCCTGCGACTACAACTCCAACGACCTCACCACGGCAAATCGGACTGCTGGCAAGCTCCTTAATGAAAGGAACGCTTGCACGGCACGGCCCGCAGTTCGGATCAATCGTGTAAATGACAAGCGGGTCAGTTCGCTCGCTCAATTTGAAATGCCGTGATCGCCCGTCCAGGTCGATGCCATGGATCTCAGCACGTACGTTTTTGAATCCCGTTCGCTGCAGCATTGCGCGATAGCTCTGATGGCGTGCGCCACGTAGCGGCGAGTACGTCCCGCATCGGTCTGACTCGAGGGCTGGCCGAGTACGTGAAGCGGCGCGCGTTCGAACAGCTATGGCCCTGCCAGGCCGTGCGCGTCGATGAGGCGCTGCGTGGCAGTCAGCTGGAACAGGCGATCGACCTGTACTTCGCAGCCACGCACGAGCGCTGGGATAACGAAAGCCTGTACACCGAGGTGATCGAGTGCCGTGCTCACGAGGTCCCGTCCTTGCTGATGGCCTCCCATAACCCCTGCAGGCAAGTCGCGCCCAGCGCGCGATCGTACAAACCGTAGCCGGGCCTGCCCACTTCGCCTCAGATCATGCGGCCGTGGTCGCGAAGATGGACCGGGGCGGATCATCCGGATGCACGGCCAGGTCCGTGCGCAGCCAATCGAATACGGGCATGAAATTATAGCACAGCACGAAGATTCCCAGCCGGCCCAGCGTGCCGATACTTTCGCAGTAGGCGTATGCGTAGCGGTCGCGCGTTGTGCGTCCCAGCTTGATGTCCTCGTGCACGGGCATGCTTTCGATCACGGCCAGATCGAGACCGGCACGATCCACTTCGTCTTTCAGCGCAGCAACACGATCGAGTGGCCACGCGGTGCCAACCGGCACGACAGTGAGCGCGCTGACTTCCGACCGCACTCCCGGAGTCTGACGGATATACTCGAGTCGGACGGGATCCTGCCGGCCGAACCAGCGAAAGGCCATTCTCATGTTCTGACCGAAGCAAACGAAGCGCAGTTCATGATGGCGCAAGCTACTGGACGCGGGATGTCTCCAGCAACGCGGGGAATTGCAGTTGATCCGCCAGCGATCGAATTTCCGCAGCGATGTCTGACGTTTCTGTAACCAGTGCACGTTGTTCCGCCGGATGACGCAGGAAGCGCATGAACGTACGCGTGCGGCGCCACGCACTGCCCGTGCGATCGCGCCAGAGCAGTGCCACTGCGCCGGTCAGCGGCAGCGTCAAGGCATACAGCAGGGCCCACATGGGTGGCAGCAGCACAATGGCAGCGCCGATTTGCAGGAGGTAGAAGAACGGGACAATGGGCAGGGCCAGGAAGACGGCATTGGATGCAAAGTGGTCACGGTCTTTTGACATCTTCGTGACCAGCCTGCGCAACGTTGTGTAGGGCAGCGCGTGGTTGATGACGCCCCAGGCGGCCATGGGTGCGCCGACCAGCAGCAATTCCAGTTCGCGCACCATGAACAGCGCTACCCGGGCCGGTCCCATGGACAGGAACAACTCATCGGCGGAGACACCCAGCTGGTTCAGATCGGAAGAGAGCGCGGCAACGCGTTGTTCGAGCGCTGCGAGCTGCCCGGGCCGTTCGCGCTGCAGCCATGCGCGACCATCCTGTAGCCTGTGCACGACGGCAACCTCGGCCGCGTAGTCCGTGGGCATATCCCAGCCCAATGGCGCGGGTGGCGCGGCCGTCACGCGCAGGATCTCCGCTGCCTGCGTAAAGAGCCGCACATCACGCTCGCTCTGGAAATTGGCTGTGAGCGTGCGGATGCGGCGGTCCATTTCATCGGTGAGCGCGCGCGCGTTGGCCTGCGGGTTGGCGCGGCGCCAGGCGGCCGCATCGAAAGGCTCACCAAAAACCACGCCGGCCGCCGAGCGAAAACGCTCTTTGGCCTCATAGTGCAGACCGGCCGGCACAATGGTGAGCGCTGCACCCGGCGCTTGTTCCAGAAAGTCCAGCGCAATGCGCGCAGCACCCGTCTTGAACGCGCGCAACGCGGGGTCGCTGTGACTCACGCCTTCCGGAAACACGACGATGCAGCCGCCGTCCGCGAGTCGCCGGCGGCAGGCCTCGAAGGCATCGATGTTCTTCCTGGGATCGGCGCCATCCTGTCGGTCCTGGCTGCGCTGAAATTCGATCACGTTCAAGGCGCGCATGACGATCGCCAACAACGGATTACCGCGTAACGTGCTCTTGGCCGTGAGCGAGACCGTGCGCCGCAGTTGGGTCAGGATCAGCAGCGGGTCCACGAATGCGTTGGTGTGGTTGGCCACAATGAGCACTGGTCCGCGCGCCGGCACACGCTCGCCACCCTGTACATCGATGCGGCGGAAGAACGCAAACAGGGCGGCCCGCCACAGGGCGCGGAACAGACGGTACATCACGCGGCCACCGTTTGCGCAAGCGTGCGCCGCCAGCGCGCCAGCAACACGGGTGCCAACCACTGAGCCAGGAGAGCCAGCATCACTCCGGCCATCAGGTCAACCACCCAGTGATAGCGCAAAACCACGGTGGCCATGGCGATCAGGATGAGCAGCGGAATGTAGATCATGCCGCGCAGCAGATTGCGATGGGTGAGATCGAACCAGACGACCAGGAACGTGGCGCCCATGTGCAGACTGGGAAAGGCG
>JBOHRF010000446.1:0-4247 GCA_050732575.1 Longimicrobiales bacterium
AGCAAAGCCGGGCACCTTTCGAGGTGCCCGGCTTTGTAGTTGCTCGCGTTTTGTTACGCTGGGATGCGCGTAACTTTCTCGGCGGCCGGGCCTTTGCCACCCTGAACAATATCAAACTCCACGCGCTCTCCCTCGTTCAGTGACTTGAAGCCACTGCCCTGGATTGCACTGTGGTGCACGAAGCAGTCCTTGCTGCCATCGGCTGGCGTGATAAAGCCAAACCCTTTTTCATTGTTGAACCACTTCACTGTCCCACTGGTACGCATACCGTCTCCTGACGTCGGTGAGCAGGGTCCGGTAGCGCCGTACCGCTCGATCACCTGTGTAATGCGCGCAGAACCGTTCCGCGCGCGAGAGTGAGAGAACGAAAAAAAGGTCCGGAGCAAAAGGGGCCCGGGACCTCTTTCCTTGCATACGGACTCGACGTCCGTACGTCTCACTGACAGTAAACGTAACGCTGGTTGCGGGCCCAAGTCAAATAGGCGTTAATGCCGCCCTACCGGCGGACGCCTCAGCGCGGCAGTGCAAACGCGACGATGGCATCACCGGGCCCGAACCGGCCCCCGCCTCCTGCCGCAATCACAACGTATTGTCGGCCGTCCGTCCCCAGGTAGGTCATGGGTGTCGCTTTGCCGCCGGCGGGCAGCGCCGCTGACCAGAGTTCCTTACCGGTCGTGGTTTCGAAGGCGCGAAACCGCTGATCGAGAGAAGCCGCGATGAATGTGAGGCCGCTGGCCGTGGTGATGGGGCCGCCCAGGTTGATGCTGCCGGCAAACGATCGGCCGCCGGGCGGTGCATAACTGCCGAGCGGCACTTCCCACAGCCTTCTTCCCGAATCCAGGTTGACGGCGACCAGACTGCCAAAAGGGGGCGGCGTGCACGGGTAGCCATTGCGGGAAAGCAGGAAGCGACGCCGCATGATGTAGGGAGTGCCTCGCATTTGCGTATACTGATCGCCATACCGCTGAAAACTCTGGCGCGCTTCTGCCGGGTTGAATCGCTCGTTGGGTATGAGCTGTACCATGGTGGCGATGCGATTCACGGGTACCAGCGCAATGCGCCGATCGGAGTCGACGGCGACGCCGCCCCAATGTGCGCCGCCGATATTTGATGGCAGGGCCAGGGTGCCTTCCAGGCTGGGCGGCGTGAAGATGCCCTCGTTGCGCAGCGGCCGGATCTGCTCCAAACAATCCGCGCGGTCGGCCGGCGAGGCACCCCACACGTCACGCTCGCGCAGCTGGTGCGGACTGAGCGGGGCCATGCCGACCGCAAAGGGTTGGGTAGGTGATGCGCGCTCGCCTGGAATAGTGCTGGCCGGGACGCGTCGCTCCTCCACGCGAAACACGGGACGGCCGGTGGCCCGCTCCAGGACGAAGAGCATGCCTGTCTTGGTAGCCAGCAGCACGACCGGAATCGTTCGATTGTTCCGCCGAACGGTCGTGAGCAACGGTGGCGAACCGTTGTCATAGTCCCACAAATCGTGATGTACGGTCTGGAAATGCCAGGCCACCTGGCCCGTGCGTGCGTGCAGCGCCACGATGGAGTTGCCGTAACGGTTGTCACCCAGACGGTGGCCGCCAAAATAGTCGGGACTCGGGCTGCCGGTCGGCACGAAGACCAGGCCGCTGGCCGTGTCGGCTACCATCACCGACCACGCGTTGGCAGCGCCGGTCGTGTGCGCGATCGGACCGCTCCAGCTGGCGTAGGCCGGATCGCGCGCATTTTGAGGCACAGGATCCCAGCTCCAGAGCAGCCGGCCGGTACGTGCATCGAATGCGCGAACCTCGCCGCTGGCCGCGTCCACGCGATTGTTGTCGGCCACGGCCGATCCCACCACGATCACATCACCGATGATGGCCGGCGGCGATGTCAGCTCGTACTCTTCGGTTTCGAAAGGTGCGTTGCGCAGCCCCGCGCGCAGGTCGATCGTGCCGGCCCGACCAAATGGTGCGCACGGTTTGCCGGTCGCCGCATCGAGTGCCACCAATCGCGCATCAATGACCGGTGCGATGATGCGCCGTCTGCAGACTGCACGGGTGGCCGCCGTGCGATCGAGCCAGGTCGCTACGCCTCTGCTAGTGTAATCCCCAAACGTGAGATCGCGATTCACTTTCGGATCGAACGACCAGCGCTCTGCACCCGTGATCGGATCGAGGGCAATGACACGGCCCAACGGCGTGCTCACATACATCACGCCGTCCACGACGATGGGCGTGACCTCGAGTGAGCGATTGCCCGCCGACCGTGAATTGAATTCCGGCTTCAACTCGCCGGTGTGATAGGTCCAGGCAACTTGCAAGCGAGCCACGTTCTCAGGTGCTATCTGGCGGAGCGGCGAAAAACGCGAACCGCCCGGGTCCCGACCGTAGCTGGGCCAGTCGGTTGACCCGGGCTGTTGAAGTGCGGACAGGTCAAGCGCGCACGCCACGGAAATGGATAATGCCGCGGCCCAGATTGATGGCATGGCTCCTCGCGGAATCGGGAGGGGTCAAGATCCGCCGCCTCCAGGGGGACGGCAAGCTGCCCGTGCAAGCCCAGGGCTGCGTCGTCCTTGTTTATGATTCCTACTTTGAAAACGAGTAACGAAAATGACCTCTCATGACGGGGTTGCCAGGGGATCGCATCGGTCCATGACGCTGCGCCCGGCGCTGGCTGTGACGGTAAGCGTTCTGGCCGCGTGCAGTTGCAGTACGCCGCCCGAACTGGCACCCGATGCTCCGCAGAAGGAGGCCTCCACTGCTCTCACGGGCGTGCCGGACATGGGTGCACGAGTCCGCATCATTGCACCCGAGCTGGGCAGGGGCTGGCGCACGGGCATGTTCAGCCAGACGCGCGTGCCCGAGGCCTGTTACAACGTGCTGCTCTTCAATCCGGGCCCGATCCGCATGGTGGATGCGTTCGTGCCCGTGCAAGCGATGGCGCGCATGCAGCTGAGCTCGATAGGGCTCGGTGGTGGACTGGACGTTCAGGATTTGGGCGCGGCCAGCCTGCACGGCGAGGCGTGGCGTGAGGTCGCGCTGGACTCGGTGCAGCGCGCGGGCCTGAACTGCGATCGGATTATCCGGACGCGTTCCTGATCAGAATTCTTCCAGCGCCAGCGCCTTGCAGAGGGCATCCCAACGCCCGCGCGCCACGCGCAGGCGCACGCCATCGTGCAATACCAGAGCGCCACCCCCATCGGACTCACGGTGCAGTTCGCGTACGCGCTTGAGATTGACGATCAACGAGCGATGTACGCGAATGAAGTCACCCGCCTCGAGTGCGCGTTCCAGCGAATGCATGCGCTGGCCGACCAGGTGTGTCTGCTCGCCTGCATGTATGCGCGCGTAGTCTCCGGATGCTTCCACCCAGTCGATGGCATCGACATCGACCAGCACGACTTTGGTGCCGCTCCGCACGCCCAGCCTGCTGGGTGGTGATACGGTCACTTCAGCTGGTGGATCGCGACTGATCTTCCGGTCGTCGGCCATGCTGGCCAGTGTGCGCTGCATGGTGAGCGCATCGAGCGCGCTGAGCCGTTCCAGGGCGCGCGTCACGGCCGCTCGGAAGCGGGGCCGGCCGAATGGCTTCAGCACGTAGTCCAGCGCGTGAACGTCAAACGCGCGGATGGCATGCTCATCGTGCGCGGTAACGAAGATCACGCCGCGCGGCACGTCGCTGCCCAGGGCCTCGAGCACGCCAAAGCCGTCCTGGTCCGGCATCTGGATGTCGAGGAACAGCAAATCGGGCCGCGCTCGCCGCACCAGCTCCACGGCTTCCTGGCCATTCGTAGCCTCGCCTATCACCAGGACTGCCGGATACTCGGCCAGCAGCGTGAGCACTACCTCGCGCGCCGCCGGTTCGTCATCGACGACCAGGGCGCGCACGAGGGCGGCGGGGGCGGCGGACGACTCGGACGACAGTTGCTTTTCTGACGTTTTTGCAAATCCGGGCCGGTTCAGCGCGGGGTCAGGACGGTAGTTCATGTTTCAGCGGGTCAGAATGATAGCAGACAGCGCCGATTTGTTGGAAACGCAACTGTCGTCCGCCGTCGTCCGCCATGGTCCGCCGTGGTCCGTCCGCCATGGTCAGGCATGCACGACATCAGGGAGTACGTGCTGCGTGCCCGCCAGCGGGATGTCGAGGGTGACGACCGTGCCGCCGGCGGCGGCATTGGCAATGCGCAGCTGCGCGGCCGGACCATAGAGCGAAGCCAGTCGTTCGCGCGTGTTGCGCAGGCCGGTGCCCGAGCCGGGCCGCGTCTGGCC
>JBOHRF010000447.1:0-4247 GCA_050732575.1 Longimicrobiales bacterium
GTGTTGACCGAGTGTACGGCCACAATCGACTCAACACCATCGACATTGCGATAGACCATGCGCGACATGATCTTGTCGCCCTGCGAATCGAGGCGCATGTCGGTGCCAGGTTGTGGTACGCAGCGCGTGAGCTGGCCGTCACACAAATAGTGATAGGGAGCCACGGTGATCTTGGTCGGTCCGACCGCGCGCGTGTTGGCCTGGTTCACCCAGTCTACATACATCTTCCAGACGTAAATCCCATCATCATCGAAGTCCTGACGCAGCTGCGCGCCGCCCGTGGCCATCATGATGTTGGGGGCGCCCGCGGGTGGCAGACCGGGTCCGTCGATGTCAGCGTTGTTCAGAAAGTTTACGTCGCGGATGATCAGGCATTGCTCGCGCGCAGGTTGACCTTGCAGCATCTTGGTGCGCTCGAGTACACACGCGTGCTTCTCGGGCAGACGCCCATCGGGCAGCAGGTTGTCTCCCGTACTGGTCGGGATGTAGTAGCCATCGGGCCAGATGGCCGGACGAGGATAATCCGGAAACAACTCGCGCTCGAAGTAATAGCGATGATACGGTCCGAGCGGATTGGAGCCCGTGCTCAGCGCATAACACATCCCGTAGTTGCCCTGTGGCTGGCCAGGTGCCGTCTGGGCGCGCCGAAACAACGGCATTACCCACAACCAGCGGTCGGCCAGGTGATCGTAACGCACTACGGCATCACCGTTGGGCGCGCGTTCACACTCGCCGCCAAAACCCGAAAACAACACGTTGGTCGAGATGGGTCCGAACAGAACCGTGCCCGAGCGCTCGAAAACGGCGCCCTTCTTCGCGTACACGGCCAGCCGTGAATTGACGATCTCGGCAACGTGATTGGGGCCGACGGCCAGGCTGTTGTCCGAGGGATTGTTGCCGCCGCCCGTGCCATGCGGGCCTACCAGTCCTATGCCGTGACCATCAAAACTCTCCAGCAACACCGCGGCTGGACGGCTGCCCATGGTGGTCTGCTCGACGGCGGCACTGCGTGCATCAACAGGCGCAATCACGGCCGCACCCGGTGGCACACGGTCCCGCTCTTCTGCTTCGGATTGGGGAGCAACACCACAACCCTGTTCACAATCAGATCGTTGCGGCGCGGGCGACGCAACCATCAGTTCGGCCAGCGGTGCCGAGACATCGTATGCGCTTGCGAGGGTTACGGTGGACGATGCCGGGCGCGTATGGTTGCCAATCACGAGTATGGTTGCTACTGCCGCAACCGTCAGAACGACCAGGATGGACGTGCGTTTCACATTGCACCTTGCGTGAACGTGACGAGTATCACCGTTGGCGTACGCCTGCGCCAGGGATCAGCGCACAAGGCCACGTGCGGCGCGCATCCCATCCGGGTCAGGTGGCGGGTGTGGCCGGTCGATGGGGCCCGGATTACGATTGGGCTCGAAGATGACGCGGTCAATGAGAAGGGCGGTTATGGCCAGCACGCCGACCGTGACCGGACCGGCGCGCCGCACTCCACAATTTCCTGGCTGCGATGAGGTCCAATACGGAATGCCGCATCCGTGGTTGCGCGCACGCGTACCTCTTCTTCCGGCCCGACCCATGTGTAGCCGTTGCCTAGAGAGTGGCTACCCACATCGTCAAGCGGGTCGGTCACGTGAGCGATGTGAACGAGTGAACTGGGACAATATTGTATAAAATATCCAATCCATCGACTCCAGCAAGGTGCTCGGCACCAAAAAAACGGACCTGCACACCGCGCTGGAGCGGACAATGCGACGCCCGGGCGGGGGCGGTCTGGCTTGCATTCCCGGCGGGTCGTGAACGTGCGCTGAGAACGGGCATCCTTCTTGAAGCACGCGGGTTCGGCCCGCCGCCACCCGGAGGTTACGGAATTGCGCGGCATCACTGTGGCACTGTTGGCTCTGCTGTGGGCAGCCCGCCTGCCTGCGCAGGGCGTGAGCGTGTTTGCCCATGGCGGCTGTGCGCTGGCGCGAGCAGGTACGGGCACGGCGGATCCGTGTCGGGGCGGTTCTTCGGTTTTCTACAATCCAGCGGCGCTGGCCGTGCAGCCGGGCGCGGCCAGTGTCGGCCTGCTGACGGTCTTTACTCACAGTCAATTCGCGTATGACAGCAGCGGCGCTAGGGTCGACAGCGATCATCCAACGGGCTGGGTGCCGAGCGCGTGGTTTGCGGCTCGCGCGGGCCGGCTGGGTTTCGGTCTGGGCTTCTGGGCGCCCTATGGTCTCAGCACGGCCTGGCCGCGGAGCTTCGAGGGTCGCTTTGTTGGCTACGACAATTCGCTGGTGGGTCTGTACATCCAGCCCACGCTGGCGGTTGAGCTGGTACCGGACCGTTTTGCCGTTGGTGCGGGATTGACGTTTGTACAGGGCAGCGTGCGGATAAGGCGACGCGTCGATCTGGCCACCACGAACGTTCCGGGCACGACCCTACCATTCAGCGCGCTAGGCATACCGAAGGGTACCGATTTTGTCGATGCCGATCTTGATGTCGATGATTTCGCCGTGACCTTCAACGCCGGTGTGCACGTCAAAGCGTCCGATCGCTGGTGGTTGGGCGTGCGCTACCTGCACGCCGCGCATCTGGACTTGAGCGGCTCCAGCCGGTTCACGCAGATCCCGACCGGTGTGTTGCTACCGCCCGGCAATCCGCTGGGTCTGCCCGCAGGTACTCCCCTCGATGCCGTGCTGGCCACGCAATTCGCACCTGGTGGAGTGCTCAGCGATCAGCGTTTGCAAACGGAGATCACTCTGCCCAACCAGTTGGTGGCCGGTGTTCGATTCCAGGCTGCGTCCAATATCCGGCTGTTGCTCGATTATCAATGGACACGCTGGTCGCACTTCGCTGAAGCGCAACTCGATTTTACGCGCGCGCCTACAGACACACTCTTTCTGGATTTCCGCAACACCAGCACCATCCGCCTGGGCGCTGACTACGACGTAAATGAACGGTGGATCGTGCGCGCGGGCGGTCTCTACAATGATGCAGCATCACCGGTGAGCGCGGTCACACCGCTCCTGGCCGAGGGTCAGCGCGTGACGGTCGCTGCCGGAATCGGATATCGGGTGAGCGATCGGTTCTCCGCGGATGCAGGACTGGAGGCCGTATTTCAGGAAGATCGCCCGGGCAGCGTGCGGCCTCGCGTGAGTCGCAGCCAGAGCAGCGACAGCCTTGCGGTCGGAGTCTACAGCGGCAGCGCGTTTGTTTTGGGTCTGACCATGTCGTACCGGTTGCCGGATTTGAAAGCATGGCTGCAGGGAACGACCACTAACAGATAACAAATTCGGGAGCGTAGGGCGGGAGGTAAGGAGCGGGAGGAGGCGGGAGCGGGCCTGTTATCTGTTCTGCTCGGCAGGTGAAGTGTGCAGAATGGTCTTACGCAGAGACGCGGTGAACAGGGTTTTTGTTCACCGCTCTCCGCGCATCAGCATGCATTTACTCGCGATGAAACTCGTTCTTGCCTACGTTGAAGCGCACCGTCTTCATCCGCTTGAGGCCGTCCTTCGTTTCCTTGTATACCGTCTTGCGTGTTGGCTCGCTGCCATCGGTATCCAACCAGAAAAACTCGGTCGGCGTGCCATCTTTCTTGACGATCATGGTCCTGGCCACGGGTTGACTCCTTCCACTTGGGACGGGCAATGTCGACGATAACCGAAGTGCGGAATCGGCGGGTGTGCACAATAATACCCACCAGCATGCTGGCTGGTCCAAGCGACAGCCGCTGGGGCTCGTGGTCTTTTTAACCACGAAAGGAAAAAGCGAGGCCCGGGAAAGGGTATCGCCCGTTGGTATGCGCAGCAAAAGGCGATAGATTTAGAGTGCCCGTGCCCTCCTGAGTTGGAATCAGGGTCCTATCAAAGGCAACTTTCAAGCGCCCGCAAGGTGGGGCCGACATTGGTGCATGATAGCGCGCTTGGGCGCGTGACTTTACTAGCGAGGCAACTATGTCTATGTCCAACAGTTCGAAGCGCGTGCGCATGGATCAACTCGTGGTAGACACCAGCATGCATCTCGACTGGCAGAACGGCACGATCCAACCACCGGTCGTAGGCGACCGCGTGTACTGTGTGGGCGGCCTGGCGGAAGTCACGAAGCTGGTCGGCAAGACCAGCGGCGGCAGCAGAATCCTCGAACTAAAACTGATTGACCGTACAGCGGCGCCATTTTTCGCGGCCGCTTCCAACGTGCTGGTCGCTCCGCGTGACGCTGCCTGACGAACAAGCAAAGCCGGGCACCTTTCGAGG
>JBOHRF010000448.1:0-4246 GCA_050732575.1 Longimicrobiales bacterium
TGGCAGACCAGACCCCGGATGAGGCATACTTCGCCACGCTGCCAGCGATCAAATCGGCAGCCTGACTGCCCCAGCGCTTCCACTTAAAAACTCCGGATCCTGTCCGAACAAACGGCGCCACCTCTCATTACAACTTTGCCGCTACACCTTTTGTGGCGCATTCTTGGCACCTACGGCCTAGCGTTGCGTTGGTTCGGGTGTTCAGTTTTTGTTGTATCTCAGGCGGAAGGCGGCCGAGTGATCCACAGGGCGCCCACTTTTTTGGCTGGCATGTGTTGCGTGCTCGTGGCACCGGTCTTCGTTGCGTTGAGTATTGTGTGGAGGCGCAACGGAAGGACACGCCAGGCCGGGAGTCTGACGATTGCGGTGTTGCGCGTTGCGCACTAGGGCGTGGGACTACGATCGCGTCTTTGGTTTGACCCCCAGTTCCCACAGCACGTCGATGTTGCGGAGATATATGGAGACGTTCTCGGCCGAACTGTGGATGATCGAGTGCTCACGCCCATCGACGGCGTCAACTTTTGCCGTCCACGGATCTTCCAGGCACTGGCAAACATCCTCGATATCGTCGCGATACTGCTGCAGCGCCTTCGGGGTCCAGGTCCGCATTGCATCTGGAGCCAACAACACAGAGAGCGTACCCTTGCGCTCCCCGATATACCGCACAGGGGAGAGCAGGCCGCCGACGTAAAGCATCATGAGCGCGTCGATCACGCGATCGTCATGGTCCTCGTCCCAGATGACCGCGAGGTCAAGGAATGCACAGCGATCGAGCCGGTTCAGAAGTTCGTCATGCCAGACCGGCGCCCGCAGGATGGAGTAATGTGTTCCCCGGCCGAGGTTGCCCACAGGGCGAGTTTCGTCATGCAGGGTCTGGAAGAAGGGGCAATAGGACATGAACGCTCCTTTCGGGAGAGAGACGGCTTCCGCCGCGGAACCGCAGCCATTTCGTGGCTGCGAGCATCAATGCAGACAGTATCACGCCGGATGCCATTCAGCGTCGCCGCGCTTGTTTCCGGTGTTCAGGATTCTCCGGCATCGGGACGATTGCCGCTTCGGGTAGGGCGCCAAGTTCTGCAAGCTTGTCCCGGGCGTCACGATACTGCTCGTAGAATCTGGCCCACTTGCTGAATCCGCCCAGTTCACCAACGGCACGTAGCATTGCGAGGTGGGAAGCCGTCAGCAATTGCACGGTGGCTTCAAGCTCCGCAATCCGGAGGTCCTTGTCGGCAAGCGTCGCGGCCATGTCAGCGCCAGGTCGCTTGGCAGCGCGGCCACGCCAGCGCCGGTATTCCGCTTGGCGCTGCTGATACTCGGCAAGCAACCTGCGGCGTGACTCGCTGCGGGTGATCGACGACGCTGCCTTGATGGACGGATGCAATCGGGCGACGGCGCGCGCCGTGATGTCCTCGTCGTCGGTCAGCAACATCTCAAGGATCTCGCGCATTTGCCCGTCGTCGGCCGACGCCGCTTCATTGGCTTTATTCATCAAGTACGCCCCGTCGCCGGGGCAAGGAGAGGTCAATGCCATCAGGGAAGGGACGGTCGCCCGGCTGCGTTTGGAGCAGCCCTTGTACGCCAGCCAACCGTTTTTCCGCGTGGTCGAGCTGGTTTTGCCAACCAATGCTGGTCGATGGGCGGGCCTTGATCGTTTCCACGGCAAGCTTGAGCTGGCCCTCGAGCCGAATCAGGTTCCGCCTATGCTCTGGCAGGTCAGTGGCCGAGAGGTGGCGACAGTCGGCGAAGCACTCCAGATGCTTGGCGCACGGATCGACCGTGAATGAGTTCAGGCAGTGCCCATAAGGGGTGGCATGGAATCCGTCCGCTTCGGCACGCAGGTACTCGTATGCGGCCGCGTCCCCCTCCGTTTTCTGGATGCGCCGGAAGGCATCGACGATCGGACCGCTGGCCTTGCCACCCTTGATGAGCCGGGCAACGGTGCCGGCTTTTTCGCCGAGCAGGATCTCGACGTCCTGTGGAATTTCGATCTGGTCAAGCTCCTCGGCCAGGCTGCGATGGTCGTATTCATAGCTTTGTGCAACGCTGCGCCGGTTGAAGCGCTTCGAGATGATCGTGTCGGCAACGCCAAGCCGGAACAGCTCGGTGTTCTGCAAGTGGCGCAGCATGTGTGCCTCGATCTTCAAGGCCCGGTCTTCGTCGGTCTGTCCGTACTTTTCAAACAGTGTCGGCAGTTGCTTTGCGTCACCCAGTGACTGTCCGATGAACGTAGGGTCTGGTCGGTTGACCGACATGTAGCGAGTCACATCGCAAAGCCCGTCGTTGCGTTCCTCGGCCACCGACCGTTTGGGCTGCACGAACAGCAACTCCCAGGGTTCAACGAACCCAGTGGCCAGCGGAAGCCGCATGGTGTCGGATACCTTCGTTGGCGTCGTGAACCGGATATGCTCCTCGAGCTCGCCAACGTGCAAGTACGCAGCGTGCCACTCCATCCGCTTTACAAGGCTGATCGGCGAGCCATCAGCGTATCGGAAGCGCATGCTGGTCTTGCCTTCACGCATCGCCTTCACCAGACGATTCCCAAACACGTAGACAGCCATGTCGAGGGTCAGTGTGCCATTTCGCCACAGCGCACATTGGTGGTCATACAGTTCATCAAACACTGACGGATCGAGGCCATCGCGGTAGCGTTTTATGAACGGATCTCGCTCAATGCCTAGCCAGAATGGGTTACCTGCCAGACGGGTGTAAAGCTCGACGACAGGTACGAGACTGTCGACCGGATACCATGGCAACAGTCGCTCCGTCTCGCATTGCAGTTTCAGCGTCGCGCGGAGAGGTTCTGTGAGCTTGGCTACCCGGTCAAGTGTCTCTGTCAGCAACGCCCGGAACATTTCCGGGACCGGCTGGGCGCCTTCAAACAGGACGCGACTGTCCGCTTCAGCGTCCTGCTGCTTTTCCGCAAAGTGGCGCACCATCAATGAGGTCGAGATGCCACCGGACTCACCGGCTGGACGACCCTTCGAGTCCAGATACGTCCGCTCACGCTTCCAGTCGAGCGGCAGCAACGCAACTTCCCCTGCACGCATGCCGGTCACGATCAGAGTGCGCACTGCAGCGAACCGCAGCTCGTCCATGAACGTGCGTGGCCGTTCGGTCATCACGATGCGGGTCAGCTCCCAGAACGCCCGGCGTTCAGGCAGGCGTTCGCCGCGCTTGCGAGCCTCCAGGTCGGCCCGCAATTCCTCCTGCGACCAGGTATGCTTTGCCTTGTTCGTACCGTTTGCTTGCATGCGCGGCACAGCTAGCGATGAGTACAATGGGCCTGCATCGCAAATGTGCTGAGCATCAAACACCGTCTTGACGATGCCGACCACCTGATCCCCCAGCTTGCCGGTCGCCTGGCATGCTGTTGCAATACGAATCGCCGCACGCAGATCATCGGCGGTCAGTTGCCACGGGGCCTTGTCCGCGCACGTGGCGATCACCCGCAGCGGACGCGCGATACTATGTGCCACATACCGCGTGGTGTTACGCCTGAACAGCAACTGTTCAGCCACCGCTGCCTTAATCAGGTCTTGCCACACGACAGCCAGCGCTCGCCGGGGCAGTGGCATCAGGCCACGCTCGACGCGCTCTGCATTGACGATAGCCAGCGCCTTCGCCTCAGCGCCGAGATCTCGCAGGTAGTGGTTTGGGGGTGGCACGTCACCGGTCACCGCCGTCAGATTCCAGCCGACACCGTCACGAGCAGCGCCTGCCTCGTCCAGCGGTATGTCCCAGTGCAGGCCCTTTTCACGGACGAGTGCCTTGCCCAGCTCGATGAAGGCAGAGTAGTGTGGGTTCATCAGCGCTCGCCTTCCAACTCGTCGATGACCGCCCGTATTTCGGCGATGGTGCGCTGCAGTTGCAGGTAGGCCGGCGATCGGGCATCACCACGGGAACTCTGCTCGAAGAGCGAAACCACTTCACGCATTGCGGCCAGCACACTCTCGTGCATCGTTTTGTCGTGCAAAGGCATGAACTTCCTGCACCCGTAGCACGACGTCACCGGATTGTAGGGGCAGGCTGGTTGCCCCGACGTGCAACCGCCGATGCCGGCGATCGGGATGCCGTGAGGCACGCCCGCGATCTGCTGTTCTCCCTTGAGCTGGGTGAGCTCTTCCGGGGAGATGAACCGGTCGTGCGCGATCTTTGCCACCCGCCGGTATATCTCTGACGCGCCGAGTGCCCGGTTGACCCGTTCCGCGTGAGAGGCTGACGCCGCAAAGTACACCAGTCCCGTCCG
>JBOHRF010000449.1:0-4183 GCA_050732575.1 Longimicrobiales bacterium
CGTGATGGCGGCGGCAGCTGGGGTGATGTAACACCACCGGGCATGCCGCGCTTCGGCACGGTGAATCGGATCGAAGCGTCGCGGCACGCCAACGGCCGCGCGTTCCTGGCGGTACAGCGCTACCGGATGGATGATTGGAAGCCCTACATCTTCCGCACTGATGACTTTGGCAAGAGTTGGACGCTGCTGACCGATGGCGCGAACGGCATTCCGGCCAACCATGCCGTGCGCGTGGTGCGCGAAGATCCGGATCGGCGCGGCTTGCTGTACGCGGGCACGGAGTTCGGCATCTTCGTTTCCTTCGATGATGGACGGCGCTGGCAACCGCTGCAGCTCAACCTGCCGCTGACACCGGTGACCGACATCGCGGTTCATCGCAAAGACCTGGTCGTGTCGACGCAAGGCCGCTCGTTCTGGCTGCTGGACGACGTGACACCACTGCATCAGATCAGCGACGAGATGGCGCGCGCGCCTGCGCACCTATACCGCCCGCGCGATGCGTACCGCGTGGACAAAGGCGCGCCCGTGGGTGGTCTGCAGGATGAGTACGCGGCCGAGCCCGCGCCGCCTGGTGCCACTCTGTACTACTACCTGGCCAGTGCGCCCGAGTCAGCGATCGCACTCGAGATCCGCGATGGGCAGCAGCGCGTGGTGCGCAGCTTCTCCAGCGATTCCGCGCGTGCCGACTCGCTGCGCACGCCGCGCCTGCCTGCCAAACGGGGCAGCCATCGATTCACCTGGGACCTTACTTACGATGGCGTGCGTGCACCCAAAGGTGTGGTGGTCTGGGGTTACCAGGGCGGCGTGAAAGCGCCGCCCGGCACGTATCAGTTGCAGCTCACTGTGGCGGGCCAAACGTACACGCAGCCGTTGCGCGTGCTGCCCGACCCGCGCATCACCACGGTGACGCAGGCCGATTACGATGAGCAGCTCCGTTTCGCCAGCATCGTGAGGGACACGTTGAACGCTGTATATACGGCAGTCACGTCACTGCGCGACGTGCGCACGCAAGTCACCGATGTGCTGGCCAAAGCCAAACAGATGGGCAGGCACGCGGACCTGGCGCCATTGGGCGATACGCTGAATGCGCACCTGGGCGTTGTGGAGGATGATCTGGTGCAGAAGCGCAGCCAGAGCGGGCAGGATCCCATTCGTTTCGCCGGCAAGCTGGACAATCAGCTGGCCGAGCTGTACGGCAATCTGACCGGTGTGAACGGCTACATTGCCGGCGGCATCGACGGGCGACCTACACGCGCCGCGCTGCAGCGTGCGCAGGAGCTCAACACGCAGTGGGTGTCCGTGCACCAGCGCCTGCTGCGTATTCTGGAAACGGAAGTGACGGCTTTCAATGCTGCCGTGGTGCGCGCGGGCATCCAGCCCATTACGCTCCGGCCGCGACCGATCACGTGAAGAGGATGCTTGCACGTTCTCGTTCTCGCTCACGTTTTCGGTCACGTCCGTTAGAAGCCGTGAACGAAAACGAGAACGTGAACGAGAACGTCAACCTCCGTTCAATCCCTTTCCGCTACGCACCAACTTGACCGCACCCGCATATTGAAGGCAGCTCATCCTCAACGCGGCTGCGGGCGCGTGGTCGGCTGGCCGTGGCGTTCCGGCCGTCGGGCACCGACGGATACGTTGACCTCAAGAAGAGCGCGCTGCGCTATGAGGTTTTTGGCGGAACCCGCACGAGCATTCGGGTGCCCCCCTGCGGCTGGCTCTCGACGGCCGGCCGACCAGGCTTTGCACCTGCTGGTAGCTCGTGCGCAGCGCGGCCTCGTTCCGGCGCAAAGCCACGACTTTGTTGGCCGGTAACGCCATCGACCGTGAACGACATGAGGCCAGGCACGCGGCGCTGTCGGCGCGCTGCAAGGGTGAGGCGCCGTGCATCGAACATGCGCCTGCGCGGCCGGCGAATGCGCGCGTACGTTCGGTGGCACCCGTTAGCGCGTAACATATCGTACAAGAAAGGGCACATCGAGGGAGTCGCGGCCAACTACAATAACGGAGGTTTTGTCACTAGCAGCGATTTCTTCCTTTTCGGGAAGCTCGATTCCGTGCACCGCTCCTGCGGCCGTATCGATCCTGTACCATTGTCGCGTACCTTTACCACTCAAGATACTGCGAATCCAGACTACTCGGTCATGACCAACGACAACACCGGTTACAGGCGGCCAGATCTCCGGAAGTCGAAGCGCGTTTCTCACGGCCGATTCGGTTGGTGCGTTGCCACTACGGGAGCCGCCACGGACCAAGTCGGCTGCTATTTGATCCGCAAGATCCCGTGGTACACGTCTCATGGGGAATTGAAGCGTTGTGGTTGCTTGTGGCAAAAGATCGGCACTTAGCTCCTTGACCTCCACGAGAGCAACCAGGCGTGATCCGAGCCGGCCAAAGGGCATTGCGGGTCCAAACGGTCGTTCTAGCAGCGCGAGTTGAAAGGGTTCGGTGCCAAGGAGGATTCCCTTCAAGCTAAAGTACGTGATTCGGCGTAGCCTGTTGTCGATTATCCAAAGCGAATCCCCCCGTCACGCCCGCTGCATCGATGGACTCAAATTCACTGGGTCCACGTCCACGCCGCCCCACTGTATGTGTCCTGGCACCTTTGTCGTCAAGAAAATGTAGCGCGAGATCGTTGAGGTCAGGGACCACGGAGGCGCGATTGGCGAGCATGAGCACCCTCCCCGGTCTCGTCAGCGCCAGGCCCGATTCCTCAGACGCCACCCATTCGCGCCGACATGTAAGTTTCGGCGCCGTTTCCATCATTAGTTGCCCCACAACTGGCGGCGGGATTATTGCCGTTGCGAAAACGAGGTGGCGGGAGATGCGCCTGAAATTATGGCGCGACTCCGTTCGAGTGGCAGAAGAAAGGCACTCCAGGGCTAGGTTCATCGGTACGCTCGCTCAAGCCGTGAGACGGCGACCATCTATGACGACATCGCCCTACGAAGAGCGGGGCGGCTGCAAGCTGCCCGCCAGCTATACGGTCGATGAACTCGCGGCCGGTGGCATTCTCGGCTGATCCGCCAATCCATGCGCCGAGCGCTGGGAATGTAACCTCGGATCACACCGGTTCAAGTTGTCTGACGGCCACGATAGTTGGGCTGGAGCATGAGCTACATCGTGTCCGTGATGCCACGATTCGGGCGAAGCGATCGCAGGAACTCTTCTACCGGCATGCAGCGCACGCCATCTACATTCAGTCGTTCCGACCCGCGGTATAGAAAAAGCAACTCTGCCTCAGGATAATCCTGACCAAAGGCACGCAACGAGCGAAGATCACGCGCTCGTATCTGCGCGCCATTCTTCACCTCGATTGCCCAGAAGCCTTCCGCGCCGTACACCACGAAATCGACCTCGGTGCCAGCTCGCGTGCGAAAATACGATAGCTCGAAATCGCCCGAGCTGTACCCGATCCAGGCGCGCGAATGCTGCGCGACCAGTCCTTCCAATGCAGCGCCTTCGATCTCTTCCGGACGGTCGAGCGGACCCCGCGGACGCAACGACCGATATACACCAGCGTCGAAGAGAAACAGCTTGGGATGTGCAACCGTCGCGCGCCGGGCGCGACGCGTAAATGCGGGTACTCGAAACGCCAGTAGCAGATCGATGAGAATCTCCAGGAAGTTTTCGACCGTCTTGCACGACGTGTAACAGCTCAGGGACGCGCTGCACTTCATCGACAACAACATCGCGCCGGCCCGGATTGCCCAGCACCAACTCTCTCAGGCGTTCCGGCCGACTCGCCAGCTCCCTGAAAACCTCCGGCTAGAGCAGATTCACGCTCTGGGCATCGGGCAAAACCGCGCGCAGCCAGGTCGTCTTTCCAGTCCCTCTGGGGCCGAACAAGAAAGCGCTGCTCTCAGGAAGCTCGCAAAATCGTGGGATCGTTGCCATTTTGAGTCGCAAAACGGCATTTGTGGGGCCATTTTGCAACCTATACTGGCGATGGAGCCAACGAATCGTGCCTTCCCGGTGGACGGCTGCTCATCGATTGGCGCGAATCGTCCCCTTAGTGTCCCCTTCGGGGTCTAAACCCCTCGCCTTTAGGCGAAACAAAGGTTCGTGTAACTTGGTCGTGTGCGAAACTACCGGTTAGGAGCGCACACGAAGAGCGACCTCAAGGTCCACGTAATCTGGATTCCGAAGTACCGCAAGGCGGTACTGACCGGTGAGGTCGCTC
>JBOHRF010000450.1:0-4179 GCA_050732575.1 Longimicrobiales bacterium
TGCGAAGGTAAACCACTCTTACGCTTGCCGGGACTGCGCTGTCTGCGGAATGGAATCGCCGTCGGCTTACCGAAAACCAACCGGCGGTTTGAGTTCTGAGTGTGTCTGAGTTGAGGATCCGTGCCCGCGCCATTTTATCCACGCACGCTCCACGCTGACCATACGGATTTTTACTGAGCCCAATCGGTTTATTCCCTTCGACCGGCCGGGTCGTCGGGCCGACGGCGGTCCCTACTTGCTTGACGACGCCGCCCGATACCTACACTGTAGGCAACGATGCCCCAGCATCTGGGTGAGCTCGAACAGGTATTGCTCTTCGCACTGGTGCGGCTGGGTGACCATGCCTATGGCGCCAGTCTGGGCCGGGAAATCGAGGAGCAAACCGGTCGGTCGATTGCGCCGGGCGCGATCTATACGGCCATGGATCGATTGGAGACGCGCGGTTTCGTCCGCTCGCGGCTGGGCGAGTCGACGCCGGCGCGGGGAGGCCGGCGCAAGAAACTCTATCGCCTGGAGCCGGCGGGCGCACGTGCGCTGGCGGAATCATACGCACGTGTGCAGCGCATGGCGGAAGGCGCGTTGCGTCAGCTGGCTGATTTGACCGGTAGCGGCCCTCGATGAGCGGAAGCGACTCGCCGCGTGTGGCGCGCGCCATCCTTTCGCGCCTGCTACCCGTTCGGGATCGCGAATTCATCCTGGGAGACCTGGAAGAAGAGTACGCGCGCGCGCGGAGAGAACAGGGCGTCAGGCGCGCCGGGCGCGCGTACTGGTGGCAGGGCATGCGGTCGGTCATCTCGCAGTGGCGCTTTCCCGCTGCGGCCTTCCCTCCAGCTTCTCGAACCGGATCGGGTTTCATGGACCGACTGATACAGGATGTAACGCAGGCCTGGCGAGTCATGATGCGGCGGCCGGGTCACACGGCCGCGGTAGTCTCCACGCTCGCGCTGGCCATTGGTCTGAACACGGCCATGTTCTCGGTGGTCGATGCGGTGCTGCTGCGCCCGCTTCCCTTCCCGGAGCCGGAAGCGCTGGTCACGGTGTGGCAGTCGAGTGCTGAAGACCAGACGCTCTTGAGTTCGACATCGGATCCAAATTTCCGCGACTGGCAAGCGGGCAGTCACAGCTTCGAAGCGCTGGCCTCATACCGTTCGGTCAGTCCAACACTGACCGGATTGGGCGAAGCGGAAGTGATAGCAGGCGCGCGCGTGAGTGAGGACTTCTTCCGCGTGTTGCGTCACCCGATGTTGATGGGTCGCACGTTCGCGCGCGCCGAGATTGCTCCCCATGCGCCCAACCTGGTCGTGGTCGGCGAAGCGTTTTGGCGGCAGCGTCTGGCGGCCAATCCGGCTGTGCTGGGCCGCACGTTGTCTCTGGGCGGGCAGTCCTACCAGATCGTGGGCGTTGCGCGCGCGGGCGCAAACTTTCCGACCGGCGCGCAGCTCTGGGTGAACGAAGGCATAAACTGGGATCGTTGCGGGCGCGGCTGCATTACGCTCGATGTGATCGGCCGGCTGGCGCCAGGCGGCAGCGTAGAACGTGCGGAGCGCGAACTGAATGTGATCGCGGAGCGCCTGAGCCAGGCAGAACCGGAAAGCGCCGCCGGTCTGCGCGTGCGCGTGGTGACCCTGCAGGACGTGACCGTGGGTGGTGTGCGGCGCGCGCTCTTTGTGTTGTTGGCCGCCGTCGGGATGGTACTGCTGATTGCGTGCGCCAATGTGGCCAACCTGCTGTTCGCCGCGGCCAGTGCCCGACGCGCGGAGATGGCGGTACGGACTTCCCTGGGCGCGAGTCACGTGCGCGTCTTGCGCCAGCTGCTGACCGAGAGTGTGTTGCTGGCTTTGACAGGCGCGCTGATCGGCACGCTGGCCGCGCAGTGGGCGGTCAAAGCGCTGGGAGCCTGGGTGGGCACGCGCCTGCCCCGCTTCGATGAAGTGAGCATTGATGGTCGCGTCCTCGGTTTCGCGCTATTGATCATGGTGGTCGCCGTGTTGCTGTTCGGATTTGCGCCCGCGTTGTCTCTGGCACGCAGCCGGCCGGGTGACCTGCTGCGCGGCGGACGCAGAGCTGTGGGCGGCGATCGGCGCACGCGCTGGGCGCGGGCCGCACTGATCACGTCACAGGTTGCATTCTCCATTACGCTGCTGTTGGGTACCGGACTGCTGTTGCGCACGCTGACCGAACTGCGGCGAGCGCCCCTCGGATTCGATGCCGCTGCGATCACGACGTTTAGAATCAATCTGCCAGCCGCCCGCTATCCAACATCGGAAGCAAGCGTTCGTTTTTATAACGACATGCTGGTGCGCTTGCGTGCCTTGCCCGGTGTGTTGGCCGCGGGTGGCATTGCGGGCGCGCCGCTGGGCGGATTGACGTATTCCACGTCGTTTCAGCCGTTGGACCGACCGGCCTATGGGCCGGGCCAGCTGCCCACTGCCATGTTCCGGCCAACCACGCCTGGTTACTTCGAGACGCTGCGCATTCGATTGCTGCAAGGTCGCGCCTTCAACGAGTCCGATGTGCGCGGGCGCGAGCCCGTGGTCATCGTGAGCCGGGCCCTGGCCGATCGCACCTGGCCCGGAGAGAGCCCACTGGGCAAACGCCTGCAGATGCACGCGTCCGCAGGATTCCCGGAAGACCACCCACGAACCATCGTGGGCGTGGCGGACAACGTGCGTTCACAAACGCTGCTGGCCGTAGCCGACCACGAGCTGTACATCCCGTACGCGCAGTCCGGTACTTCCAGCCTGAGCTTCATGTTGCGCACTGCTCCCAATTCACCATCTGCGCTGCCGGCCGCGCGCGCCCTCCTGCGCACCATGGATCCCGAATTGCCCATGCGCGATGTGGGAAGGCTGAGTGATGCCGTGCAGGATAAGCTGGCCGCGCCTTCGCTATACATGGCCCTGCTTGGCCTCTTCGCCGCGGTTGCCCTCGCACTTTCCACTATTGGCCTCTACGGCGTGGTCGGCTATCAGGTGGCGCTGCGCCGGCGTGAAGTCAGCGTGCGCGTGGCGCTGGGCGCGCGCGCGCGCGATGTGGTGCGACTGCTGGCCTGGCAGGGTGTGCGACCCGCAACTCTGGGTGTAGTGCTCGGATTGCTCGGTGCCGCTGCCGCCGTACGCGCTCTGGAACGATTGCTCTACAACACGAGCCTGCTCGATCTCAATGTGTGGGCCGGCGTCACAGGCGGTGTCCTCATCGTAGCCTTGGCTGCGAGCGTGTTGCCGGCATCACGCGCCGCCCGCATCGAGCCAGTCGAAGCATTGCGCGGAGAGTAAAGGCGGTGCCTTAGTTGTTGCTTCAGAAACGGATCGAGGCCATAGGATCAGGGTGGGGGAGGGTGGTAGGGATCGATGTCCGGGCAACGTGACGGATTGATGAGCGGAACCTATGGGTTCGATATAATCCCTACCACCCTCGCCCTTCCCTTAATCCTACTTCCTCAGTCTGTTGAATTCTTCTGCGAACTTATAGCCGACCATCTTGTAAACCAGCTTCGCGACCAGGAAATCCGGCGCGCTGAACCCCGCCAGCGGCGCGAGCTCAACGACGTCGACCGCATGCACGGTGCGCTCCCGGAAGACGCGGCGCAGCAACTTCAATACAGGATACCACTGCAAACCGCCCGGCTCGGGCGTACCCGTGGACGGTACCAGAGACGGATCGAACGCATCCACATCGAAACTGATGTAGACATCGGGCCCCAACCATTTCAGCACATCGTCCATCCAGGCATCATCACCGTGGATGTCATCGGCCAGAAAGATGTGGATGTTGTTGCGCGCGCGGCTCAGCTCGCGCTCCTCGCGCGTGAGCGCGCGAATGCCCACTGCCACCAGGTCCACGCGTTCGGCCACGCGCTGCATGACCGAGGCGTGCGAATAGGGTGAGCCCTCGTACTCGGTGCGCAAATCGGTGTGCGCATCGAACTGCAGCACGGACAAACGTTTCGATCCCAGACTGTCGGCCCACGACAGGATGGGCGCGCTGCTGATGGAGTGCTCACCACCCAATGTGATGATGAACTTGTCGGGTGCGGCCTGGCGCAATACATCGTACGATGCGCGCAGCTCCTCCAGGGCCTGCTGCGGACCCGCGCCGGTCAGCTCGAGTGAGGGCAGTGTGCAGATGCCGACTTCATACGGCTCGTTGTTCAACTCCTGATCGTACAGCTCGATGTAG
>JBOHRF010000451.1:0-4177 GCA_050732575.1 Longimicrobiales bacterium
CCCGTGCGCCGCAGGCGTCACGCGCCCCCAACGTGCGCCCGCGCGCAACAGCGCGCGTTGAAATGCACTTCCGACGTGTGCGGGCCAGCCGTATGTTCTGAGCGGTGAAGGCTCTACGAACTGCATTCCTGCTTTGCCTGGTGCTCGCGAGTGGCACGCGCGCGCAGCAGGTGGACCCGGCCGCGTCCTATCACACGGTCGCGTCCGCGCATTTTCGGGTTACTTACCCGCCCCAGCTGCAGGCGCTGGTGGAGCCCGCGCTGGATCGCGCGGAGGAGGCGTACGCCCTGCTGGAGAAGCAGCTGGCGCGGCCGCCGCGCGGCCGCATCGATCTGCTGCTCAGCGACAATGCGGATGTGACCAATGGTTTTGCGCAGCCGTTCCCCTCGAATCGCATTGTCGTGTTCGTGAAGCCGCCGGTGGCGGACATCGATCTCCAGTATTTCCGCGATTGGCTGGATCTGGTGATCACACACGAGCTGGCGCACACGTTCCATCTCGATCTAAGCAGTTCAATCGGCCGCGGCTTGCGCGCGTTATTCGGGCGCGTGCCCTTCAACTGGCCGTTCTTCCCGGGCACCGAATCACCACGGTGGATCACGGAGGGCCTGGCCGTCGAGTTCGAGACGCGGGGCACGGGTTCGGGCCGACTGCACGGGTCGTTCAACGAGATGGTGGTGCGCACGGCCGTACTGGAGGGGCGCTTCGACCCGCTCGATCGGGTCACGGGCGGTACGGCAATCTGGCCCGATGGCCAGCGCGCCTACATCTACGGTGGTCTTTTCATGGACTACCTGGCGCGCAAGCACGGGGCGGATGCACAGGCTGAAATTGCGCGCAAGACGGCGGGCTCGATTCTGCCGCCGCGTCTGGTCTTCAATCAGATCGGCGGCCGCGCGCTGGGCGAGACCTTCACCGATGAATACGACGCCTGGCGCAACGATATGCAGGCGATCTACAACGAGCTGCGCGACTCTCTGGTAGCCAGCGGGTTGACGCCCTCAGAGCGGCTCACCGCGGATGGACGGTACGCGCAGTTTCCGCGGGTTTCACCCGATGGTCGCCTGGTCGCGTTTGCCGAGGAGGACGGCTTCAATTCGGGACGCACGCGCGTGTTGGAGGTGGCGACCGGCCGGACCGCATGGGTCGAGCGCCGCAATGGCCTGGGCGCATCCAGCTGGCTGCGCGATAATTCCCTGCTCACTTCCCAACTCGAATTTGCCAATCGCAGCTCACTGTTGAGCGACCTCTATCGCGTGGCGCGCGGGTCGCAACATCGGCTGACCCGGCGGGCGCGGCTGGAGGAGCCGGACGTCGATGCAACCGGGCTACAAGTGGTAGCCGTGCAAATCGGTGCAGGCACGAATCACCTGGTACGGCTCGATGCCAGCGGCCAACAACTCCGACCCATTAACAGCGCCGTCTTTGGCACTTCCTGGTCGGGCCCGCGCTGGAGCCCGGACGGTGAACGCATCGCGGTTGCACGTTGGACGGCCGATGGCCGGCACGACATTGTGGTGCTCGATACTCTCGGCCAGGTGCAGGTCGAGGCCACCAACGATGAAGCCGTCGATGCCACACCCACCTGGTCGCCGGATGGACACTACATTCTGTTCTGGTCGGACCGCACGGGCATTCCCAATCTGTTTGCGTTCGATACCCGAAACTCGCGCCTTTGGCAGGTCACCAACGTACTGACCGGCGCATTCCATCCCGATGTTACGCCCGATCGCCGCAGCATCTACTTCTCGCGTTACCATTCGGATGGTTATCACATCCAGCGCATGCCCTTCGATACGGCGACCTGGCGTGAAGTCGGGTCCGTTCGCATCGCCTCTTATCTGCGGCCGCGCGAGCCGTTCGATTCCGCGGCCGCACTGCAGGTCAAGGCCAGCACGGCCGAGCCGCGGGGCTATCGCGCACTGCGCACATTGCGACCTTACTACTGGCTGCCCGTGTTCCGCGATGAAGTGGAGGCCGGCACGTTCGTCGGTGCCAGTACATCGGGTAACGATCTGGTGGGCCGGCATGCATACGCGTTCTCCTACGCGCACGGTCTGGAACGCAATCGCAACGTAGGCTATTTCAGCTATGAGTTTTCCGGCCTGCGCAATCCAACGCTGCAACTGGCCGCAGCGCGCGACTGGGATTTCCTGGGCTTCAGCAGGATCACGCGCAATGAAGGTGCGGATACCAGTAATGTCGCGGTGGTGGAACGAGAGGACGTGGCTGAGCTGACCCTCGGATTCCTGCTGCGCCGGTTCCGTTGGAGTCTGGCCCTGAGTGTGGGCGCCGAAACCGTAATGCGGCAGCGTAGCGTCAATGACACACCCAACGTTCGGTTCACGGATGCGCGCGATCGTATGTATGGCCCGGTGCTTCGACTGGGTTTTGCCAACTACCGCTCACCCGTGTACTCGATCAGTCGCGAAGATGGTATCATGCTGCAGATGTCTGGGCGTTGGCGCACGGAGCCGGACACCGCGGTGGTCGATCGCGGCTACGGTGAGCTCACCACCTTCAACGCCTTCTACAAATCATTTTCCGTGTTCGGTTTTGCGCACCACGTACTGGCCGCGCGTGTAAGCGGATTGTGGCGCAAGGGCTCGGCTCCGCCGCTGGCCAGCATAGGCGGAGCGCCCGGCGGCTCCTTCGATGTCGGCTTCACATCGCTGGGCATGGGTACAGGACTGCTCCCGGTGCGCGGGTTCGCGGCGGGCGACCGGCGAGGCACGCGTGCCTGGACGGCCAGTGTGGAGTATCGCGTGCCTCTGGCCATGATTGGACGTGGCCTGCAACTGTGGCCGATATTCCTCGATCGCACATTCGTGAGCGGCTTTCTGGACATAGGCAATGCCTGGTGCGATGCGCTCGAGCGGCCGCGCGGGTGTGCCACTCGTTCGGTCAATCCGCTGATGGCATTCGGCGCAGAGCTGGGATTCGATGCCGCGCTGTTCTCCTACTCGAACACACGCGTACGCGTTGGCATTGGACAGCCGCTGGCCGGCCCACGTTCATTGCCGCGTGGCTATGTGACCTTCGGCGCTGCCTTTTGACACAGCATCAGCGCTCGGCCCCACCCACACAATCCTTCATCGACTGAGATACGTGGACCCGGTAGCGGTTGCGCAGGCAAAAACGGGACGCGGCGCACCGCCCGCGAATCCGCTCGCGCTGGCTGCGGCTGTCGCCGCTGCGCACGGCTTGAACGACATCTACTCCGCATTCCTGCACCCACTGCTGCCCCGACTCATGCAAAAGCTGGGACTCAACATTGCCCTCGCCGCGGCCCTCACCATGACACTGTCCCTCGCCGCATCGCTGGTGCAACCGATAGTCGGCGAGTTGGCCGACCGCATCGGCCGGCGCTGGTTCGTACTGTTGGGCCCACTGCTCACGGCCGTCTTCATGTCCATGATTGGACTGGCGCCCAGCTTTGCCGTACTGCTCGTGTTCCTCGCCCTGGGCGGTTTGGGGAGTGCCGCATTTCATCCGCCTGGCGCGTCTCTGGCGGCCGGCAACAAAGACGAACGGATGGGCGCGCGCTACTCGATGTTCTCGTTTGGAGGCTCGCTCGGGTACGCGCTGGGACCGCTCATCGCGGTCAGCATTGTGGCGCGCGCTGGATTGGAAAGCCTGTGGCTGGCCATGCTGCCCATGCTGGTGCTCATTCCCATTCTGACTTTCCTCATTCCCGCCGACCACCATGCGCATGAAGCGCGCGCACAACGCGCCGCACGACCGCCTCTGTGGAAACTGCTGCGCGGACCACTCGGCCTGGTATTCGGCGTGAGCGCCGCTGGAGCGCTCATCCAGCGCGTATTCCTCACCCTCGAGCCCATCCTGGTGAGTCGCGCGGGCGGTTCGGAAACGGCCGGCGCACTATTGCTCAGCGTATACCTGGGTGCGCAGGCCGTGGGCAGTGTATCCAGCAGCTTCATGTCCGATCGCATGGATCGGCGCAAGCTGCTCATGGGGCTCACCTTCTGGTCCATGCCCGCACACGCGCTCGCCATGTCATTGCCCGCCGGTCACGCCGCCAGCCTCATCGCTACAGCAGTCGCAGGTTTTCTGAACATGGCGTTGCTACCGCCCGTGGTTCTGATGGCGCAGGAACTGGTGCCCGGCAGCAAATCGCTGGGCGCTGGCATTGCGATGGGCCTGGCCTGGGCCACCG
>JBOHRF010000452.1:0-4159 GCA_050732575.1 Longimicrobiales bacterium
CATGCCCGGCAATGTGTTCGCTTCCAGAAACCAGAACGAACCGTCCGCCGCCATCCGAAAGTCGATCCGGCTGTAACCGCCCAGTTTCAGTGCGCGGTGCGCAGTTAGTGCCATGTGTTGCAACTCGGTGGCCTGCCCACCGGTCAGGTCGGCTGGAAATATTTCCTGTGCCAGTCCTGGCTGGTACTTGGTCTCGTAGTCGAAGACCTCGCGCTCGACAATGATCTCGCCTACGGGCAGCGCTTCATCACCAAGGATCGGCACGGTCAGTTCGCGACCTGCAATGAATTGCTCGATCATGACCTCATCATCGTGGCAGTAGGCCTGCTCGATGGCGGCGGCCAGCTGGTTCGGCTCGCGCACTACGGTCAGTCCCACGGTTGAGCCTTGCTTGTTCGGCTTGACGATCGCCGGCCAGCCGATCTTCTGCTCGACTTCTTCCAGTTCGGCCGGCGCCATCAGCCACTGCGGCGTTGGTACACCTGCAATCAACATCAAACGTTTGGCCACGTCCTTGTCCATGGCCACCGCGCTGCCCAGTACACCTGAGCCGATATAGGGTACACCAACCAGGTCGAGCAACGCCTGCAGTGTGCCATCCTCACCCGCACCACCGTGCAGGGCCAGGAAGATGACGTCGATCTGCTCGAATTCACGTGCCTGCAGCACCTGCGCCGTATTGCCCTGCAGCGCGTTCAGCGACGTCGGATCGGGCGGAGCCGGCGCTACACCCGATGTCAGTAACTTCTTCTCATCGACCGCGCCCAGAACACCGGTAGCCGTGTCCACTGCCATCACGTCGTGCCCTGCTTCGCGCAACGCCTTCACGACCTGTGACCCGCTCGCGATGGATACATCGCGTTCCGAGCTGGTACCGCCAAACAGCACCGCGACTCTCAGCTTCTCCCCCACATCACCTCCACGTTGCACCCGTTGCCTACACCATAACACTGCATCGACGTAGTAGCATCGGATGTGTCAGCCTGCATCGGGCGTGTAGCATCGGCCGTGTAGCATCGGCCGTGTAGCATCGGCCGTGTAGCATCGGCCGTACCAGGCGCATCACCTGCACCGGCCAACGCCAGCGCAGCGTCGCGCGCCCGCGAGCGATAGCGACGCGCGCCCGCGCAGCGCGCCCGCGCTAGCGCGCCCGTAGTGCCGCGCCGCAGGCGCGTCACTGCGTCAAGTACGTGACCATGTCGTAGCGCGTGACGATGGCGGCCAGGTGACCGTTGTCGCGAACGAGCACGGCCGCGTTCTGGCGCGTAAGTAGACGACCGATACCGGTCATGGGTGTACCCAGCTCGACCACCGGGAAGGGCGCATCCATCAACGATTCGACAGCCTGCTCGAGCACGGTTGGGCTCTCGATGATGCGCGCCATGAGCGTGCCTTCCGAGACGGAGCCGACACAGGTTTCGCGGTCGCAAATAGGCAGCTGTGAGATGTTGTGTCGCGTGATCAAGGACAGGGCCTCGCGCACAGTCGTTCTCGGTTCGACGCTTACCAGGGGCGGCGCGTCACTTGCCTTTCGCTCCAGCAGGTCGCGCGCGGTTAGACGGTCGGGCTCGAGCAGTCGATGTTCGCGCAGCCACTCCTCGTTGTAGACCTTCGATAGGTAGCGCTCGCCCGTGTCGGGCAGAATGCACACAATGAATGCCGACGGATCATCCAGCTCCTGGGCCAGCCGCGTGGCTATGGTAGCGATCAGGCCCGACGATCCGCCCACGAACAAGCCTTCCTCACGGGTCAGTCGGCGTGCCATGTGGAACGCCTCCCGGTCCGAGACCGGGTGCATTTCATCGATCACGTCGAACCAGAGTGTGGACGGCAGCTTATCGTTGCCAATGCCCTCCACTTTATAGGGCGCACTCTCGCCGCGTACGCCGGTGCGTTTGTACTGCGTGAAGATCGAGCCAATCGGATCACCCGCGATCACTTTGAGACCGGGCTTCTTCTCCTTCAGGTATTTGCCCGCGCCGCTAATGGTGCCACCAGTACCGGCCGCGCCCACCAGGTGCGTGATTCTGCCACCGGTCTGTTCCCACAGCTCCGGTCCCGTGGTCTGGTAATGCACTTCCGGATTGATGGGGTTGTAGAACTGGTCGGCCAGAATTGCCCCCGGTGTTTCGGCCACAATGCGTTTGGCCGTCTGCACGTAGTTGTCGGGATGATCGGGGGGTACAGCGGTTGGTGTCACAATGACATCCGCGCCGAATGCTTTCAGCAACCGCACTTTCTCCTGACTCATCTTGTCGGGCATCGTGAATACGCAGCGATACCCTTTGATGGCAGCGGCCATGGCCAGGCCCACGCCGGTATTGCCGCTCGTACCTTCGACAATGGTCCCGCCCTTTTTCAGCTGGCCACTGCGCTCGGCCGCTTCGATCATGGCCAGGCCTATGCGATCTTTGACCGAACCGCCCGGGTTGAAAAACTCGACCTTGCCGTACACGGGCGTGCGCGCGCTGCCCACCACGCGTCGCAACCGAATCAGCGGAGTCCAGCCGATGGTGTCGAGCACCGATTCATAAGGCTCGCGGTTCCGGATCGGCGAATCGTCGCTCATGGTTCGCTTCTACCTGTGTCGGAGTTCCTTCAACTGCGCACGGTTGCGCTGTCGAAGGCGAAACGAACCGGCAATTTGGTCCACATGTCGACTGGCCTTGCACCGCGCTTGCCCGGCACGAACCGTAGTTTGCGTGCCCCCGCCACCGCCGCCGAGTCGAAGTCCGAGTGACCACTGCCGTTGAATACGCTGACGCTGTCCACCTTGCCTTCACGCGTCACGTGTACCAACAACACGGTTTCGCCCGTGACGTTGCCATCCCAGAGCGACACCGGATATTGGAAAGGTGAAGGATCAGGCATGAGCAGCGGCTGCTCGAGTGGTTCGGGCGGACTGCACGCCTGAAACAGCATGGTGACGGTGACGGTGACGGCGAAGAACAGCAAGCGGTGCCACGCCGGCCTCCCCGTCACCATCTCCGTCCCTCTCACGACCTGCCTCTTTCACTGTCCATCATGATCTGTTTCAATTCCGAGAGCACATTCAGCGCCTGAATGGGAGTGATCGTGTCCACTTCGATGCGGCGGAGTTTCTCCAAGATAGCCGGTTCCACGGTGTGAAAGAGCGAAAGCTGATCCTGCCGCGCGCTGGGCGGCTGGTGCCGGCCTTGCCGACCCAGGCCCACGCCACCACTGCTGTGTGCGCCTTCCAGTTCGCGCAGAATCTCGCGCGCACGGGCAACCACGCTGGCCGGCAAGCCCGCCAGCCGCGCCACTTCAATGCCGTAGGAGCGGTCCGCGCCGCCCGGTTGCAAGTGGTGCAGGAACACAATGTCATTGCCCACTTCCTTGACCGACACGTTGTAGTTGACCAGGGCAGGCAATTGGTCGGCCAGTTGCGTCAGCTCGTGGTAGTGGGTGGCGAAAATAGTCTTGGCGCCCGATTGCTCATGCAGGTGTTCGGTCACGGCCCAGGCAATGCTCACGCCATCATAAGTGGCCGTGCCCCTCCCGATTTCATCGAGCAGGACCAGAGAGCGCCGGCTGGCGCCATGCAGAATTGCCGCTGTTTCGTTCATCTCGACCAGAAAGGTCGATTGACCGCGTACCAGATTGTCCGACGCACCTACCCGTGTGAACACACGATCGCAGATGGGCAGGCGCGCGGATGCGGCCGGTACGTAGGCACCCATCTGCCCAAGAATCTGAATCAGGCCCACCTGGCGGAGCAGTGTGCTCTTCCCGGCCATGTTGGGGCCGGTGAGGATCATGATGCGACGGTCCTCACTCATCTGGATGTTGTTCGGAATGAACGCTTCGCGCGGCATCATGGTCTCGACCACGGGGTGCCTTCCCGCCCGAATGTCCAGTTCGTAGCCCGTGTGCACGATGGGCCGGGTGTGGCCGTGGCGCTCCGCCACCTGGGCCAGGCCAGCCAGCACGTCCAGCTGCGCAACCTGGTCGGCCGCGTTTTGCAGCCGGGCCACGGATGTTGCGGCTCGGCGCCGCACATCCGCAAAGAGCTTGGCCTCCATCTCGGCAATGCGCTCTTCGGCAGTGAGCACTCTTTCTTCCAGCTGCTTCAGCTCGGTCGTGACGAAGCGCTCGGCGTTGGCCAGCGTTTGCTTGCGCTCGTAATCCGCGGGGACGC
>JBOHRF010000453.1:0-4140 GCA_050732575.1 Longimicrobiales bacterium
CCGTCAACCCAACCGATCAGCCCGCGCTCGTGACTCAGGAAGTCGACATCCAGGCCGCCACACAGGTCGCACTGCGCCAGCGCACGGACATACGGCAGCAGCGCCAGCAGCACGAGATCTCGCAGGTGAACTTGACCGTGTCGCGCAGCAACGCGCTTCCGGACGTGACTCTTTCGGCCGGTTATTCGCTGCAGGGTGTGGGCGGCAACTTATTCGATCGTTCTGGCTTTGGCGGCACGCCCGTGTTGGTCCAGGCGGGCGGATACCGTGACGGTCTGCAGTCCATTGCCGACTTCGATACTCCCACCTGGAATTTGACGCTGAACGCATCGTATCCGATCGGAACCAATGGATCGAAGGTCGATCTGGAGCGCGCCCGTCTGCAGCTCCGTCAGACCGAGCTGGCCCTCAAGAGCCAGGAGCTCGCCATCATCACCCAGGTCACGGCCGCAGGCCTCGCCGTTCGAAACACGTTCCTCCAGGTGCAGGCGGCTCGCCGTAGCTCGGAAGCTTCCGAGCGAAATGCCGCAGCAGAGCGCCTGCGCTTCGGTGTCGGCCTGGCCAGAAATTTCGAGGTCACCACCGCGCAGAACGCGCTGACCTCGGCACGCCTGGCCGAGCTGCGGGCCATCATCAATCACATGAATGCTATCGCCGAGTTCGAGCGCGTGCAGCGCGTAGGAGGATGAGTCAAAGTCTTGCTCTCTTACTTTCTTGCTCTCTTACGGTAGTTCTTGCTTGGCCTGGTCTGTAAGCGACTCTCGACCGCGAGTGCGCGCGCTGACGCACAAGCACTCGCGGTCATTCAGGCAGCACTCGATGCCGGCGTTACCTTGCTGGACACGGCCGACGCGTATTGCCATGACCAACGTGATGTCGGCCACAACGAGCGATTGATTGCTGAGGCGGCGAGCGTGCCGCGCGCCTTGCACGTGATCCCCTACTGAGTACGCTGGCCGAGCAGCATGGCGCCACGGCCCAGGAGATTGCGCTGGCCTGGCTGCTCGACTTAGACGCTCACCTCGTGCCCAGTCCCGGCGCCACACGCGTTGCTACCGCTCTATCTCTGGGACGCGTTCTGACCTTGCGACTCAGCGCAGCAGATCGTGCGCTGCTCGATGCCCAGTTTCCGGCCGGCATCTTGTTGCGCGTACCGCGCGCGCAACGACATCCTCACACAGATGCCACGGGCGAAGTGGTTGTGGTCATGGGTATGCCGGGCGCCGGCAAAAGCACCGCGGCACAGGAGTATGTTGCGCGGGGCTTCAGGCGCCTCAATCGCGATGAAGCGGGCGGCCGTCTGTCTGCACTGGTACGCGATCTCGATGCCGGGCTCGTGGCCGGTCAGCGTCATTGGGTGCTCGACAACACCTACGCTGCGCGCGCTGCACGCAATGAAGTCATCGAATGCGCGTGGACGTATGGCCTGCCCGTGCGTTGTGTGTTTCTGGATACCACCCTGGCCGATGCGCAGATCAATGCTGTGACTCGCCTGCTCGAAGCGCACGGCCGCCTGCCCTCACCCGATGAATTGCGCGCACAAGGCAAAACCGACCATCGCTATTTCGGACCGGATGCGCAGTTCCGTTATGAGCGTACATTCGAGCCGCCCGTGATGGATGAAGGATTCAGCCACATCGAACAGCGCGCGTTTGTACGACGCGTTCAGCCGGAGTTTACGCGTAAGGCGCTGATGCTGGAGTACGATGATGTTCTGTGCACCAGCGCCGGTGGTGCACCCGCAGTCAGAGACGTTGATGATGTGAGGCTGTCAACCGAGCGCCGTGCTGTGCTTGCGCATTATGCCGCGCAGGGCTGGGTGTTGTGCGCGCTGGCCTGGCGACCCGATGCCGATCCACTGCAGCTGCACTCGATGTTCGAAAAAACCAGGGAATTGCTCGGCCTGGAGATCGACATTGCATATTGTCCGCATCCGGCCGGACCTCCCGTGTGCTGGTGCCGCAAGCCGTTGCCTGGCCTGGTGCTCGAGTTTGCGCAGACCCACCGTCTTGCGCTCGGTCAGAGCATCATGGTGGGCCGGGCGCCCGCCGATCGCACGCTGGCGCAACGGCTCCGCATGACGTACCACGACGCGCCCGAGTTCTTTGGCAAAAGCACCAGGCCGTAGGCACGTTTGGCGCCGGGCCAGCAAGCGGAACCCGTACGCCTGGCTCCATTCCTGGCCCCTTCACATCCTATGAGGCCTGCTGCCGAACCTCCCATCTGGACGGCTCTGGGTGCGCGGCGGCATGATTCTCGTACACACGCACGACCCTTTGCTGCCCACGGCCCGAGGACGACTGATGGTGACTTCCCGCACACTGCTTGTTTTCGCCGTGGTAATGGCTACGGCGTGCGCTTCTGCCGGCACACCGGCTCCACAGCCAACACCAACGCCAGCGCGTCCAACAACCACGCCGCCGGCTACGTCAACGCCGACGCCTCCACCGCCAGCGCCGCCGCCGGCTGCGACTGGTGAAGCGGCGCCCAACTGGCATCTGCTCGATCCAACGGCTGACCGCGTACTCGGCATCGGGGTTGAACGTGCCCAGCGTGAACTGCTGGCTGGCAAACAGCCCAAGCGCACCGTCGTGGTGGCCGTCATCGATGGGGGCGTGGATACTGCCCACGCCGATCTGCGCGCAAATTTGTGGACCAACCCGAAAGAAACGGCCGGCAACGGTCGTGATGATGATGGCAACGGCCTGGTCGATGACACGTACGGCTGGAATTTCATTGGCGGCCGAGATGGCAAAAACGTGCGTTGGGACACGTTCGAGGTGACGCGACTGTACGGCCTGTGCCAGAAGAAAGCGCCGGCCGCGGCTACGCTTCCGTGTGACAGTATCACGAAGAGCTTTCAGAGCAAGAAAGCCGAGATCGAGGGCATCCTGGGCCAGGTCGCCATGATTGGACCCGCGCTCGACAACGCGATTCAGGTGCTCAGAACAGCGTTGAGCACGGACTCTCTCACACTCGAGCGAGTGCGTGCGTTTCGACCCATGAACGCATCGCAAACGCAGGCCAAGTCGATCTACGAACAGCTCACGGCCAATGGCATCACGCAAGACGCCGTCAAGGAAGCCCGTGAAGAGTTGCAGCCACAACTGCAGTACGGGCTGGATCCCAATTTCGATCCGCGCACCATCGTGGGGGACAACTACGCCGACGTAACGGAAAAACGTTACGGCAACCGTGACGTCACCGGCCCCGATGCAAAACACGGAACGCACGTGGCCGGCATCATTGCGGCCACCCGCGGCAACAACACGGGCATGGATGGTGTAGCCGCCGGCGCGCGCATCATGACGCTGCGCGTGGTGCCCGATGGTGATGAGCGCGACAAGGATGTAGCGAACGCGGTTCGTTATGCCGTGGACAACGGCGCGCAGGTCATCAACATGAGCTTCGGCAAGGCGTGGTCTCCGGACAAAGCCGCGGTGGATGCGGCCATGGCGTACGCCGACTCGCGCGGTGTTCTACTGGTACATGCCGCTGGAAATGACGGCGAGAATCTGGCCGTGTCGCCCAGCTATCCCACGGCCGTGCCAACCAGCGGCAATCGCGTGGGCAGCTGGATCGAAGTGGGCGCGTCCTCCTGGAAAGGCGCCGATTCGCTGGCCGCACCCTTCTCCAACTACGGGCGTGTGCAAGTCGATGTCTTTGCGCCCGGCGTGGACATCCTTTCTACCGTACCCGGCGGCGGCACACAACGACAGAGCGGAACCAGCATGGCCGCACCGGTGGTGAGCGGACTGGCCGCGCTGATCATGTCATACTATCCAGAACTCTCGGCCGCCGATGTCAAACGTGTGATCCTGGAATCGTCTACCAAGCTGCCCGGTCGCACCACGTTGCTGCCCGGATCAGAGAGTGCCGAAAAGGTGCCGTTCGAGACCCTCTCGGCAACGGGCGGCATTGTGAACGCGTTTAATGCGTTGCGAATGGCCGAGCAGGCGGCGGCGGCAAAACGATGAGCTGCTGATTTTCGTGCGATCGAAACAGCTAGTCGTGGCTCGGTGAGTACACGTGCCGGCCCACGGGCTCGCTGACTACCGGCTCTTCCAGGCCTTCGCCGTCAACGCGCGCCGCAATCACGGTAATGTTGTCGGGCGCGCCGCGCCGCGTGACCAGTGCCAC
>JBOHRF010000454.1:0-4138 GCA_050732575.1 Longimicrobiales bacterium
ACGGCCTGGCAGACGATTTCGGCCAGTTCGCTCACGCGATAGTTCTCTCGGGTTCGGCCCACGTTGAATGCCTGGTTGTGAACCAACTCGCGTGGCGCATGCAGCACGGCTAAAAAGGCGCGACAAAGATCTTCGACGTGGACCAGCGGCCGCCAGGGCGTACCATCACTCTGGATCAGCACATCCCCAGACGTGAAGGCCGCAGCCACCAGGTTGTTGACCACCACATCGAGTCGCAGTCGGGGCGAAACGCCGTAGGCGGTGGCATTGCGCAGAAACGTCGGGCTGAAGTTGTCGTCGGCGAGCAGGGAGACATCCTGCTCAACGCGCACCTTGGAGAAACCGTAAGCGGTAATGGGATTGAACGCCGCATCCTCCTGCAGCATACCGGCGTCGGCCACGCCGTACAGGCTGCAGGAAGAAGCGAACAAGAAGCGCGCGATGCGCGCCTGTCGGGCCAGCGCGGCCAGACGCACGGCTGCACCATGGTTGATCTCATGCGTCAGATCCGGGTTCATGCTGCCCAGTGGATCGTTGCACAAAGCGGCCAGATGAATCACGGCATCGAAGCCCTGCAACTGCGGCTGCAGGGTATCGCGCAGATCCAGCCGCATGGACGCGAGATCCGGCATTTCGGGGCCGAACGAACATTCTTCGAAGAGATAGGTGTCCAGCCCTACCACGTCATGGCCGGCCTGACCCAACATGCGGCCCATGACGGACCCGATATAGCCGTTATGACCTGTCAACAGCACGCGCATTCGTGATCTCCCTTTACTTGCTACCGGCCGATGTAGGTTCTGCCTCCATCGGTCCAGCCTGCCGCTCCTGGCGGGTTCTCTCCGTCGCGGAGGTGCGCCGCGGTGTCGCCCCGGCCGCCGCGTGTGGGTCGGCCTGATCGAGTAGGCCGGCCTGTGCCAGGGCATCCGCCGCGTGCCGCACCACCGCAAACGGCAGCTTTGCCCGCTCTGCAATGTCCAGCAGGGAATTGTCGCCGTCAGAAAAGTTGAGCACCCAGAGCAACGCCCAATCGTAGCCAGCCAGTTCGGTGCGACCGTTGACACCGGCATACAAGCCACGGCGCCCCAACTGCGGTTCGCATTTCGGATTCAGGTTCAGGTAACGCGTGTCCCGTTCCAGAACCTCAAATACCCGCAGACAATGCTCCAAAGTGTCTGCCAACGCATCCGCAGCCACCAGATCCAGGTTGTCGGCGGACGTGTGATACTGCGGGTATTTGCCGTTGGGTGTTCGCATGAGGCAGCCCACGGGCAGGTTGAAACCCGGCGAGCAATACTGCCGTTCATCGTAGCCGTAGGGTACGAAATCCTGGATCTCATGCACCTGGCCCGATAGACGCAACACGTGTTCAACCGCGCGGTCGATGGCAGCGTTACCCTGCCGGCTGCGCTTGTACGTGATGGGGCCACGGTCTCCCACACCCGTGAGCACCAACCCGTGGCGGATGCGGCGCGCCGCCGCCTCATTGCGGGCCAGCCAGGTGATCGAGCCAATCGTGCCGGGAATGAACAGGAATCGGTACGAGTAACGGTTTGTCCCATTCCCAAGTGCCTTAGCCAGCTCTAGCGTTACTGCTATGCCGGACAGGTTGTCATTGGCCAAGGAAGGATGACAGCAATGACAAGAGATCAGGATCTCATCGCTCGACTGCCCGGGAATCAGGAACTCACCATACGAGAGTGCACCCGGTGCCAGGCTCGAATCGATGTGGACCTCGTACAGATCATCAGTCAGAGCCTGCAGCTCGGTGTGGGCCAGGCAGAACCCCCACGACTCGCGATAGTAGGAGGTGCGGTACGGAATCCATTCCGGTTGGTCCGGCAAGGAGAACAGATGGGGACGCAACTCGGCCAGCGTCATCTTGCGGGACACAGGTGTGCTGTAATTGACGACGTGCAAATTGGAGCGCCGGAAATCAATCACCCGCTGACCGCGCGAATCCTTTACGTAGGCGTCACGAATATTCCACTCGTTCGGGACCACCCAATCAAAGACCTGGGTGCCCGTGGGCACTTCGTGTATGGTCAACGGGACGTCGCGTTGCACACGACCGAGCGTATGGCGCAGGCCATCACCGGTGATGCTTCGGCACACCGGATAGAGCTCCTGGATCAACGCATACATTGCGTGCCCCGCAGTTTGCCTGGTCACGCCAGAACCTGCTCGGCGAAATCAGCGTAGTGGTCGTCGCGCTCGAGGATGATGGGATTGGGAATCGGCCAGGAAAGACCAAACGCCGGATCGTTCCAGCGCACACCACGCGCGTGTTCGGCGGCAAAAATTACATTCATCTGGTAGTAAACTTCCGTATCGTCCACCAGCGTCTGGAAGCCGTGGGCAAAGCCTTCGGGCACATACAGCGCCAGCCGGTTCTCACCGGACAGTTGGACTGCATAGTGCTGCAGATACGTATGCGAATCGGGTCTCAGGTCGATGATCACGTCGTGTATCGTCCCACGGATGCAGCGCACCAGCTTGATCTCGGCCGCCGGCGCCACCTGGAAGTGCATGCCTCGCAGCGTGCCGCGCCGCTGGTTGTAGGAGATGCTGCACTGCGCTACGCGTGTGTTCAGACCCTGTGCCGCCAGCTCGTGCTCGCACCAAACGCGCGCAAAGAAACCGCGCTGGTCTTCCCTTCGCTCCGGGGTGATCACGTAGGCACCGGCCAGCGGCGTCGGGCGAATGATCACTCGTAAGTCCTGGTTTCGGGAATCGGCACCACGAAGCGACCGCCCCAGCCGCGAATGTAGTCCAGCTGGGCCACGATCTCATCTTTCAAATTCCAGGGTAGGATCAAGACATAGTCGGGTCGCGTTTGCGCGATCCTTTCAGGGCTGTAGATGGGAATGTGCGTGCCCGGCAGATAACGGCCTTGCTTGTAAGGATTGCGGTCCACGGTGTAGTCCAGGAAGTCCGTGCGCACGCCACAGTAGTTGAGCAGCGTGTTGCCCTTTCCCGGCGCGCCATAGCCGACCACGACCTTGCCTTCCCGGCGAGCACGAATCAGAAATTCCAGAAGCTTGCGCTTGGTTTCCCTTACCTGCTCGGCAAAAGACCGATAATAGTCCAGTCCCAGCACTCCCACGGCGCGCTCGCGCTCACCCAGCGCGCGCACTCGATCGGACACGGCCCTCGAGTCGTCATCATGACAGGCGTAGATACGCAACGACCCACCGTGGGACTTCAATTCCTCCACATCGAAGAGTTTGAGGCCATGCGCGCCAAAAATTGTTTGCGCGCTCAGAAATGAGAAATAGGAAAAATGCTCGTGATAGATCGTGTCGAACTGATTCCCGCTAACCAGCTTCTCCAGATGCGGGAACTCGATCGTAATCACACCGCGCGGCGCCAGCAGGATCTTCATCCCGCCAACCAAGTCATTCAGGTCGTGAACCTGGGCCAGCACGTTCTTGCCAAACAGCAAGTCAGCACGATGACCTTCGGCCATCAACTGTCTTGCCGTCTCCCGGCCGAAGAACTGAACGCGCGTGGGCACGCCCTTGTCCAGCGCCTGGCGGGCAACATTGACAGCCGGTTCAATGCCCAGAGCCGGAATGCCGCGTGCCACGAAGTACTGCAGGGCATATCCGTCGTTACTCGCCACCTCCACCACCTTGCTGCTGGATCCCAGGGCAAATCGGGAGACCATCAGCTCGCAATACTTGCGGCAATGCTCCAGCCAGCTCGCCGAGTAGGAAGAGAAGTACGCGTATTCGTTGAAGATGGTCTCTCGGCTGACGTATTCCTGCAGCTGCACCAGATAACACCGGTCGCAGACGTAAACATGCAGCGGGTAGAAGGCCTCCATCTCATTCAACTGCTCCGCGGGCACATAGCTCTCGCAGAGTGGTGACATACCCAGGTCCACGAAGCTGTGGCGCAGGGACGCGCCGCAGAATCGACAGAGCGTACGGTCGGTCGGTACGTAGTCAGCGAAGTTCCGCTGTGCAGCGGGGCCTGACATCACAACCTGGGTCATGGTCTTCCGGCGCGAGGTGCTCGAATGGACCGCCCAGCGCAGACCGGGTCGGGCCCTACCACTAGCCGCTCAGGGAACGCTATCTCCGAGCCACATGTTCGACCCGAACGGGCCCTCCTTCCGGTCCGGCCTGCAGCC
>JBOHRF010000455.1:0-4134 GCA_050732575.1 Longimicrobiales bacterium
CCTGGTCGGCGCGTGTGGGGTACGCGAGTACGAAGAAAAATTATCGCGCCGGCCGCGCAGACTTGCGAATACGCGTAGAGCGTCCCTCCAGGTTTGCGGCGGCCGGTGCGGCCAGGAAGAAGAGGGCAAGATCGGGTTGTTGCCCGGTCTTACCCTTTGTGCTATTGCGTTCTTGCTTTTCTTCTCTTCTTCCGTTCTTCCTCTCTTACGAGTTTTCTACGTTGTGGCCTTGTCCACGACGGGGCGCTTGTCGCGATTCGCGACTTCGTTCACCAGATCCCGGATGTAATTCGTGATGCGTGTGTAGTGCGGGTAGTCGATGTATTGCGGCTCATCGGTCACCTGATGGTAGTCCTGATGCAGACCGGTAAAAAAGAATGCGATGGGAATGTTGTAACGCGCGTAACGCGCGTGATCGCTGCGACCGTAAATGTTGTTGTAATTGGCCCAGCCTGGACGTCCCTCGGCAATGTTCTCATCGAAACGATAGTCGAGCGCGAGCGGACGTTTTTGTTTCTTGTTGACTGCAACCACGGCATCACCAAGCTCGGTGGACAGACGCCGTGATCCGACCACGGCCAGATAGTCGGGCCCACCGCCCGGCAAATCCTGCGTACGTCCGCGCCCGATCATGTCCATGTTGATGTGCGCGACGATCGAATCGCGCGGTACGGTGGGGTTTTCGGTGAAGTAGTTGGCGCCCAGCAGTCCGCGCTCTTCGGCTGTGTGCCAGACGAGCAGAATGGATCGGCGCGGTTTGGTGCTGGCCCGCGTTATGGCCTCGGCAATCTCCAGCAACGCCATCGAGCCCGAGCCATCGTCGTCGGCGCCGTTGTTGATGGAATCGAGCCTCATGGGCCGAATGCGGCGCAGGCTGTCTACATTGACTCGAATGCTGGCCCGCTGTTCGGCGCTGATGGTATCCAGATCGCCGCGCGCCATGCGAATGCGCAGTACCTCAGTGGCGAAAGCGCGCGCTGAATCGTGATTGACCGGGTTGCCATGGAATCCCACGTGATCGCTGTGCGCGCCCAGGGCCACGTACTGGTTGCGTAGCACGGGATCGCTGCCCCGAATGATGCCCACCACGTTGCGCGCATACTCGGGCACGGGCTGTTCTACAAACTCCAGGCGCGCGTCCACCGTGCCGCCCGTGGTGCCGGGTGCCATGCCCTCCAGCGCACGACCCAACAACATGGCCGCAGCTTCTGGCGTGATGCGCAGCGTAGCCGGTCCTGCGGATGGCGCAGGGGCCGGCGCGGTTGCGCGCGTGCCGCTCACTGCCGACATGGGATTGTTGATCAATGCGCGCGCGCTGGGCCGCAACGTTTGCAGGTCAATGGTCGCAAGGGCAGCTGCGTTGGCAAACCGCGCGTTGGCCCCACCACCGCCGCCGCGGCCACCGCCGCCACCACCACCACGGCCGCCGCGGCCCGCTCCGGGCGGTGCCGGTCTCAACACAACCAGTTTGCCCGCAGCGGCTTCGGCACTGATTTGATTCGTGGTATCACCGGCCACACCGCCGTAGATGACCAGTGCAGCGCTGATCGGCCTGGGTGCGACTGCGCCCGGAACGGCCACGAAGTCTTCGATCCAGCGCAAGACGCGGCCATTCACACTCAGGGTGGAAGCATCCGTGAAACGGCGCAGCACGCTGGGCAGCGCCTGGAAGTACGTGCCATTGTCACCGGCCGGTTCCACACCGAGCCGGCGCAATTCGCGCGCAATGTATTCCGTGCCTCTGCGACTGCCTTCACGGCCTGCCTGACGTCCCTGCATGGAGTCATCGGCAAAGATGTAGAGCCGCGTCATCAGATCGGATTCGGTAATTGCCGCCGTGGTAGGCCGCGGCGCACGCTTCAGGGGCAGACGCTGCTGCGCGCTCAGCTCGCTCACAGCCACACCGCTGGTGAGCAAAGCCAGGCAAAGCCAGGTTCGAGTCATGCGTTTCTCCGATGCGATTAGCGGCTGTCGGCCGGCATCAGCCGGAAGTCCAGCTCGAGCTTGATGTCATCTTCCACGCTGAGCACGGACCTCACGCGCGGTTTGGTCAGCGCAAAGTCGGCAAACGTGAATTTCGTGGTGGCTTGACCGGTCAACCCGCCCTGTTCCACCTTCGCCGTGACATCCCACGTTATGGGTTTGGTCTGATCGCGGACGGTCAGCTCACCCACCATCTGGAACGTGACATTGCCGGAGGCGGGCAGCGGGAAACGAAGGTTGCGGAACTCGGTCGGCACGAACACAAAACTCGTGTATTGCGCGGTGGCCAGCGTATTACGCTGGATGTAGCCGTCGCGCCGATCGCTGTCCGATACCAGGCTCGTGGCATCGACCGTGAACTTCGACAGGTCGCGCACAATGGCGCCCTTGGGATCGACCACGATTTGACCTTCAACCTTGGAGGTCTTGCCGATGGCATCACTCGGCAAGTTGATGCCGGCCAGTTGTTCCCGTACGCGGTAGCGCGCTTCTACGCCCTCGGTGGCCAACACATAGCGCCCGGTATCGGGCAACGTGCGCAGGTCATGGCGGGACGCGGATGGGGCCGGTACTACGGCCAGCAAAAGGGCAGGCGCAGCAATGTGCAGCAGCAACGTGGAATTCATGTACGACCTCCAGCAGCCAGTATGGAAGCGAGAATTGGGTTAAGATAACGGGACGGTGCATGTCCCCGGGAAAGACAGCCTGCCCGCGGGTTCTGTTAGCATCGAGAGGGGGAGACAAACGCCGTGACCTGGCTTCGCATTGGCCGGCTGGTCGTGCTCACACTGCTGGCACTCAGCGCGTATTGGGGTTTCACGCAGGGACCGCGGGAAATAGCAACTACAGCCACATTCGCTCAAAAAGCCGTTGGCATTGGACAGATCGTCTACGCCCTGTGCGGTCTGTTGGCCATCCTTTGTTTGTGGTTTCGACCCCGCTGGGCGAAACCTGTGGCCGTCGTTTGGGCCGCGGCCGTTACCCTGACGGCCGTGCTGGCCGCTCTTGCCTGGCCCGCCAGTTTGGGGACGGCTGCGGTAGCAGTTGCGATTTTTGCCGGGCTTGGGTGGATGGTCGTGTGGCTCATCGACCAGACGTCTGGCACAAATGCAAGTTCGCCCGTGAAATAGGCGGGCTCACTGCGACGCGATCAACAGCAAGCCGCCGATGGCGCCGGCCGCGAGCGCGATTTTAGGCCAGGTCAACCGGCGGCCACCATCCCGGCGCGTCCAGATGAGCAGGGCGCCACACGGCGCTTCGGCCAGGTATTCCGGCGGTACGTCCAGGCGCGCGCGGTACACTTCGATACCTTCGACCTGTTCCGGTGTTACCACGCGATCCACGGCCAGGCCGCCCCACGTCGACTGGGAGGTCTCCATCAGTTTCCCATCCAGGAACACGCTCAGCTCACAGGACGTGCGCGAGACAGGAACGCCGTTGCGCACATAGACCAGAGAATTGTTGATGAGTCGTTCCACGGAGGGCGGCCGCATACGCTCGATGTCTTCGCGCCGGTAGATGTGACCGAATCCGGTTTTGCGCGCCCACTCCGCACGCGAGTAGAACTCCTGCACGCGGCCCACATTGACGTAGCGTCGCCGGCCCACCACGCGCAACGGCTCTACCGCAATGGCCGACGCGCTCAAACGCAGCGCTATTTGCAGTTCGACCCGGTTATCGAGTTGCAGTACGTCCGACTGAAAGGTCGTGTAGCCCAGTGCACTCACGTTCAACTGGTAGCGGCCCGGTCGCGGCGCGCGGACTCGAAAGCGGCCAGCGCTGTCCGATGCCACGATGGCGACCTCGGCACCGGCCGCATCAACCAGCCGGACGTTGGCCAGTGCAACCGGAGAAGTCGTGATCGCGTCGTGCACGTGGCCCAGGATGGCCTGGGCCTGTACCGTCCGCGTTACCAGCACCCCGATGGTCAGGGCTGCCAATACCACGGTACGCTGCATCTGGGGGCTCCGGTGGCGAGAAGCTCGCATTATAATGCAGCATCCCACAGACCCGGGAGATCCCCATGACGGCCCGTACCGTTGCTGCGCTGCTGGCCGCGGCGCTTTTCCCCAGTGCCGCCTTGTTCGCGCAGAGCGAGACCCGAAGCACGGGTCGTGCACTCGCCTTGGAAGATTACTACCGCATCAAGTC
>JBOHRF010000456.1:0-4133 GCA_050732575.1 Longimicrobiales bacterium
GATCGAAGATGTAAGCGATCATGAGGGCTAGCACGAAAGGCGCGAGCAGTCCTCCCAGCGTGTTGAGTAGCCAGAGCGTGATCAGCAGTCCAAAGGCCAGAACCAGCACCCGATGCTGGCGCGTGCCCGCGAAGGGTGACAACAGCAGCAGCAGCGTCAAGAAGGCAATGAAAGGCGTGAGCACCGGCACCAGGGAATACAGGAAGACAGCCACGACCAGCAGCACGATCGCAACGTACAGCAGGTGCCAGGCACGACTGGGCTGATGTTCCTGGGTCAAGGTGCGCTCGCTTCGCCGGTCACGTGAGCAGTGAGGCGGCGTCCTCCTGCGGTTCGGGCTGAAGGCGACGACCGGCGGCACGGAGCACTTCGCGCGCATTTGCGTAGCTGAGTGTGTCCAACGCGCCACCGAGCGGCAGCCATAAACATTCCGTTATGCCTTCATCAACCTGAGGACTGGGTTCGCCGGCTGGACTCTCGATCAGAAAGAAATGACAGAACTTGTGGACCACGGCCTTGCCATCCTTGAAATACCAATCGATGGTCGGCAGCTGATCCAGCACGGACAATTCAGCCAGGCCGGTCTCTTCGGCAACTTCGCGGACCGCCGCCTCAATCGGTGTTTCGCCGCCTTCCAGATGGCCTTTGGGCAGACCCCAGTTGCCATACGGATCGCGAATGAGCAGGAACACCGCGTGCTCGTGCAGGCGCCGAAATACGACACCACCTGAACTGGTCTCAATGCGAGCACGGCGGTCGCTGGCACGGCGGCGCGGCTTGCCGCCGCGCGACTTGCGCTCAGCCACGCACCACGTCCTCGGCAATCTGAACGGCATTGGTGGCTGCACCTTTGCGCAGATTGTCTGCTACCACCCAGAAATGGATGACGTTGGGCCGATCGTTATCAACGCGCACGTGGCCAACGCGCACGCAATCCGTGCCGGCAACTTCGCGCGGCAGCGGGTCGCGCGCGGGCTGGTGTTCGAGGCCCGTCATATGCGCGAAAGCAGCATGCGCCTGTGCCAGCGATATGGGCTGCGCCAGCTCGGCCGTGGCACTGATGGAGTGACCCACGCGCACCGGTACGCGCACGCAAGTGGCCGCCACCGGCAGATCGGGCAACTCCATGATCTTGCGCGTCTCCTGGCGGATCTTCAGCTCCTCTTCGTTCCAGCCATCCTCGGCGCGCGACCCGATCCAGGGGACCACATTGTGCGCGATGGTCGCCACAAACGGTGTGTCGCTGTACACCTGGCCGGCCAGCTCGGCGTCCAGTGCAGCCAGGCCGTGCTGACCCGCACCCGAGACGGATTGCAGCGTGGTCGCAATCACGCGTTGCAGACCGGCGTGCCGGCGCAGGGCCTCCAGCGCCATGACCAGTTGAATCACAGCGCAATTCGGATTGGCAATGATGCCGAGCGGCCGCGCGCGCGTGCGTTTTCCGTTCACCTCGGGCACAACCAGTGGAACTTGCGCGTTAGTGCGCCATGCGGATGAGTTGTCGATGACAACGGCGCCCTGCGCAGCTGCTTGCGGCGCCCACTCCCGGCTGCGCGCCGCACCGGCCGAAAATAGTGCTACCGCGCAGCCGTCAAAAACCTGAGGCGACGGCGTTTGCACGGTCCATTCGCGACCGCGCCAGCACACCGTGCTGCCCGCCGAACGTTCGGAAGCCAGGGGGACCAGTTCAGTTAACGGAAAGGCGCGCTCCTCGAGAATCTGGAGCATGGTACGACCAACGGCGCCGGTAGCGCCCAGCAGCGCGACCTTCATGTGTTGCCATCTCCCAAGTCGAACGCTGCGTGCAATACCTGCAAGCTTCGATCCGCATCCTGGCTTTCGACCAGCAGCGAAATCGAGATAGAAGAAGAAGATACAGCCAGAACTTCAATGCCGGCATCGAGCAGCGCCCGGTATGTTCGTGCATAGACGCCGGGTAAGCCATACATGCCGCTGCCCACCAGCGCTACCCGGGTCAGGGCCGATTTCACCTCGAGCGTCTCGCCACCATGTTTGTGCAACAGTTGCTCACAAAGAGGTTGTGCATCGCGGAAGGTTGCCTCGCTCACCGTGAGCTGCAGCTGGCGGCGTCCATCCTCCCGCTCCACTTGTGCCAGCATGTCCACGCTGATCCCGGCGTGGGCCAGCCCGCTCAGGATGTCACTGGTCACACTCATGTCGGGCGGCAATCCGCGGAAGGCCAACCGCGCATAACCGCCTTCACAGGCCAGGCCCGTGAGCGTCAAACCTTCCATGGTCGAATCCCTGCGCGTGATGAGCGTGCCGCCGTCACTGCCATCCCGAAAGGACGACAACACGCGTATGGGTACCTGGTAGCGCGCGCCGATTTCCACCGCGCGCGGGTGCATGACTTGTGCGCCCGAGGTGGCCAGTTCGACCATCTCCTGATAGTCGATGCGTTCGATCAATTGCGCCTGGCTGACTCGCCGCGGATCGCACGTATAGATGCCGTCCACGTCCGTGAAAATGTCGCACCGGTCCGCCGGCAGCGCAGCAGCCAGTGCTACTGCTGTGGTATCCGAGCCGCCCCGCCCCAGGGTCGTGATCTCTTTGGTGCGACTCACACCTTGAAATCCGGCCACGATCACGACCCGCCCGCGCTGCAATTCCTCGCGCACGCGCGTGGCCCGGACTTCCTGAATGCGTGCGCCGGTATGCGTTTCATCCGTGATGATGGCGGCCTGCGAACCGGTCAAACTGATGGCTTCGACGCCCACCGCCTGGATGGCCATGGCCAGCAGCGCCATGGCAATACGCTCGCCGGCGGTGAGCAGCATGTCCAACTCGCGCGGGTGATTGCGGCCCGGCTCGAGAACTACGTTGGTGGCCAACTCCAGCAATTCATCCGTCGTGTGTCCCATGGCCGACACTACGACCACCACATCGGCGCCGCGCTGTTTCTCGCGCGCTACGCGCCTCGCCACTCTGCGGATCCGATCGGGCGTGGCTACCGATGTGCCGCCGAACTTCTGAACGATCAACATGGGACGGAAAGGTGACGGTGACGAAAGGCAACGGCCGCAGAATCATGCGTATTGATTTCGTTCCTCCCCGTCACCGTCACCGTTACCTTTCCGTTCACCAGATGCGCAGGTTGATGTACTTGCCCGGGTTGGCCCGTATGTCCCGCAGCAGGAGTTGCATCTCCCGGCTGGACTCGGTAAGCCGAAAATAGAGCGCCGTATCATTCACCAACCTGCCCAGCGAACCCTCGCCCCGCTGGATGGCGCGCGCCACCTGACCCACCGCGCGCAACGCACTATCGGCCGAGATGGCCGTACTCTTCACTTGTCGACTGGTTTGCAGCAGAATGGCGGCCAGCGAATCGGTCTGCGCGGTTGCGCGTTGCACATTCTCCACAATGTTGCTCAGCCGGCCGCCGCCCACGGCCGACTCGAGCTGGGCAAAAGCGCGGCGCGCCGTTTCCGCGGCATCGCCCAGTGATTGCGACGTGGTCTGCAGATTGGCCGCCACTTCATCCGCATTCTTTTGCTGCCGCTGGATCAGCCCGGTGAGCTGCTCACTGACGTTCTCAATGTTCTCAATGGCTTTGCGCACGTTGCGTGCGGTTTCCTCTGTGAACGCAGTCTCGAAGCGGCCACTGAGCTGCCGCATGTTACCGGCAATCTCATCGGCCACTGCGGTGAGCCGCGACAGATCGGGCAGAGAGAACCCGGGCAGCACGTTGGGGTCGGGAGATTCCGCGTACTCGTACTGCGGAAACGCGGTGCGCGGCGAAATCTGAGCCTGCCAGTCACCGAACATCGACTCCGGCGCCAGGATCACGACCGGGTCTTCGGGCAAGCGCACATCGGGATCGACGCTCATGGTAACCAGCACACCTGCGCCCGACGGTTCCAACTCGATCTTTTCCACCCGACCGATCAAAACACCACGCAGCTTCACGGAGTTGCCGCGCAGGATCTGACCGGCCTCCTCGAAACGCGCCACCACGGTTCTGGGCTGCTGACCGAGGTGCACGCCTTGCAGCCAGATCGTGCCAAAGACCAGCAAGGCAATGCCCAGGATCACGGCCATTCCGACCAGCACCTCATTGCGCCGCTTCACGCCACCACCTCGTTCATCAAATCCGGCCTGCCTTCTACGAATCC
>JBOHRF010000457.1:0-4132 GCA_050732575.1 Longimicrobiales bacterium
TCCGGTTCGATGAGCGGGCCGAGGAAACTGAGCCATGGCTGCGCTATTGAGGCACTCCCACACGGAAACTGGGAGTCAACGGCTATGCGTAGCCTAAAGCTGCAGCGCCTCGGCTCGACTCTACTTCTCGTTCACGGCCGTTCCCGACAACAGCCGTGCACGAAAACGTGAACAAGAACGTGAACGTAACGTTCTCATGCTCGGGCGTTATCCGTTGTTTCCGTTATTTCTGTTCATCCGGTTTTGCGTATCCGATCTACCACTTTCCGAACTTCAATAAAGACCGCCCTCAAAAGTTTTGCTTCGCGTGCGGAGACGTGCGCCCGGCGCATGACTGCGCGCATGGTGCGCATGATCATGGCCGGATCGCGTTTCTTGAAGAAATCAACCGACGCCAGTCCGCGCTGCATGTCTTCGAACAGGATGGACAATTCATCGGGTGTTGCGGGGGGCGCGTGTTTGCGTGGTCGGGGCAGTTTGTGTTGTCCGCCAGGTCCGGCCAGCCATAGCTCGTAACAGATGAGCAGAACCGCCTGCGCCAGATTGAGTGAGGTGCGTTTGGGGCTGGTGGGCACAGTGATCACGCGATCGCACTGATCCAGTTCTTCGCTGGTCAGGCCTTTGTCCTCGCGGCCAAAGACCAGCGCTATCGGCTTGGTGCCGGCGGCCGCCAGTGCCATCAGTTCGGGTGCAGCCTCACGTGGGTGCTGCCAGACGAACGCGGGCGTGCGGCCGCGTGCGGTAGTGCCAACTACATAGCGCACACCGGCCAGAGCGGCGCGCAGATCGTCATAGAATTCGATGTGCTCGAGCATCGGCTCGGAGCCGTGGGCAATGCCGGCCACGCGATAGGCATCGAACAAAGCGGGCCGCACCAGGCGCAAGCGCCAGAAGCCCATATTCAGCATGGCCCGCACTGTGCCAGCTATGTTCACGATGTCCTGCGTTTCGTGCAGGACCACGATGAAATCGGTTTCCAGGTCGATAGCGGACATGTGGGCAAGGATCTGGCTGGCTGGCGGTCGCGTCAAGAAGGGTGGATAATACGGTCAATCCTGGCAGACAGGATCAACCAACAATGGCGGGAGAATCATGGCGGGTGGTTTGGAGAAGACCGAGTGGATCTGGCGCGACGGCACGTTCGTGCGCTGGGATGATGCGCACATTCACGTGCTGAGCCATGTAGTGCACTACGGATCTTCCGTGTTCGAGGGGATTCGCTGCTACGACTCGCCGGAAGGGACGGCCATTTTCCGGCTGGAAGATCATATGCGCCGCTTTTTCGACTCGGCGCGCGTGTATCGCATGCCGCTGTCCTACTCGCTCGATGCCCTGTGCCGCGCTTGTGATGAGACCGTGCATCGTAACAAAATGCCCTCCGGCTACATCCGGCCCATTGCCTTGCGCGGCTACGGCACGGTAGGCCTGAATCCGCTGCCTGCACCCGTTGAAATCTACGTGATCTGCTGGCCCTGGGGCGCCTACCTGGGGGATGACGGCATGCAGAACGGTGTTGATGCCTGCGTCTCGAGCTGGCAGCGCATGGAGCCCAACACCTTCCCGGCCGGCGCCAAGGCGGGCGGCAATTACCTGAATGCGCAGCTCATGCGCATGGAAGCCGTGACCAATGGTTTTGCCGAAGCGATTGCGTTGGGACCGGGCGGTCTGATTAGCGAGGGCAGCGGCCAGAATGTTTTCCTGGTACGTTCGGGCACGCTCATCACGCCCGCGCTGGATGGCACGTTGCTGGCCGGCATTACCCGTGACAGCGTGTTGCTGTTGGCCCGCGACATTGGCATTCCGGTGAGCGAACAGCCCGTGCCGCGCGAAATGTTGTATACCTGCGATGAAGCATTCTTCACCGGCACCGCCGCCGAGGTCACACCCATCCGCAGTGTAGATCACATTCCGGTTGGCTCCGGAACGGTGGGCCCCATCACGCGCACGTTGCAGCAACGGCTGCTGGGCATTGCCCGTGGACAACTGGCCGATCCGTATGGCTGGCGGCGCATTGTCGGTCGCGACTCGCCCATGCTGATAACGAAAAGGTGACGGTGACGGTGAAGGTGTTCGTCACCGTCACCCCTCACCGTTCCGTTCTCAGACGGTAGTCAACAACACGCCCATCAACGCAATCGTGCACCACAGCGCAGCGCTGGTGCGGGCCAGCGGCGCCATGGCCTGCCACGACGTTTCCTGTTCGGGATTGCCGCGCAGTTGCCGCTCCTGCAGCAGGATGCGCCGCCCGTTCCAGACCAGCGTGAGCAGTCCAGTCAACTTGAGCCAGAACCAGGGTGAGCGAGGCAGGGTTGCCAGTTGTGCGCTCAACATGGTGCCGCCCGTCAGCAGGGCCAGCGCAAGTCCCAGGAATACGCGGCGATGTGCACGTTGTAAGCGCGCCAGCGCAGGCGTGCGCAATTGCGGCCGGCGAAGGGCGCGCAGCACCTCGCGGTCCGCCGACAGTGCGGTGAGTCCGGCCAGGAGAATGGCGCCGGCATGGCCAAAGCCGGCCAGGAGCTGCAGCAGATCCGAACGGGCGTAGAGTTCGGTCCAGGTTTCCAGTATTGCGCGCTCGACCGATTCAGGGTGAAGCGAAAGTATGCCCTCTCCGCACTTGCGTGCGCCAGCCTTGGTAGCCCACCCACAACCCGATCATGCCGGTCAGCCCGAGCCGCCAGAGCCAATTCTCCACGAACAGGATCGGCACGCTCATCAGCATGACTTGCAGGAATGACACAGCGGCGGCCAGAGTGAGACTCACCACCACCGCAGTAATCATCGCGTGCGCGACCTGTCTGCGCACGACCATTCTCTGATCGGTCGCAGTGGGCGCAGCGGCAAAATGAATGACGGCCGCCGCTGCCTGATCTGTGACTTGCGGCGGCAACGGCGCGGGCGCCAGCGCCGCACGCCACTCCGCCAGATCAGCCAGCTCTGCGCGGCATGTTTCACACTGTGCAACGTGGCTCACCTTCTGTTCCGCATTCTCACCCAGGGCCTCGGCCACAGAAAGCAGGGTATCGGTTTCGATGCAGTTCATGGGAGCGTGGACTCCTTTACCATTGTGCGCACGCGCTGCACCGCCTGGTGCAACAATGCCTTAACGGTTCCTTCCGCACAGTCCATCAGCTGAGCGGTCTCGCGCGTGGAACGACCTTCGATCAGGCGATACGTGATGGCATCGCGCTGCCGCTCGGGCAGCTCGTTAATGGCAGCCACAATGTCATCAATGCCTTCATGCGCTTCCATCACCATCAATTGGGCCGGCTCGCCGGCCAGCCGCTCCAGCAGTGTGCGCCGGTGCCGGGCCGTGCGGTAGCGCGTGATGCACACACTGCGGCATACGGCATAAAGCCAACCCAGAAAGCTGCCCGTGCCGTACGTTGTGCGTTTCTCGTACGCCCGGATCCAGGTGGCTTGCAGCAGATCATCGGCCTCATCCCAATCACGCGCAAAACTGCGCACCAGTGGAACCAGGTAGGGCGAATACTGTTCGATGGCGCCCCGTACAGCGCGTTCATCGCCGGCCACAAATGCGCGCAGATCCGCCGTCACATCAATCCGCGATCAGAGGCGAGGTGCGCTGCCCGGCCAGCAGCCAGGTGCCGCCCAGGCTCAACAGCAGCACCAGCGGAACGCCTAACAAGGTGGAAGCCAGGCCAATGGCGCGTGTGTTGGCAATCAGGGATACCGTGCCTGCCATGGCCACCAGTGCCATGAGCCAGCAAAAGAGCACCTGGTGTCGCGCAGGAATGAGACGCGCCCAAAGACCCACCACCCAGCCCAGGCTGGCGCCGATCACGGGCAGGATGGAGTGCGCCAGCACGAGTGAGTAGTGCTGTTGCCACCCCTCGATGTTGTAACGAAGGATGCGACTTTCGCGGCGGAAACTCTCGAGCACCCGCGCTCTCGAGCTATCGTTCGGCAGATCTTGTAAGACGAGGCGCTTTGCCTTCATGTCGCGCAACGTCGCGCGCACTTCGTGCAAATACTGCGCATTGGGAGGCCGGTAGCCCGAGGGTGGGACTCTCAGATTCATGCGCGCCAACGCCGGCGAGGCATAGCCGTTAAACAAGACGGCCACTACACCGATTGTGAGCAGCGAATACACGATGGCGCGCCGATCGAGCTG
>JBOHRF010000458.1:0-4119 GCA_050732575.1 Longimicrobiales bacterium
AGTCTATAGGCATCAGACCTTTGACGCCCGCATCTGCCACACGCTGCTGCGTGCTATCGATGCGCGCACCGGGATCCGCGCGCCGCATGCGCGTGCCCAGGCCACGCGCCAGGACCAGCGCCTTCGTGGTGGGTCTCAGGAGGACTCCGTACCTCGCCACAGGCGCGGGAGCAGACGCACGAGTCCAAAACCACTGAGCAGGAGCAGCACCAGCCAGATCGTGCCTTGTGCCGTGCGACCGTAGAGGAAGCTGCCCGCACCAAACAACGCGGCGTAAACGAACGTGCAGCCCAGCACCCAGCCCAGCATCGACATGGGTAGTGAGTCGGGTGAGGGGCCCACACCCGATTCAGCACGCACGGTATCCCAGCCCGGTCCCGCCGGCCGCACCAGCGTATAGAAGTCGATGAGTGTGCGCCGGTCGGTAGGCCGTGTGAGTAGTGTGACCGATACCCAGACCACGGTTGTGGCGGCAACCGTAATGACCAGCGCCACATGTGCGGGAACCGCCGCCCCCAACCTTCCGGCCAGGAAGAAACCCACGGCAATGACGAACGAGCTGGCCATGGCGGCAATTTCGCTCCACGCGTTGATGCGCCACCAGAACCAGCGCAGCAAATAGATGAGCCCGGTGCCGGCGCCGATAGTCATGAGCAGCTCGAAGCTGGCGCGCGCCGAGTCGAGAACGTACGTCAACAGGGCCGCCAGCAGCATGAGTAATCCGGTGCCGACGCGGCCCACCAGCACGTAGTGCTTCTCGGGGGCGCCCGGCTTCAGGAAGCGGCGATAGAAGTCGTGTACCAGGTACGAGGTGCCCCAGTTGAGATGGGTGGACAGCGTGGATACGTAAGCCGCCAACAGCCCGGCGATCATGAGACCCAGGAACCCGGGCGGCAGGAAGGTCAGCATGGCCGGATACGCCATGTCGTGGCCGATGAGCCGCGCATCGACGTAAGGGAAGGTACGCTCGATGTCGGAGAGCTGGGGGAACACCAGCATCGATGCCAGGGCCACGATAATCCAGGGCCAGGGCCGCAGCGCGTAGTGAGCAACGTTGAAAAACAGTGTGCCCTTGAGTGCATCCGCTTCGGTCTTTGATGCCAGCATGCGCTGTGCGATGTAACTGCCGCCGCCCGGCTCGGCGCCCGGATACCATACCGACCACCACTGCACGGTGAGCGGAATGATGAGCACGGTCAGCATCATGGTCCAATCGCCAAAGTCAGGCAGCAGATTGATGGTGGCCGGATCGATGCGCTGGAAGAGTCCGGTGAGCCCGCCCACTTGCGGCTGCTGCAGCGCGAAGTATGCCGCGGCGAACGAGCCGGCCAGGGCGATACCGAACTGGATGAAGTCCGTGGCCAGCACACCCCACAACCCGGAGGTGGCGGCAAACGCAATGTTGAGCAGCGCGCAGATGAGTAGCGTCTGACCCATGGGCCAGCCCAGCATGACATTGGCAATCTTGACCGCGGCCAGATTCACGGTCGCCATGATCACGCAGTTGAAGAAGAGACCGAGATACAGCGCGCGGAATCCACGCACGAACGAAGCAGGTTTGCCAGCGTAGCGAATCTCGTAGAATTCCAGGTCGGTGAGCACACGCGAGCGCCGCCACAAACGGGCGTAGAAGAACACCGTGGCCATGCCCGTGAGCAGAAAGGCCCACCACAGCCAGTTGTTGGCTACGCCTTTTTCGCGCACCAGGTTGGTGACCAGGTTGGGTGTGTCCGTACTGAACGTGGTCGCCACCATGGACACACCCACCAGCCACCAGGGTGCGGCGCGGCCCGACGTAAAGAATTCGGCCGTGCTCTGCCCGGCGCGCCGGGCCAACAGGATGGCCGGCACGAAGGACACGAGAATCGAGACCAGGACAATGATCCAGTCGAGCGATGTCAGGCGCATGAGCCGGCAATCTTGCGCATCGGGTGGCTATCGCGCTACGGGCAGCAGGCGAGTCGCGCAGCATCGAGCACCGGCTGCGCAGCCAACCGGTTGCCATGTTGCGAGCCGCGTGAATCTCAGACATTCGGCGAAGCTACTGCAGCGCCAATAGAGCGCAGCAGATCGTTTCTGAGGTAATATTACGCGCACACTGAGCGTATATTAACGGAACGATTGAGAGCCAATAGTCCAACCGTCTGCGCGCTTCGCCTGCGCATGGCGTCAGTCTTGCCTTCATGACTGCCTACCAGCCACCCGCATCACGATGCGGTCTATTCCCGAAACCGGTGGCTGATTAAGGAGCTGTCCTGGCGACTCGCAACGCTGTGCGCTCTGATCGAAGCAAAGGCGCGGTTCGAGACGAGTCGGGCGCGCGACTACGCGCCCAAGATTTGGCTGCCCGCAGCCATCCCCAACACGTGGCCTCCGCGCACCGAGATCCTGCCAAGGAGCCCCTGCTGGAAGAGGCCGCCCGCCTCTACCGTCCCGATCCGGCCAATCTGGGCACCGTCATCCGCGCGCTGAACACAGGACAACCCGTTCTGATTGAAGACGTCACCGACCCGCTTCTGGACGGGATGGGATTAAAGCCGCGCGTGCGTGAGCTGTTCAATATTCTGGCGCCTGTGTCCTGGATGACCATTCCTTTGGTTGCGCGCGGCAAAACGCTGGGCACGATCGTATTCTTTTACGCGCAGCCTGCCCGCCGCTATTCGAGCGAAGACCTTTCGGTGGGGCAGCTGTTTGCCAGTCGCGCCGCGCTGGCCATCCAGAAACTGGCCATCGTTTGCCACGATTTGCCATGAGGCGTTCTGCTGTTCCTGGATCCGCAGCCATGACCACTTCGCTGTGCGGAATATCAGCCCGACGCGCACTGACCTGTACGTTCGGCCCGACCGTGATGGCAGCGCGACCTACGCGTGCGGAATCCTGAGCGTGTGCGGTCCCGGCAAACAGGAGTGCAACGAACGCAATCCGACTCATGAGGGTACGCGCGCCTCGATGTTCGGCGTGATGGCTGCGCGTTTCTGGCGAAACGCGAGCAAGACGACGGCAGGAACAACTTCCAGCGCCGTGGCCCACACGCGGGCAACCAGGGCGAGCATGATCGCGCTGCTCGCACTCACGCCCGCAGAATTCAACATGACGCGCATCACCTCATCGCGCACGCCCAGGCCAGCGGGCGTGACCACGGCGATGAGGCCGGCCAGGAATGGACCAATCCAGGCGGCAATGTACGTGATGATCGATGCGCCTGGATCACCGAACAACCCAATCGCCAGAGCGAAGAGTGCCGCGCCCCAGGCAATCCAGCTGAATGCTGTCGTCCAGACCAGGGTCCACATGGTGGCGGTCGTAACCGATTCAACACTGGGCAACCGGCGCAGCAGCGGCGCGCGCACCGCGGGCAGATTACGAAGCAGGGCCGGACCCAGAAGCAGACCGGCAATACCCGCAACCGGTAGGGCATACCAGGCCGTGGCTACGCCCAGTGCCGCGCCGCCCGTGCCGAGCAACAGGACTGCACCAACACCCACGCCTAGCAGCCCTTGCAAGAGTGACGTAGCGGCCAGGGTCCCGGCGGGCAGATCGTTTTCGGCTGCCATCACACCCACGATGCTCATCTGCCACGCTTTTCCACCCGGCAGGTAGCGCCCGAGGTTGCTGACCAGGAAGATGCGCGCCGCCTGCCAGAGCGATATGACAACGCCGCAGTCGGTGAGCAGTCGCCGCCAACCCAGTACAAAGACCGCCTGGCCAGCAAGGCCGCACGCGCATGAAAGTGCCACCCAGGTCCAGCGAACGTCGGCGGCGCGCCAGGCCTGGAGTGCCGCGGGTCCATCGCGCTGCAACGATCGAATCAGTGCAACCATCACGACAGCCGTGAGTAGTACAGCGGCCCAGCGCAAGGCGCGTCGCAGGCGAGGAGTCTTCGTCAAGTTCGAATCTCGTTGTTATTCGATGTAGGGCGCGGTGCCACGATCGGCGCGGGCACGTTGCCAACAAAAGATAACGCAACTCCAGTACGATCGTAGCCGGGCGGTTTTCCAGCCCGACCGAAAGCGAAAGCCGACAGGCCTGTCGCGCCGGCGGCGCCTCCCGCATACTCCACCCCAGCGCCAACAAGCGCGTAGTAAGGCCGTGCCAACCAGCACGGAACCGCCGACGCCA
>JBOHRF010000459.1:0-4119 GCA_050732575.1 Longimicrobiales bacterium
CAGCTCGAAGCGTTCCACCACGGTCGGGCTGCCGCGCTTGGGTTTGGCCAGCGGCGACAGCTCGCGCGGGTGATCGACAATGAATACGGGGGCCTGGATATGTTGTTCCACCAGTTCCTTGAACAGCTCGTCGAGCAGTTTCGGCCGGTTCATCTCCGCTCCGCCTTGAACACCTAGCCGCGCCAGCCGGTCCCGCAATTCTCCTTCCGTTGCTTGCACGGGGTCGAAGCCGCCGCGTTCGGCCAGCGCGCCCAGGAACGAAAGCCGCGGGTAGGGCGGTGAGAAGCAGATTTCTGCGCCCTGGAAGCTGACCGTGTGCCTGCCCGTCAGTTCCAGAGCGATTTCGGCGAACATCTGCTCGACCAGGCTCATCATGTCCTGGTAATCCGCGAACGCCTGATAGAACTCCAGCATGGTGAATTCTGGATTGTGCGTGCGGTCGATGCCTTCGTTACGAAAGTCCTTGCCGATTTCGTAGACCCGTTCCAGTCCGCCCACGATCAGCCGCTTGAGGTACAGCTCATCCGCAATGCGCAGATAGAGCGGCATGTCCAGAGCGTTATGATGGGTAGTGAACGGACGAGCAAAGGCACCACCGTAGAGGGGTTGCAGCACGGGTGTTTCGACTTCGACATACCCGTGCCGGTCCAGAAACCGCCGCATGGCAGTCACCACGCGCGTGCGTATACGAAACACCTGCCGTACGTCGGCGTTCACGGCCAGGTCCGCGTAACGCTGCCGGTAGCGCTGTTCCACGTCGGCAAAGCCGCCATGCACAACACGCGTGCCAGTTTCAGCGTCGATCTCTTCCTTTGGGATGGGCAATGGACGCAGCGACTTGGCCAACAGCTCGAACGAATTCACCTCGATGCTGATTTCGCCGGTCCGCGTCTTGACCAGTCCACCGGCTGCGCCGATCCAGTCGCCGGGATCGAGCAAAGGCAACAAATCGTACGCGCCCGCTCCCACCACGTTCGCCCGCATGAACAACTGGATCCTTCCTTCCCGGTCACCCAGGTCGGCAAAGGTGGCCTTGCCGTGCGGCCGCAGCGACAACAACCGGCCCGCCACCCTCACAACCTCGGTGCTGCTTTGACCGGCGGCTTCTGCCTTTTCAAACAGGGCGCGCGCTTGCGTGCTCGAGTGCGTAACGTGATAGCTGTAGCCGAACGGCTCTACGCCGCGTCGTTTGAGCTCGTCCAATTTGGCCAGGCGATCTTGTCGAACCTGGCTGCGCCGGTCGTCCATGACGGCCCTCGTCCCTCGTCCCTGGTCACCCGTCATGCCTAGGCGACCCGCGCGCCAAACTCTTTGAGATACGCTTCAATGAACTCATCCAGATCGCCGTTCATCACGCGCTGCACGTCACCCACCTTCAACTCGGTACGATGGTCGGTCACCATGGTATACGGCTGAAACACATAGGAGCGGATCTGGTTGCCCCAGGATATTCCGGTCTTTTGCGCTTCGACTTTTTGCCGCTCCGTCTCCCGCCTCTCCAGTTCTAGCTGGTACAGCGCGCCCTTGAGCATCTTCATGGCGGTCGCTTTGTTCTGGAACTGGCTGCGCTCGTTTTGGCAGCTGACCACCGTGTTGGTAGGCAGATGCGTGATACGCACAGCAGAGCTCGTCTTGTTGACATGCTGCCCGCCCGCCCCTGATGCGCGGAACGTATCGATGCGCAGATCCTTGTCTTCGATCTGGATGTCGATGCTGTTATCGACCACCGGGTAGACGAAGACGCTGGCAAAGGAGGTGTGCCGTCGGCTTTGTGAATCGAAAGGCGAAATGCGGACCAGACGATGAACGCCTTTTTCGGCTTTCAGATAGCCGTAGGCGTACGTGCCTTTGATTTCCAGCGTGACACTCTTAATGCCGGCCTCTTCACCGGCTAACATATCCAGCACGTCCACGGAATAGCCGTGGCCCTCGGCCCAGCGCGAGTACATGCGCATGAGCATCTCGGCCCAGTCTTGTGATTCGGTACCGCCGGCACCGGGATGGATGGTGAGCAACGCGTCGCGTGTGTCATCGGCGCCGCGCAGCATGGCGCGCAGCTCGAGCTTTTCGACTTCCCGGCGCAGGCGCTGTACTTCCCCCTGCCATTCCAGCGCCAGCGCCTCATCCGTGTCGATCAGCTCGGCCAGTTCGGTGAGGTCTGCTGCCTTGCGGGTAAGGTCCTCCCAGGGCTCTACCCAACTCTTCAGCTCGTTGGCCCGGGCAATGATTTCTCTTGCTGCGTTGGCGTCATCCCAGAAACCGGTTGCCGCCATCTGGGTTTCCAGCTTCGTGATTTGGTCGCGCTGGCGGTCGACGTCAAAGGTACCCACGCAGCGCATCGAGCTTCTCGCGCTGCTGGGTCAGTTCCTCGTGTTGAGCCATTTTAATCCTCGCCGGTACAAAGCGGGGCCGCCCAGGCGGGGCGGCCCCTGTTGTTTGCGCGGATAAAAATACCCCGCTCGCCATGAAATGGTAAGGGAAAGGTCGGCGCGCGTTCCGTAATCAAAACACTTGCTGGCCCTTGGCCAGGATTTCGTTGAGCGCGTCGCGGAAGAAGGGCGTGTTGCGTGCCAGCTCCAGGCCCACCTGCGCTACGTATTCTTCCCAACTCTTTCGAATCTCTTCCCGGAATTCGTTCTTGAGCGTGCCTGCTGCCAGCATCTGATCGCGCCGGTCACGGTTGTACGCCACAATGTCGGAGACCAGTGCCCGGGCCAGTCGTTGGGCCCGCGTATTGGGGTCCTGTTTCAGGAAACTCGGACGGGCCGAAGGTGGACTTGCGGGCGCAGCCGCCGGCGGCGCGCTGGGCATGGGCGGAATCGGGCGCGGTGCCGGTGGCGCGGGCGGTGCGGGCGCCGGTCCGGCAAACGACGGCGCCGCGGATGGTGCCGGCCGTGCTTCCGGAATTGCGGCCGGCGCGCTTCGCACCTGGGCCGCCGTGGTGCCACTGCGACTGACGGCAAAGACCGTGCTGCAGCGGGTGCAGCGTGCTCGAACGCCTGCCACCGGTACTCGCTCGGGGTCAACCCGATAGACACTTTGACACTGCGGGCAGCGAACGTTCATGTCTCCGCCCTGGTTTCCAGCTCATCGGCCGAAGCCATGGAGCGGCCGAAGAACGTACCTCGTGCATCCGAGCGACGGTCAACCGCATACACGGAGCCGGGCAGTTTCTTGGCGAACGATTTCATTTCTGTGGCCAATTCGCTCACGCGCGCCGTGTGTGTGAACTTGCGATGCTGGTTGGTCACCACGCCGATGGAAAGCGTCATGATCGGAACCCACAAGATGTTGCCGCGCCGGTCCCGGCCCAGGAAATAACCTGCCCGCCGGTCGTCTTCCGTGTATTGGTACGGGATCAGCTCATCGAAGATCTCAATGATTTCCTCGCAGCAGATCCGCATGTTGTCCAGCGGCACCGTGAAAATGAAGTCGTCGCCACCAATGTGTCCAATGAATCCTTGCTCGGAGTGGCCACGCACTACGTCACGCAGAATGCGTGAGAGCAGTTTGATGACGCGATCGCCCTCGTTGTACCCATACCGATCATTGAATTCCTTGAAATGATCGAGGTCGGCATAACACACGGCGAACAACTCGCTGGTGCGGATGCGTTCCGTGATGTCCCGTTCGATTTGCGGGGTGCCGGGCAATCGGGTGGTGGGGTGCACGCTCACGTCGCGGTCCGCACGATGGAGCGTCACGCGGAAGCGCAAGAAGCGCTCGCGCTCATCCATACTGTCGGTCAGTACTTCATCGGCGCCCGCATCCAGCGAGCGCAGCACGAGGTCACCATCGGCGGGCGCAAATACCACCACCGGTATGATGGCGCTGAACGCATCCCGCTTAAGGCAGGCGCACAGCTCGAAGATGGCCTCCGCGCTGAGGCCATCCAGCACGACGGCTCGAGGCAGGGTTCGGTTGACCAGCGCAATCACCTCGTTCGGGTCGACAATGGGCAACACCGTTATCCCCAATTCGTGCGCAAGCGTGCCGAGCGTGCCTGGCGGCACGCGGCCGGACGGAGAATGATAAACGATGACCGCTTGAGGACCCATGCGACGGTGATCCGGTTGTCCCACAGGGAGTTACGGGAAGTTAGTGTCTGCGCCCCGGCCC
>JBOHRF010000460.1:0-4095 GCA_050732575.1 Longimicrobiales bacterium
GGCCTGATCTCTTCGATCTGCTCGACGAGATCGATGTCCAGATCGATGAGTTGGAGCAGGCTGGCGAGCCCACGCGGAGCAGCGCACGCGAGAAATGGAAGGATCAGCGCGCCGGGTTGTCTCTGCAGCATGGCGCTGCCAGATGGGCCATCGAACGCGGTGCGCGGGACGTGGGGCAAGCGCGTGCGATGCTGCTGGGTGAGGCGATGCACCTGGCGCGTCGCTACGGCGACCCGCAGGGGTATTTCACGACGACACCAGCAGAACGCGCAGAGCCCAAAACGGGCCGCAACGATCCCTGTCCGTGCGGCAGCGGCCGGAAATTCAAGAAGTGCTGCGGCCGCAACGAATCTGCGGTATCAACCGTTTCGAAGCGCCCCGAGCTGGTGACCTCTGACCACGAGGTCCTGACGTTCAGTCAGGCCATCTATTCAGTCTCGAATCGCGCAGCTGTGATGGCAGCCCTCGAATCGTGTCCGCTGCTCGATTACGATCGAGCCAATGATTCCTTCGTGTGGTTCGAGGCGATTGATGAGCTGGCTAAACGCGTGCTCGGTGTCATCCGTATGGGCGATGATTGGCTGATCCTCGAGTCCATGTCCGAAGCTCGACTCGGTCGCCTGACAACCCTGGTGCAGACCATCGCTGGCGACTGGATTACACTACGTGGTGACCGCCACGACCATCCGATGCCCTTCTGATCAATCTAAACCACCAGATGTGGCAGTGACATCCTACATGATGGCCAGCAATCCTTCCAGACGCGCGGCCTCGCGCAGACGCGCATCAAAACACACGAACTCGCCCTCTTCAAACGTGTCCACCCATACCAGTGCCGCAGCCAGCTGCAATGCATCCGATGCGCGCAGTCGATGCAGCCGCAGCACCCGGCGCGCCTGACGCCGCACCTCTTCTGTGGGCAGGACCTCGTACCAGACACCGCGCAGTATGTCCAGATTGGCTGTGGCCGCCTCCACCACCGGTTCCGCCAGCCGCTCCTCACGACGCAGTCGCGCTAGCGCAGACCAGCACTCCACCGGGGTGCACCACCACACCGCCATCTGCTCATCCCACGCCATGAGTTCACGCGCACGGCGGGTATCAGGTTCCTCCACCAGCAACTTGATTACGCCCGATGTATCCCAGAACCTCACCAGCCCTCTTCCCTCTCCCGCCGCAGCGCATCACTCAAGCGGCTCTGCGGGTCCAGCGGCAGCCTTCGCCTTCAAAAAATCACGCGGCAGCTTCTTGCGCGGCGGCCCATCATCGGGTGCGTACGTGTGACATCGAACATGTTGGATTCCGTTACCGTGGCCTCGATCACTTTTTTCCACCGCTCATCCCCGATTATGACGCTGCGCGATGTGAACGCGCCCATACCGGCCCACCACTGTTCGCACGAACGGTCGCATGAGTGCCACATCGTACGCGTCCGGCGACGTGGTCTCGCCATCGTCTCTCTGCTCCACGCGCACGATCTGCTCGCCTCTGCTGAGCGGCAACGGCGTCAGCATGGCCACATAAAGGAACGAGAAGGTGAAGATCGAGAGCGCCAGCCACCGCTCAGTACCAGCACGGTCAGCAAGATGAACCTGGGGCTTCGCACCAGCAGGCGGAGGCGTAGCGGAGGTCGTTCAGCATGGCTCGCGTGTGTTGGGGTGGACGCCGGCGACTTCTTTGGCTTCCTGCCTTACGACTGTTTCGGCTCGGTCGTTTCGGAGCGGGAGGCCACGGCCTGGATTGACCCTTCTTCGATTCTGTCACGCAGGCGCATTTTACAAAACTCTTGACAACGATCTCTGATAGATAGATACTCTATCCATCACAATGGATAGAAGGACTACCTATGGGACGACCACCGGGTGACCTACTACCCGGCACACTGGAAATGCTGATCTTGCGCACGCTCATGGTGGAGCGGATGCACGGGTACGGCATTGCGCAGCACATCAGCCGGGTTTCCGCAGAAGTTTTGAAGGTCGAGAAGGGCTCGCTCTATCCTGCGCTGGAGCGGCTGGAACGGAATGGTCTGGTGACGTCGAAGTGGAGCCAGACCCCGACCGGTCGGCGGGCTCGCTACTACACCATTACGGCCTCCGGCCGACGTGCGTTGGGCGAAGAGATCTCGTCATTCGAGCAGATGTGCGCGGCGATTGCGCGCGTGTTAAAGCCAAGTTGAGGGGTGCCATGTCATTGTTCGATGCTATGCGCTACCGACTGCGCACTGTTTTCCGGTCGTCGGCTGCGGAACGCGAACGCGAAGAAGAGTTCGCGTTTCATCATTCTCTGGCTGAGCAGGAGTTGTTGCAGGGCGCGGTGGACGCGGACGAAGCGCGCCATTCAGTGCGCCGAACATTCGGTAACGCGACCTATCTGAAAGAGGAAATCCGCCAGATGGGAGCGCTGCGCTGGATCGATGCACTGAGGCAGGATCTGCGTTTCGGCGCTCGCCTGCTGTGGAAAGAGAAGACGTTTAGGGGTTGTAAGACAATAACTGACTCATTTATCGGCGCTGCGAAGGTCGAATCGAGTAATTCCAGTCGCCGTGGAAGCGATGGGGCTTCAGGGCGATTTGCGACATTTGCTGGTCGCTGACCGTGACACCGTCAGGGTAACGGCCACGGTCGAGTTCGGATCGGACGCGCAAGCCGGCTTCGCTGCGGGTTGCGGCAATCAGACTCACGATGGCAGCCAGGCTCACCAGTGGTGTGCCGCGCCAGTTCATGGCGATGTGGGAGAACAGCCGGTGTTCGATCTTGTTCCATTTGCTGGTGCCGGGGGGAAAGTGACAGACCGTGATGGTAAGTCCGCTGCGATTTGCCATCTGCTGCAATTCCCATTTCCACAGGCGCAGGCGCGACCCGTTGCTGCCGCCAGCGTCCGCAGTGATGAGCAGAGACGAGGCCCCTGCGTAGGCAGATTGCCCCATGACTTTCCACCAGCGTCCAATGGATTTCACCGCGAAGCTGGCCGTGTCGTGATCCATGCCGACACTGACCCAGCCTTCGTTGCGCTGCAGATCGTACACACCGTAGGGGATCGCCTTGCCCTGGCTCGGAATCAGGAAGTCATGCACGCGCACCGGCTCGGGCGTTCCTTTGGGCCGCCACGAGCGCCCGGGATTCTTGAAATCCCCGACCAGCTCCTTCTTTTTGGTGTCTACCGAAATCGCCGGCTCTCCCTTTTTCAACGCGCGCCGCACCTGATTGTTGATGTAGTGAAACTGCGCGTCCCGGTCGGGATGCTGAGCTCCCTCGCGCTTCTTCTGATTCGCCTGCAGGCTGTAGCCCATCTCATGGAGCAACTCCGCAACCACGGTATGGCTTACTTCGTGGCCCATGCCGCGCAGCGCATCCGAAAGAGTCCGTACACTCTTGACTGTCCAACGCAACGGCGAATCCGGTTCTCCCGCGGCGGTGGGCTCAATCAACGCGTCCAGATCATCCAGCAACGCCGGATCTTTGATCACCGTGGGCAGCCGACCGCCACCGGGCCGGCGCGCGCGCTCGGGTCCGCTCATCAGCGTCCTGCCCGACTCGAGTTCGCGCAACCCGCGCTGGATCGTCGAGCGCGAGATCCCGGTCGCCCGCTCCACCAGCCCGATACCTCCATGTCCCAGCGCCTTCGCTTCGGTTGCCGCCCACAGTCGTCTCGAGCGCTCGGTCAACGCACCTGCCAGCGAGCGGTATTTCGCCGCTACGATCTCGATTTCCATGGCCCCACATCCTAACCGCGCGGTTCCAGGAAATCAATCAGTTATTGTCTTACAACTCCTTAGCGGCACTGTGCTGCTGACGCTGGCTGTGTGTGTGGGCGCGAATGCGGCGATCTTCTCAGTAATCTATTCGGTGTTGCTCGAGCCGCTGCCATTTGCGGACGCGGACCGACTCGTGGTCGTTTACAACAGTTATCCAGGCGCGGGTGTGCCGCGCGCCAGCAACGCCGCCACCGACTACTTCATCCGGCGCGAGCGCGTACGCGCGTTTGAATCGATTGCGCAATTCCGAAACTGGGGGCACACTGTGGGCGAGGCCGGCGCGACGGAGCGGGTTTCGACGATGCGTGTGACCGCGTCGTTTTTCCCCATGCTGGGCG
>JBOHRF010000461.1:0-4086 GCA_050732575.1 Longimicrobiales bacterium
GCTCCAGCGTTTGCCAACGTTGGGATTCGGGATTCACGCGGTCCCGCCCAGTGCGCGGAATAGCCACGCACGCGCCATGCGCAGGTCGCGATCGACGGTGGCAGCGGAAATGCCCAAGGCCTCTGCTATGTGGTCGTAGGTGAGACCGCCAAAGAAATGGAGTTGCACGACTTCCGCCTTGCGTGCATCCAGCTCGGCCAGTGCGTCGAGTGCGCGATCGAGGGCCAGGATGTCGTCGGGATCGGCCGCATCGAGCGCAATCTTGTCGTCGAGTGTTACGCGCACCGCACCCGCACCGCGTTTGGTGCGCTGCTGCGCACGGGCGTGATCCACCAGCACGCGTCGCATGGTGCGCGCGGCCACTGCAAAAAAGTGTGCGCGATCCTGCCAGGAGATCTCGGCATCGACCAGCCGGCCGTAGGCCTCGTGCACCAGTGCCGTGGCCTCCAGCGTGTGATCGGGCCGCTCATTTCGCAATTGACGCGCGGCAATGTGGCGGAGCTCGGCATAGACCAGCGGAATCAGGCGGTCCAATGCTTCCTGATCGCCACGGCGCCAGTCGAGCAGAAGCGCAGTAACGGGGGATCCGGCACTCATAGCCTGTGCAACGCGATCATGGTGATTGCCTTCGAGTGTAGGCGGCGGCTCCGCGCCGCGCCAGCCGGTCCGAGCCTGCGCGCGCGTTCGGTCCCACCTGACAAAGCGAGAAAAGGCGGGCAAAACATTCACACGCGGACCGCCTTTCACTTGTGAGGTTGCGGCCCAAGTGTGCATGCGCCTGGCCCATTCAAACATGGACGCGCCGCCGGGTACGCCCGATTCATGGCGTTTTATGCCCCACCTGCCAGCCAACCTCACAAGTGAAACGTGGTCCGCTAAATGCGCCGCCCCGACGCAACTGTCCCCCAGGCGAGGAGCGACCATGTCGGAGACCACGAAAATCCCGCAAGACCAGCTGTCCGAGTATTTCGAGACCTTCACCAAGCGGTTTCTCCGCGACGATGCGCCCGAGGTGGTCACCGTGGATGTGATGGCACCCGACCTGGGCGATCAGCTGGCCGCGGCTCATGCTCGTCTGGTTGGGATCACATACGACCGGGGCACGAACGCGCTCGAGTTCGAGCTGGCGGGCGGCGACCACCGGGTGGTCGCGCCCAAGGAAGTCTGGACCGTCCAGGAGGATGATGGCTTCCTGAGCGCGATCGAGGTGGTGCGTGCGGATGGGGTTCGGGAGGTTGCCACTGTGACGCGGAATCACGCGCGGCCCCGAGACTGACCAGCATTGCGGCTGCCGAGTATCAGCCTACGCCGGCCGTATCCCGCAGTGCCGCGATGGCCCGCAGCAAAGACTCGCGATCGCGCGGACCATCGTAGCGCCTGCGATTGATGTAAAGGGTGGGCGTGCCGTTCACACCATCCTCGACGCCGCGGCGAAAATCATCACGCACTTCAGCGCGGTACACGCCGGTTCGCAATTCCCGGTCGAAACGGGCCGTGTCTGAGACGCCCACTGCGCGGGCGAACGCGCGCAGATGCTCTTCCTGAAGTTGGTCTTGATGCGTGAAAATCATGTCGTGCATTTCCCAGAAGCGGCCCTGGGCGCCAGCTGCCTCCGCGGATTCTGCGGCCAGCCGCGCATGGGCATGCAAAGTCGTTACCGGGAAATGCCGAAAGACCAGTCGCGTGCGCGCCGGATCCGCGGCCACCAGTTCCTCGAGCACCGGTCGTACCGCGGCACAGTACGGACATTCCAGATCGCCATACTCGAGGATGGTGACCGGCGCATCGTACGAACCCAGCACCCAGTCTCCCGGCACAATCGCCGTGCGCTGCATGCGCAGGTCAGCCATTACGCGCTCCCTGCCGCTTCCCATCTTCTCGGTTTACAGCAGGGCGCGTCTGCTCGGCATTCGTCATTTTGGTGGGTGCGCGCAGTGACTGCTGCATTTCCTCGAGCGGGCCGAAGATCACATCCAGGCCCGGCGCAATCCACGGGTCTTCTGCGACCCAGGAATCGCGGATCCTGCCGGTCGAGTCGATGAAAAAGAGGGCGCGGTCGCTGGTACCTTCCCGGTCGCGGAAAACACCGTACTTCGAGGACACGGCACCATGTGGCCAGAAATCACTGAGCAAGGGGAACGTCAAATGTTGCCGATCTGCCCACGCGCGATGGGACCAGGGTGAATCCACGCTGATGCCAACGAACTCGGCATTATGGCCGTGGATCTCGTCCAGTACTTCCTGCACCAGGGCCAGCTCAGAAGTGCACACGGGCGACCAGTCGGCCGGATAGAATGCCAACACCAGGTTCTTGCCCTGGAACTGGCTCAGCTTGATCGGCTTGTTGCGGCCGTCCGGCAGTGTGAAGTCCGGCGCCGACGCGTTTTTCTCCGGCCTTTGCTTCATCGAGTCCTCCTTCTGATAGCGTCGCGCCATACCGTGCAAAACCGGGCCCCAACCGCGTCAGCCGTCTGCCGGTGCGAGTATTGAGGGGATCAGTGACCGCACGCTTGGATGCGTTGGACCGTCACCCTGGCCGCGGGCTCGAGCCGTTGTGACGGTGGCATCCAGCATCGCCCATCCAACCTTGCGGTAAAACACAGCGTCTCAGAGGTACGGCTGCTATATCCTCAGAGACGGCCCAGGCCTGATCTGACACCGAATGAGGATCCCGTGCCCCCCAGCGAGTTCTTCGCCAATCAAACCATCAAAGCCAGCAATCCGCTTCGCCTGTTCGGCGTGAGCCGCCTGGTGGTGGGTGGTCTCTATAGCGCGCTTGCGCTGTACATCCTGTTCGGCGCCATTGCTACGACCGACCTTGCGCAGCCCGCGCTGTTGCAGTCGCTACTCGAGTCGGGTGGGCGCGCGCTCTTCGATTCCACGTTCTCCGCAACCCAGGTGGTGCGTACCCTGATCGCGGTGGCCGTGCTGATTGCCGGCGGCCGGATGTTGAGCAGCGGCATTGGCGGATTGACTCGCCTGGTAGTGCCACCACGGGCACCGCGCGATCTGGATCCTGCCGAAATCGCGACCGGCCTGGCCCGGCGCGAGATGAGCGCCTACTCCGTATCGACGGGCGAGTCGTACTGGCTGCTGCGCCACTGGTTCCCACACCAGTTCCCGCTGCTCACCAATCGCACGCGCTCCATGGTGAACAACGCACTGCGCGAAGTCTCGCGCATGATCTGGATGGTGCTGCTGCTGGCCGGCGCGTTTGCCCTGCTGCGCATGCTGCCGGCTGATTTCCGCCTGGATTACGGACTGTACTCACCTGATTTCCCGTACCTCTTCCTGATCACGTTCCTGACCGGCGCCGCGCTGCACGTAGCGCTCGCCATCACGGCGCTGCCTACCCTGGCGCCGCGCGCCGATGTCATTGAGTTCCGTACCACCGTGCGCGGCGGTGGTGACCCCGGTCATATCGCGCACGGACTGCTGCATGAGTTGGGTGCCATTCGACCGCCGGAAGGAACACCCAACCGCAGCACGCAGGTCGGTTTCTCGCTCAACGGTGCTGGTGGTGTGGGCGATGCTGGTGAGTTTGCGGGCCGGCTGACCGTCGAGAATCAGCCCGGCGTGGTGGAAGCGTCGCGCCCTCGCTTCACGCTCGGGCTTCTCAGCGCCGGATCTGCATTGCAGCTCCTGGCCCTGCTCTGGTTGTTCCGGTTGCCCATCTTTGCCACCGTCACCACACCCGCGCCCGGTCAGGGCCTGCTGCTGCTCGGCTGGCTGGGACAGCTGCTGGCCGGTTGGCTGCTCGCGCGACTCGGCCGGCGCATGATCAAAGGCGCACACGAGGTGCTGAATACATTCCGCTTCGAGTCGCTGGCCGTCCTGCTGGATGTCAGCGGCAACTTTGCCCGGTCTCAAGTCACGGTGGGCAAAGCCATCCACGACTCGATTGAATCCGAGAACCTGGTAGTGCGCAGTGACAGCTCCATGGCCGGTTACGCCGCTACAATCCTCACGGAGAGCGCAGGCCTGATGGGTCACCGCCAGATCGTGGGCATGGCCAGCAACGGCGCTGCGCTGGGCGTGGAACGACTGGTTGCCAATTGGCTCGCGCGGTTCGAGCACGAAGGTGCT
>JBOHRF010000462.1:0-4084 GCA_050732575.1 Longimicrobiales bacterium
GCCCGAGGCAGTGCTCATTTGCTCCACAGCGTGGGTCAACGCATACGTTTCGTAGAATTAATCGAAAGCGGCATAACGACTAGGATTGTTTCCAGACTCGTGAGCGCGAGTGAAATAGAACGGACGGAGCGCTCGAGTCTGGAAACAATCGGTTGAACAAAACCGCTTCGCGAGCGGCGTCTATGGAGTTTGCTTGAGGAGCCGGCGACCGAGCAAGGGTGTCGGATCGGCCTGTGAGGCGATAGGGGCGAGGAATGGGGAGCTTTGTGGCCGTTTCAGTGAAGGGATTGGGGCGTTATTCGGGGTGTGCGGCACACGTATGCGAGGGGCCAGGAGGGTCCCGAGGAAGGGGTAGCCGAGGGTCGGACCGATGATCATGACGAGTCGAAGGGTGACAGGGTGCGCAAGCGTATCAGATCGGTTCCCCGGCAGTTGGGGCACGAAAAGGAATGCGGAGGTGATGCTGGGTCGGACGGTTCGGTGCTATCCAGTCTCGCTGGTGTTGCTGCAGCGGTTTGAGCTAACAGTTGACGGCACAGAGGCAGTGCGTTGTTGCGTTGCGACTGAGCCAGGAAGCCGTAGTAGCGAATCTTGACGAAGCGAGCCGGGAGTACGTGCAGCAGGAAGCGGCGAACGAATTCCTGGATGGTGAGTGTCATGAGCCGCTGCTGGTGACCGAGCCGATAGTCTTTCCAGGTAAAGGTGACCTGATCTTCGCGTACCTCACTCAGGCGGTGATTGCTGATGGCAATGCGATGCGTATAACGCGCGAGGTATTTCAGGACGCACTCGGGGCCGCCGAAGGGTGGTTTGGCATACACGACCCAGTCGCGCGTTTGTACCTGCTTAAGCAGGGTGCGGAAGGCGTCGGGGTGTTTCAGCACGTCGAGCTCTCCGTAGAAGTGCAGCGAGCCGGCTCCATACGCCTCCCGAAGAAGAGCGAGAAACCTGCCTCGAAAGAGCCGGCTGAGCACGCGCACGGGCAGAAAGAATCCGGATCGGCAGGGGATCCAGCGTGAAGGATCGGGCGCGAGACCACCGGTCGGGATGACGCAATGCAGGTGTGGATGATGAAGCAGGTTCTGTCCCCAGGTGTGCAGAATCGCCAGAAATCCAAGACGCGCGCCCAGGTGACGAGGGGTAGCCGCCACCCGCAGCAACGAAGCGCTGACGGCTTGAAAGAGCATCCCGTAAACGACGCGTGGATTCTGGAGGGCGAGCGGTGCCAGTAATGCGGGCAACGTGAAGACCACATGAGCGTAGGGAACGGGGAGAAGTGTTTTTCGTTGGGACTCGAGCCATTCGGCGGTCGCACTGCCCTGACATTTGGGACAATGGCGGTTGCGGCAGGAGTTATAGGAGATGACCTGGTGACCACAGGCCGTGCAGGCATCGACGTGGCCACCAAGCGCAGCCGTACGGCAGGCGATCAAGGCCCGGACCACCTTCGCCTGTGCGGGTGACAGCGTGGGCAGCCGACACTGCTGGTGGAGTAAGCGCAGCAGGTCAGCCACCTCGATCGCGGGTCGCGACACTCAGAGGATGAGTGCGGCTGGCTCCATGCGATCGAGGGGACTGGGAGTGGTATGAAGGCGTTGCGCCGAGACATGGGTGTAGAGCGCAGTCGTGGTGAGACTGTTGTGCCCCAGTAACGTCTGGATCAGCCTGAGATCGGTCCCCGCTTCCAGAAGGTGTGTGGCAAAGGAGTGACGCAGTGTGTGCGCCGAGGCACGTTTGGAGAGCCCGGCGGCTTGGCGTGCCTGTACGCAGACGCGCTGAACGGCTGTGCTGTTGATCGGTTGATCGAGGTTTCGACCCGGGAACAGCCAGTCACGTGGATGGTAGCGGCGCACGTAGTCGCGCAGCGCATTCAGCAAGTGAGGGGAGAGCATGACGGTGCGATCTTTCCGTCCCTTCCCCTGACGCACGTGAATCACCATCCGCTGACTGTCGATATCGCTCAGTTTCAAGGACAACGCTTCGGCCAGTCGCAGGCCGGTCGCATAAATCGTCAGCAGGATCGCGCGATGCTTCGGCTGGCGAACCGCCTGTACCAGGCGCACGACCTCGTCTGCACTGAGAACCGTAGGCAGCTTCTTGCACCCTCGAGGGAACGGGATGTTGGGGACCAGATCACTCCGGCCGAGCGTAACCTTGTACAGGAACCGCAGTGCGCAGACCGTCTGGTTGAACTGACTCCAGGAAATGCGCTTCTCCACCAGGTGCACCTGGTACCTACGGATCTCCTCTGCACCCAGCTGCTCGGGGGAACGCGCAAAGTGTGCGGCAAAGCGCGCTACCGCGTCGATGTAGATCTTCTGCGTTTTGGGTGAATAGTTGCGGACCTTGAGGTCCTCGAGCATACGCTGGCGTAGCGGGGTCATGGCGGCTCCTTGCGAGAGAGTGTGAACACCCTCGCACGGTAATGCGCACCACTCAGATAGGAGGAGTCGAAACTATTGGAAGGACCGCCTCTACCGCGAAGCGGTTTAGTTCAACGCAGCTTTGACCTGCGATCTTGGGGTACGTCGCAGCGCGGTTGTGCTGCTGCACGCGTTCCAGTGTACACCCGGATCCGGCGCGCCTGCAAGATAATCCCGGAATGATCAAAGCAGGAAAAATCCACGGCAGTGCAGGCGGATTCCACGACTCGAGACTCTGACTTCGGAAGCGCAGGCGCGGTGTGCGAAACTCCGGGCCCGGCAGGTTAATTCCCGGAGAGCGCGGGAACATGACCGCAGGATAATCCCCGGACGACATGGGTCTCCTTCGGCGATCTGCCGCGAGCCAGTCGGCCGATGGGTGTCGGCAGTTTGTTACGCTTCTATCCGCTCGGCGCGCTGCTTTCAACTTGTGCACAGCTGGCTGTTATGGGCTCCTGGCGTCTTCCTCGGGCCGAGTGCTTGCCGACGGGCTGCCTCGCGGCGCTCGATGCCTTTGCGAGCGGGTTGCTTTGGGCCACTGCCTGGCGGCGAGGTTCCTTTGCAGTGAATTGGGAGTGAACGACCGGGCGTTTTCGTCGTGGGTCGATTCGTCGTCCGGCTCCGGTCGGTCGAGCGGGCTCTGCAGGTGATAACCGGCCTGCTCGACCACTCGCAGATAGATCATGGTGGTGCGGATGTCCTTGTGACCTATGACGTGCTGCAGCGTGCGAATGTCGCAGCCGCCACGCAGCGTTTCCGTGGCAATTGAGTGGCGAAATGTGTGGCAGCTTGCGCGCTTTGCCAGACCGGATCGGCGCACGGCGGCCTTCACGCTGCGCTGAACGGCGGTGTCGTGCAGGCATCGACAGTCAGTGGGTACGCTGGTTATTTGTGCTGGTCAGCCAGCTTTCCGAGAGGGTCACGCGCGCAACGCGTGCAGGCCGATCTTTTTCGCACTCACCCGCTGCGGATGACGCCGGGCACTTCGAGCACCAGCTCCGGCCCGTACGCGCGGCTGGGCGTTTGAAACCCGTGCGGCGCATCACCCTGCAGTACGCGGCGCGTGATGAGGAGCGCAGTGTGTGCGGTCATGGTGTAGCCATCGGGCCCGCTCAAGCGCGCCACCACGGTATTCCCCTGCCCGTCCGTCACCTCGCCCCAGACAAAACTGCGGGAACGCGCGCGCTGCTTTTCATTGGGACCGGGCGCACCGGCGCGCACACGCTTCCGCAACATCGCCTTCACCATCGGCAGTCCGGTCAGCCAACCGAAGTAACGGCTCAACCTGAGCGAGCGCCGCATGGCGTCGGGCAACGCGGCGAAGACTTCGATGTTCGGAATGCCCGTGCTGTAGTACGCGGTGGCCACGTCACCCCAGGGAATGGTAATCGAAGGAAGAGCCTGGCCATCACCAAAGTCGATGGAGCGTGTCTTCCAGCCTGCTGGTACCCGAGTGATGGAGCCGCCGCGCCGGATCATGCCTCCGCGATGCTGGTGCTCGACCATGGTGGTCCTGGTGCCGCGCGAGAGTTTGCCGGTGCCGCGGATAGCCAGGGCAAGGGATGTGGCAGCGGGAAGCCTGTTCTTGAGATACGCAGCCAGGCAGTCGGTCGGTACGACATCGAAACCGGCACCGGGCATGATCATCACGTTGGCCGCAC
>JBOHRF010000463.1:0-939 GCA_050732575.1 Longimicrobiales bacterium
CCCAACGACCAGTCCGTGTAGTCATTGCCCAGTGCCTGCGCCGCCCGGTCCGTCCACTGCACCTGCGGTGAGGTCAGCCTCAGGCTCAGCCCGCGACTGCGAAAGTTGGAGCCCGATCGCGATCGGATGTTGAAGTTGCCGCCGCTGTAGCCTCCCCGTGATACATCGAAGGCAGAGGTCGTGAGTGATGTGGACACGCCAGCATCGCGCGGCAGACCATTCGCGCCAATCCCCATCCCATTCAACGTGGTGCTGTTCTGGTCGCCATCCAGTCCCAGCACGGAAAACTGATCCGGTGCGCCATCCAGCCCGGGCAACAACAGCACACCCGGCAGTGACGCCGCCATGGCCGCCAGATCACCCATGAGCTCAAGCGGAATGCCGGTCGGGATGATCGGGCGCTCTGTGCCGCCCACGTCCTGCGTGGGTAAATTGCGATTCACGCGCTGCTGCATCTCCGCTACCACGACCAGCGTGTCCAACTGCACGGGCGCCAACCGCGCGTCCGCCAACAGCACCGCCTCATCCGCCAGCCGCTTCACCTGGAACTGTCGAAACGCATACCCGAACAGCGCGTAGCCCATGATGTAGTCGCCCGGGCCACCCGGGAACGCAATCTGAAACTGTCCCTGCGCGTTCGTTTGCGCCGTGCGCGTAACATTACCCGGCAGTGACGTGGCCGTAACGCGTACATTGGGCAGCGCCTGTCCATCGCTGTTCGTGACCCGACCACGGATCACATCGGTCTGCGCACCAACCGTACTGGCGCCCGCAGCCAGCCCCACGAACAGGCCCAGGGCCAACAGAAGGCAACGCCGGACGACGCAATTCAGCAACTCGTGCATTGCGGCTCCAAGTATTTGTGTATGTGAGCGACTGGTAAAGGTAGCGCACGTCGATAATGACGTGTTCTTTTCGATGGGCGGACTGTGATAGCCG
>JBOHRF010000463.1:949-4083 GCA_050732575.1 Longimicrobiales bacterium
CGCCCATACGCGACTCGTGTTGCCGCGCGCCTCGAACGTATTTCCAGCCGGCCCCTAGCGCAACATATGTTTATCGGCCGGCCGTTCACCCCCGCTTCGTGTTTAGTCGCGGCCATGTAGGAAAAGGGTTGCCCTCCCCCCCTCCACCACACACGTACGCAGTTGAAGTTCCGACTTTAAAGTTCCGACTTTGGAGTTCCGAAGTCCGCTAGAAACTGCGGGACTTCAACGTCGGAAGTTCAAAGTCGGGACTTCAACTTCGGAACTCCAAAATCGGAACTTCAACTGCGGCGAGTACCTCCCTGATTACTTTCCCCCTCCCCGGCTCCAGCGCCACCCGCACCGGGTTGCGCCGACCCCACGCACACTTCTATTGTCTAAGAGTCTTAATGGAGCGAGGGATGCCCGATACACTGGCCGTGGTCAAAGGCACGCTGGATGTGCTGGTGCTGAAGGCGTTGAGCTGGCAGCCCATGCACGGATTCGAGCTGACGCGTTGGCTGGAGCGGCAGTCGGCGCAGCGGCTGGAGCTGGAAGATGCAGCGCTGTATCAGGCGCTGTATCGGCTGGAGAAGCGCGGCCTGGTGCGGGCGGAATGGGGCGTCACGGAGCAGAATCGGCGGGCGCGTTACTACCAGGTGACGGCGCGGGGCGAGGCGTACCTGGTGGAGCAGACCGAGTGGTGGCTGCGTTATGCGGAGGTGGTGACGGAGATCCTGATGCACTCGCCGCGGCGGGCCTGATGTTTGGCCGCTCGGGGATTCGCCGGCTGCTGCGTCTGGGCCGATGGAGCGCGGCGGACGCGGTACGCGATGTGGATGATGAAGTGCGGCTGCACATCGAGCTGCGGGCTGAAGAATTGATGCGGGCGGGCTGGGATGCGAGCGGAGCGCATGCGGAAGCGCGGCGGCGCTTTGCGCGGGGCGAGGACACGCTGCGCGCGTTGTATGTCAGTGCGCGGGAGAGGAATCAGCACATGCGGATTCGACAAGGCTGGGAGGGACTGGTTCAGGACACACGTCATGCAACGCGTGGGCTTCTGCGTGACCCGTTGATGGCGCTGTTCATCGTGATCATGCTGGCGTTGGGTGTGGGCGCCAACGTGACCGCGTTCAGCCTGGTGGATCGACTGCTGGTGCGCGGTCCGGAGCACGTGCATGATCGTGATCGACTGGTGCGCGTGTACGCACGCGTGCCCACCGCTGCGGGTGAGGAAACCACATCGTGGATTCCCTACGGGACGTATCGAGAGCTGCGCGCTGGCATGACCAGTTTCAGCTCGGTAGGCGCGTACCGCGTGCGGGAGGCGCAGGCGGGTGGCGGTGCGGATGCGCGCAAGATTCGCCTGGGCCAAACCACGGGCGCCTTCTTCTCCGTGCTGGGTGTGCAGCCTGTGCGTGGCAGGTTTTTCACGGCCCAGGAGGACGCGGCCGTGACCGGGCCGCTGGCCATTCTGAGTGAGTCGCTGTGGCGCGCCGAATTTGGCGGCCGTCCAGCGGCTGTGGGTGGCACGATTGTGATCGGTGATGAGCCGCACACCATTGTAGGGATTGCACCGGCGGGTTTTTCCGGCACGGAAGCGCGACGAGTCGATGTGTGGGTGCTGGCCAGTTCGCGCACCATCAACAATGTCAACTGGAACACGGTGGGGCGGTTGCGGGCGGGTGTGGAAATAGCGACGGCCAGCGTGGACGCGGCCGCCGTGCATCAGCGCACGCGCGGCGGCAGCAGCCAGAATTGGATGAAAGAGGCGACCGTATTTGCCGCGCCCATCCGTTTTGATGCCACGGGTCGCGAGCCGCTGGAGACAACCATGGCGCGCTGGCTGGCCGCGGTCTCCACGATCATCCTGCTGATCACGTTTGCCAATGTTGTGAATCTGCTATTGGTTCGACTGGCGCGACATCGGCGCGAGTTGGCCATCAGAGTCGCCCTGGGTTCGGGCCGCAGTCGCGTGATCCGGCTGCTGGCGCTGGAGGGCGTCTTGCTAGCGCTGGCCAGTGGTGTGGCGAGTTTGCTGGTTGCGCGCGTGGTCGAGCCAGTCGTGCGCAACGCGCTGTTTGCCGATGAGGCCGCATGGACATTTTCGCTGGGCGATGCGCGCGTTCTCGGTACACTGCTGGTGATGGTGGTGGTCACAGGCATTGTGGTTGGCATTGTGCCCGCGTGGCAAGCGGGCAGCCCGCAGCTCACATCAGCATTGCGGAGTGGCGCGCAGGGCAGCTCCGGCAACTCGCGCACACGCTCCGCGCTCACGGTACTGCAAGCTGCGCTTTCCGTGGTGCTGCTCGTGGGTGCGGGCCTGTTCGTGCGCAGCCTGGCCAACGTGCGCGCCCTCGATCTGGGTGTTGACCCGGAGCGTGTGATCACGGTCACGGCCGAACTGGGCCGACGCGCCGTACCCGCGGAAAGCGGCATTCGCAGTTTTGCCGCGGACGAGCGCGCATTGTACCGTCGTTTTTTGGAAGCCGTACGCCGATTGCCGGGCGTCGAGCAAGCCAGCATCACACTCGGCCTGCCTTTCGACGGCGGCAGCTTTGGCGCCAATGTGTGGGTGCCCGGCATGGACTCCGTGCCCGTGCTCGCGTTTCGAGGACCCTACATCAGCGCGGTAACGAGCGACTACTTCAGTACCATGGGCACACGTCTCCTGCGTGGTCGTGCTTTTACCGAGAGCGATCGGGAAGGCAGCGAACCGGTCGCGATCGTAGGTGAAACCATGGCCCGCACGTTGTGGCCCGGTCGTGATGCGGTGGGTGCCTGTTTTCGTTTTGGTTTTGCCACCTCGCCGTGCGCGCGTGTGGTGGGCATTGTTGCCGATGTACATCGGCTGGGCCTGCGCGAAGAACGCTCACTGCAGTACTACGTGCCCCTGGGTCAGACGGGCGGCATGTTTGCGGGTGCTACACTGGTGGTGCGCACCAGCCGATCAGCGCCCGTCGCCATGACCACGCTGCGCAAGACCATCTTCGAGGCCGAGCCGGCCGTTCGCTCGGTCGACGTCGAACTGCTTGCCACGCGCCTGGAAGGGGAAATGCGGCCGCTGCGGTTGGGCATGGTGACCTTTGGGCTGAGCGGCGGACTGGCACTCCTGGTGGCCGTGCTCGGCCTGTATAGCCTCATGTCCTATATGG
>JBOHRF010000464.1:0-4081 GCA_050732575.1 Longimicrobiales bacterium
GTACAACGTCAACACATGCGCGCTGGATTTCTTTGGGGCGGCGTTTTGCTGGGGACGGAACGACCTGCTGGGTCAAGTTGGCGCGGGCCCGATCGCGGAAAATAGTGTACGAACGCCACGTCGAGTAATCGGCGGATACACATTCCTCGAAATCAGGATGGGTATCGCATCGACGTGCGGCCTCAAACCCGACCGCAGTCTGTGGTGCTGGGGCAATTTCGTTCCAGAAGCTCAGCTTGTTCCGGAGCCCGCGCCACGGCGGCGCTGAGTCTTTGACGGCGATTATGGCTTCTTGCCCTTTCGAATGCATCGCACACATGAAACAGCGCCGCCGGATCCCTCGACCCGGCGGCGCCCGTTCACGTAATCGCAAACGTGAACGTGAACGAAACGCGTCCGTTCAATTCGTCATCTTCCCGCTCCATCCGTCGTGATCTTGGGCTGCGCCTCCTTCTGCCAGTAGAACGATGCCTTGCGCTGGCGCGGGTAGATCTCATCCAGCGTATTGCCATCGTAGAGCCGGCCGTTCTTCATGACGAAGCGGATGGTGTTGGTGTTGCGAATGTTCTGCAGCGGATCGGCATCGAGCACGACCAGGTCCGCCATCTTGCCCGCCTCGATGGAGCCGACGTCCTTGCCGCGACCAATCGCCTCCGCACCCATGATGGTGGCCACGCGCAGCGCATCGTGCGGCTTGAGCTTGTCCCAGCCCATGGACCAGAGCTCCCAGTGATAGCCCAGGCCCTGCATCTGCCCGTGGCTACCTACGCCCGCCTTGCCGCCCGCGGCCACCAGATCGGCCACCTGCTCGCTCACGTATTTCATGATGTACTCGTCGTCATGGAACCAGCCGCCGGCCTGGCCGCCATTGACGCGTCGCAATGCGCGGTTGTCGATCTCGGCATGCGGCATGAAGCGGTGGACCTTGGGATCTTTGTGAATGTCCTGCTTCTGGTACCAGTAGTTCTCGCTCCAGGGGCCGCCATACGCCACCAGCACGGTGGGCGTGTAGACGATACCGCTCTGGGCAAAGAACTTCGTGAGGTCATTGGCGAAGGGGAAACTGGGCCAGGTGTGTTCGTGGCCTGAATAGCCATCGATCGCTTCTGTGATGTTCATCTCGAGATCGAGACTGCCTTCTGTGGTGGGCATCAGTTTCTGCTCGCGGGCCGCCTGAATGATCCACTGGCGCTGCTCGCGGTTGCCGGCCACGTACTGCTTGAACGTGCCCGTATTGTAGTACTCGCTGTAGCGCTTCAACACACTGCGCGCGTGGTCCAGGCTGCGAATATTCTCACCCGCCATGACGCCCGGGCCCGTGGACCATGCTCGGGGTCCCAGGATGTCGCCCGTCTCGATCATGTCTTCGTATGTGAAGTCGTCGGTCGCGCCCGTCTGCGGATCACGCGCCGCGGTCACGCCATAGGCCAGGTTGGCGGCAAACGACCAGATCTCACCGCGGTGGATGCCATCGAAGACGCGGATGTGGGCGTGCGTATCGACAAAGCCGGGTGTGATGAACTTGCCGGTCACGTCGATGACACGCGCATCAGCCGGCACCGGCACCTGCCCTCGTGGACCCACCGCCACGATGCGATTGTTGCGCACCAGTACATCGGCATTTTCGATCACCTCGTTGCCCTTCATGGTGACCACACGCGCGCCCCGCAGAACGGCCGTGCCGTTCGGAATATCGCGCGTTGCCTGGATGTTGACGCGAAATTCGAGCGGCTTGAATTGCGGCCCTGAAGCCGCGCCCCCGCCCCTGCCGCCACGGCCACCGCCTCCACCACCCGCGCTGTCTGCCGGTGCCTGCGCGCGGTTCCGATTGTCCAAGCGCACGGAATCATCGAACGCTTTGGCGGCCACCAGATCGTAGATGACGTGTGCGTTGCCGATCGAGTAATGCACTTTCTTCGAGTCCCAGCTCCAGACCGGGAACTGGCCGCCAATGTCGGTGAGTTGGCGCGATGGGAAGTTGGAGTTCTCGCCTACGGTAACGTTGGGGGTGGGACCACCCACCACGGGAACCGTGGCCACAAAGATGTTGTTGCCGACCTGGGCAAGCGCCTGGTCGCCCTCGGGCGCCATGGTGATGAAGCCACCGCCGCGCCCGCCACCACCGCCGCCGCCTTCACGCCCGCCGCCTGCACTGATGCGCACGTGCTCGACGATGTCGGTGCCATCCCAGCGCATGGATGCCAGCCCGCGTCCGCCCGACGTGTATATGCGATCGCTGCCTTTCACGAAGTGCGGATTCTGCTGACCACCGGTTGGCGAAACCAGGTTGGCTGGTCCGCCGTTGCTGCTGACCCACACAAAGTCGGAGCCGCCCCGCGCGTTCTCTTCGGCAAAGCCGGGCGCACTGCCGCGCACGGCAACAATGCGTTGTGCATCAGGCGAGAAAACCGGTTGCTGATACAGCGCGGGCGCCGTGGTGAGCTTTACTGCCTTGCCACCCAGCGACCTGACCTTCCAGATGTGACCGGCATCGGCCTCGGTCCACGTAGTGAATGCCACCCACTGGCCATCGGGTGACCAGGCCGGATGGAATTCCATGCCGCTGGTGGCATCGGTGAGCCGTTTGGGCGCGCCACCGGGCAGATCCATCACGTACAGCTTGTCGAGCGCAGTAAAGGCCAGCCGCTTGCCATCCGGTGACGGCACCGCATTGCGGATCTGGCGCACCGTGAACGTGGGCGCATCGCTCACCGGAAACTCGAACTTCACCTCAGGCCCCAGATGCTGTTCGACATCGACCGTGAAGGTAATCTGCCTGGGCGCTGCACCATCCACGGGCACGCTCCACAACTTGCCCTGGTAGCTGACGATCAGGTTCTTCGAGTCCGGTGTGAACGACATGCCCGGATACACATCGCGCGAAGCGCGCGCCTCCTGGTCGTCGCGCTGCACGGGATAAACGAGCCAGCGTTCCTGATCGGTATCCAGGTCGCGAATGCGCAGGCCCGTCTGTTGATCGTGCCGCGTGCCGTAAACCAGCCACTTGCCGTCCGGTGACAGGGTCGGCCGGAATGCGCCACCCCAGCGGGTTGCGCGCTGCGAGAATTGCCCGGTCTTGTGATCGAAGATGAAAAGATCGTACGCGCCATTGATGGGATCGTTGTAGACCCACACACCTTCACGGCGCGCCACCCACAGGTAGCGCGGATCCTTACCGTAGGCCACGCCCATGTAGCGCAGATTCGCTGCACCACCCCCGCGTCCACCGCCCTCTCCCGCCGGCGGCGGCTGGTTGAGTTGTACGCCTGCGCCGCCATCCACGTGGTACATCTGCAGGTTGTTGCCGCGCGATGCGACGACGTACTTGCCATCGGGCGTGAATTCGGGTGAGTCGAACGAGGTCGAGCGTTCGCGCGAGATCTGCACCGTGTCCTTCAAATCGAGGGAGAGCAGCCACAGGTTGGCCGCGCCGCGCCGATCGGACACGAACAGGACGCGCTTGCCGTCCGGACTGAACCGCGGCTGCGCATCCACCGCCATACCCTTGGTGATCGCGGTTGCCTTGCCCCCTCCGATGGGCACGGTGAACAGGTCACCCAGGTGGTCGAACACGATGGTCTGGCCATCGGGACTCACATCGAGTGACATCCAGGTGCCGACATCGGTGCTGAACTTGATGACGCGCTCGGGCTTGAGCGGCAGTCCCTCCTGCAGCGGGTTGGCGGGCTCGCCGGCTCGCCCGCGGCCGCTGGGCTGGTTCTGTGCTGCTGCTACTACCGGGAACGCGATGAGCAGTGCCGCGACCAGGCGGCTCGCGCCAATGCGTTGCATAGGGACTCCTGAATTTGACCGGGAGAGTTTGGACCTGTCGGAAACGACCCGGGAACAAGGTAAACCGTTACGACTTGCCGTGGCCAGTCGCTCCGGCCGTTTGCGCTATGGCCAGGACGGACGGGCGAGGCTATGGTGGGGGTATGGTGGCGATCACAAAAGCCGACTTGGACCGGCAGCGCGATGAGCTGGTCGAACTCATGCGAGCCGACATGGACCGGCACCGCACTGAGCTGGTCGAACTCATGCGAGCCGACATGCACCGGCACCGCACTGAGCTGGTCGAACT
>JBOHRF010000465.1:0-4080 GCA_050732575.1 Longimicrobiales bacterium
ACCACGGCTGAGTCGGAGTCGGGCGCGTAAGTGGAACCGTCATCGTCTGTGTGATACCAATACCGTGTTCCCACTGCGACCACGCGTCCGTCGCCCTCCGCGAGCGCGACCAGTTGTGCTTCGCCGGCGCGATGCGTGACGGCATCCGGTCGCGTGACCGAATCGTTGCATGCAGACAGGACGACTGGCAGCAACACGAGCGGAAACCAATTGGCCATAAGCCTGGCGCCTGCGTGAGTTGGGCGATACCCGCAATACCCATGGCACGGTGGGTCGGTCACACGAATCTCATGTTGTTGATGAACAGAGCGATGCTGATCGCGATGATCGTCAACAATACGAACGCGCGAGCGGCAGGACTACGTCTACTACCACAAAGGCGCGCTGGCCATGTACGCTCTGCGCGACGCCGCGGGGGAGGATGGGCTGAACCTTGCGCTGTCGCGATTCCTCTCGCGCGCCGCCGTCGGGGAGCCGCCCTACAGCACGACGGCCGAACTCCTCGCGGCGGTCCGTCCGGTTGTGCCCGAGGAGTCGGAGCACCTGGTCGAGGACCTGTTCGAGAACATCACGACGTTCGACAACGAGGTCACTGCCGCGACTTCAACCGAGCGGGCGGACGGCACGTTTCTCGTCCGCCCGTATTACAAGCTCATCGACCGCGACCGCGGTGACAACGTCCGCGCCGTGTTGCCGGCGGGCGCACAAGTCCGCCAGCGCTAGCGGCTCACTTTGTTAAAGATGATGCCGCGTGCCCTCCCGTGGCCGGCCTTCGAGAGGCCAATGGGTCTAGCTTCCTGCCGGCATCGGCGGCTGTCACTACATCGCTCATCTCGAGACTCGCAGCTGGGGTGTGTCTACGATGCTAAAGAGTATTCGGCTATCGCGCCAACGGCACGCATCTGAGCAAGTTCAACAGTGGGCGGACCAAGCGCTCTGAAGTAAACCCGTGGCAAGCGTTCGAAGTGTAACCAGGTTGACGCGCCCGGCCGAGTTCGTCCATGGTAGCCGTCCCAGGGAAGGACATTCTGCGTTCTAAAGCCCTGGGTGCGCTGCGGGCCATTCCAGCATCAACATGCACGGGAGTGCGATGCTCTCGACAGCGCCTTCACGCCGACAAATCCGCCCGACAGCTTCACACATCAGTTTTGCGGCGCGTTCCATGGCGACTCGTGGAGCTTCGCGGTGTTCATGAGAGTTCAGGCCCAGGTCACCTGCTGCGACAACATTCCGCGGGTTGCGCGTGTCCCCTGGCACGACGAATACGCTCTGGCGGGAAGGGCGAGACGATCATGCAATGCGAACGGGTTGAGTGAATAACTCCGGTCGATGGTCGGACGACACGATTCATTCTGCGGAAGGCTGCTGAAGATGCCGAAACACGAACATCAGGACTGCCCCGGCGATCACCGCGACTGCGACACTACCGGTCAGCACGGCCCAGATGCTGACTTCGCCACCTCCGTACGCCCTTGGAGCGACCGTCGCAGCCGTCAACGCACCCAGCGCCCAGAGCACGGTCAACGGCCGGGCCCACTGCTTCCGCCGCCATAGTCCATATGCGCTTGCCAATCCCGCTATTCCGTAGCTCGTGACCGCCAGCGCAACGACGAACTGACCCGTTGATTCAGCAGTTCGGAAGTCTGAGGGGCCGTTGCTAAGGCCGAGGTACGCCGTCACAACAAGCAGCGCTAACACCAAGGCGCGAATCATGAGGAGACCTTTCCCCTCTCAGAACTACTCAATGGCCCCGCGGCATGATGCTCCAAGGATATTTGTATGAAGCGGCTGGCCTCCACGGTAACGTGGTGGCAGGTTCGCCCCACACAAGAAGACGCGCTCAAAGGCGCACCGAACCGGAGGCCAGCCATGACAACGATAGGATTGGATCTGAACAAACGCGAGAGTCAGTTGTGCATCGGATTCGATGATGGCCGAATCGAGGAACGGCGGGTGAGCACGACGCGGGAGCGGTTTACAGCTTTGTTGGGCGGGCTGGCGCGTGCACGATCCTGGTGGAAGCGAGCACGGAGAGCGAGTGGGGGGCGCGGCACCTGGAGAGCCTGGGGCACGAAGTGATCGTGGCGGACCCGAACTTTGCCCCGATGTATGCGACGCGGAGCCGGCGCACGAAGTGCGACCAGCGGGATGCGCGCACGTTGATGGAGGCATGCCGGCTCGCTGCTTCGACGCGCCCATCGGGTGAATGCTGCACGGAGACACGTGCGCGAACGCGCACCACTTCGAAGCGTTCCTGGGGTTGGTGCCGAGTGAACACAGCTCAGGCGAAAAGCGCCGGCTGGGTTCGATCACCAAAGCCGGTAACCTGCGGGTGCGCTACCTCCAGGTCGAAGCCGCGTGGCGCATCCTCTCGCGCAAACTGGAGAGCGCGGCCCTGCGCGACTGGGCACAACGCATTGCCGAGCGCCGCGGCCGCCGTATCGCCGTGGTTGCGCTCGCCCGGCGCCTGGCCGGTGTGCTGTACGCGCTCTGGCGTGATGGGCGACCGTTCAACGTCGCAAATTGCGCCAGCAGCGATCGCGCAGGATCGCGGCGTAACACGGGGGCAGGACGTGCGAGCCTCGAGTTGACTGTAGGGAGAGGGCACGAGCGCGTTGCAGCTTATGGCCGCAGTCGAGAGCCGAAGGTTAGTTAGCGCCACCCTCTCCCTCACGAAAACTCAAATGCGCCGGGGCTATCGATCGCCTCGAAGCGAGAGCGCGAACATAAGGCTGAGCAGCAGCTCGATCCGCGCGCACGACAATACAAAATGCCAAAACGGCAAGTGTGCTTTGCACTTGACAACTGGGGGCTGCTTCACATAAAGCTGCAGGCCACACCAGCAGCAACATGCTCGATTTACAAAGACGTTCTGCGCATCGTATCGCACGGAACCGCCCGCCTGTCAGCTTCACCTCATGTTAGGTGGCGAGTCGGTCGACTGCAGAGTGGCAAGCGCTAACGCTCGAAGGTGATCACGACTTTGCCTTTCTGGCGTCCCTCGCTGACGTGCCGGAGGGCGTCGCGCGCTTCACTAAAAGGATAGTTCCGATCAATCACGGGCACCATCCTACGTTCCGCACAGAGCGCGGTGACTGCGAGTAACACGTTTCGATCCTGGGGCACAAGTAGGAGACGCACGCTCTTGCCGGTTGCTAGCCGGATCAAAGGGCCCAACACCAATGCACCGAGCAGCACCCGGATCGCGCCACCAGCGAAGAAGTAGCAGCCATTCGGACGTAACGCCCGCGCGCAAGCGAAAACGGAACGATGAGCAAATGTGTCGAGGACCAGATCGTACTGCTTTCCGCTCCGCGTGAAGTCCGCGGTGGTATAGTCAATCACATGATCTGCACCGAGCGAACGCAGAAAGTCAGCTTTGTCCCCATGATCCACAGCGGTCACTTCGGCTCCATCGAGCTTGGCAATTTGCACGGCGAAGCTGCCTGCCGCGCCACCGGCGCCATTGATCAGGACCCTCTGACCAGCCTTCACCTGTCCCTTGACGCGAATGCCTTGTAGAGCAATCGCTCCGGCTTGCGGAATTGCCGCTGCTTCCTGAAAGCTCAACTCTGCGGGCTTCCGAACAAGCGTACTCTCCGGAGCACAGACGTATTCGGCGAAGCCGCTATGATAACCCGGAACCTCTCCGAGGACTTCATCTCCAGGTTGCAGATCGCGGATAGACCTGCCTACCTGCTCAACCCGTCCGGCGATATCAGATCCGAGAAATTTGTAACGGGGTTTCCGGAGTCCACCGATTCGAACGTACGCGGGTTTTCCGATTACCGCTTCACGGTCGGATCCGTTGACGGAGGCCGCAGCAACTCTGATGAGCACTTCGTTATCGGTGGGAGTGGGCTTCGGCAGCTCGTCGATACGAACAACGTCCGGTGGGCCATACTCGGTACGAACAATCGCTCTCATAGTCTTACGAGCATTCAGCGTTCACGAGCAGAAGCGTCATATCTGATTCGTTGTCGCCACCTAACGCAATTGGAGATAAGCTGCGCGGCCCACGCTGCCGAGGTCAATCCTACTGCAAGCCTGCCCAGTTCGCTCAATTTGACCAGCCAGTTC
>JBOHRF010000466.1:0-4070 GCA_050732575.1 Longimicrobiales bacterium
GATTCATCCGGAGGACCGCGCGCGCGTTCTGAGCACCGAGCGCGCTCAGCAATCCGACGATGCACCACGCGATGCCCAGGGCAACACACCCATTCCCGAGATGGAGTTTCGGTTGCTCGACGCCCAGGGAGGCTGCCGCTGGTTTCTCAAGCGCGGCTCGGTCATCCGGGGCAGTGATGGCCGCGCCCGCAAGCTGGTGGGCACCATTGCCGATATCACGGTGCAGATTCGCATGGAGGAAAAAGTCCGGCGCAGCCATGAGCAGGTGCGCGAGCTGGCGGGCCGTCTGATCGCGGCGCAGGAGGACGAACAGACACGCATCGCGCGCGATTTGCACGATGGTCTGGGTGCCCAGATGTCTCAGGTCATTACCGACCTGGCCGGGCTGGAGGCGATGTTGGGCGCGGAAGCGAACGGCACGTCCGTGGAAATCCTCCGCCTGCAGGCCGAATTTCGCGATCTGGTGCGAGGCATTCGTAGTCTCTCCCGTCAGATGCACCCCGGTACCATCGAACGCACACAACTGCTACCCGCGCTACGCAGATTGTGCAATGAATTTGCCCGGCTGCAGGGCATGGAGGTGGCCTTTGCGTTCGAGGGCACGGAAAGCGCCACGACGCCCGACATCACCATCTCGCTCTATCGCATCACGCAGGAAGCACTGCGCAATATTGCCAAGCATTCCGGCGCTCGAAAAGCCGCCGTCACACTCACGCGCCAGGCCGGTGCCGTGTTGCTCAGCATTCGCGACTGGGGTAGCGGCTTCCACGCGCCCGTCGGTCCGCCCCGCGGTCTGGGCTTGCTCAGCATCCAGGAGCGTGCCCGTTTGGTGGGTGGGCAGGCCTACGTTCTCTCCGCGCCCGGGCGCGGCACCGAAGTCCGGGTCAGTGTTCCCCTGTCGGGAACGATCGTGCTGGATACCTAAATCCAACCAGCTCCGCCGGACCGCTCTTTACTCGAAGACGCGGGCGTGTCAAACTATCGCCCGCTTTTTGTTGGTATCGCCCAGCTGAGGATGAGCGCATGAACGAGCACCGAAACAACGGGAAAAGCACGCGCAAGGGACTGCCCTACAAACTGATGAGGTCGCCCATCCAGGGTCGGGGCGCGTTCGCTACCCGGCGCATCCGCAAAGGTGAGCGCGTCGTCGAATACAAGGGCGAACGGATCAGCAGCCGCCTGGCCGATCGGCGATACCCGGAAGCCAAGCTGAACGAGCACCACCACACTTTCCTCTTCGATCTTGATGACGGGCAGGTGGTCGATGCGGCCGTGGGCGGCAATTCGGCCCGCTTCATCAATCACTCCTGCCGCCCCAATTGTGAGAGCGTGATCGAAGATCAGCGTGTGTACATAGATGCGATTCGCGTCATCCAGCCGGGTGAAGAACTGACCTACGACTACAACTACATCCTGGACGAGCCGCACTCACCGAGTAATAAGAAGTTGTATCCCTGTAATTGCGGTGCGCGGAACTGCCGGCGCACCATCCTGGGGCGCAAGCGCTAGCCCGCGTACACCGGACCGGTGGGCATGCCCGCCCACAGCGCTCCTTTCGAGGGGAAGGCACTCATGTCCTTCGGCTTACCGCCTGCGCCCGGGGCTGACCGGCTGACTTACGGCAGCTACCTGAAGATCCCCGAACTGACCCGGCTGCAGTTGTTGCAGTCGTCGCCCACGCAACACGACGAACTGCTGTTCATCATCGTGCACCAGATCTACGAATTGTGGTTCAAACAGCTGCTGCACGAGGTGGATGCGGTGAGCGAGCGCCTGGACGCCGATGAGCCGCTGGGTGCGCAGCGCCTGTTGCGCCGCTGTGCCGAGATCCAGCGCGTGCTGATTCAGCAGCTGCGCGTGCTCGAGACCATGACGCCGAATGACTTTCTGACCTTCCGCGATCATCTCATGCCCGCCAGCGGGTTCCAGTCCGCACAGTTCCGCGCCCTGGAGTTTGCCTCCGGCGCCAAGGATGCGCGTCACCTTGACCACCAACCGGAGGGCAGTGCTGAACGCCTGGAGTTGGAACGGCGACTCGAACGGCCTACGCTGAACCAGACCTTCTATGCTATGCTGCGCCGACGTGGCTTCCAGCTGCCCGAAGAGCCGGAGCAGCACGACGTACGCGTGCGCGAGCTGCTGCGCATCTACCAGAACCCCGACCAACACTATGACCTCTACCTGCTGGCTGAGGCCCTGCTCGAATACGACGAATCATTCCTGCTCTGGCGCTTGAATCACGTGACCATGGTGGAGCGCATGATCGGATCAAAACCGGGCACCGGCGGCAGCGAGGGTGTGAGCTACCTGCAGCGTACAACGGGCCGCAAGTTCTTCCCGGAGCTCTGGGAGCTGCGCAGCTATCTTTCGGTCAAAGGCCAGACCCACGGCGCGTAACCGCCTCGCTCAACGCACCTGGCAGCACCGGCTCAGATCCCCCAGTTCACACGCGGCGCGCCAGCGTCTCGGACGGCGGGCGATGTGGTACACATCATAGAGGAGCAGGTGGCCGCGGTGGTGCCGAGGTACCGGCACGCGCACAGCACGCAAGCCGCCGAAACCAGACCCGTCGCCATTCTGCAGACCGATCAGGTCAACGCATCCGCATCGTACGCACGACCGGTCCTCATTACGCGGCCGTGCCCTCGGTGCAAGGAGAACCGGCCGCAGCGCGCCCCTCGCGCCCGCTGGCGAACGGATCCGCGCCTCACCGCCGCGTTCCTCTGGCTTGCTCCATCGGGCGATCGATACGGGCGCGGCCCGCACGCTCTCGCCTGTGACGCTATCCAGGGCTGCAAACACACGCGAGCTGGCACGTCGGCCAGGAATCCGGATGGCAGCATATCGACGGGCGCAAACAGGAGTCGGCGCGTGGCGCCAGCCTGGTGAGCGAGAGCAGTGCCAGCCGCAGCGCGCGAGCGCCAGCGCGCTCGGAGTGGCGCACAGCGAACCGCGTCACTGGGAGAATCTGGTCCTGTTACCGAGGGAGAATGCGCTTGGATGGTGCTGCAGCAGTGACCTGGCGCGTGCTCGGAATACCCGGTTTCGCATCGCAGTCTGCGATGCGATTCACGCGTTTTGCGAGCCACTCGACATGCTGCTCAAGCGGCTCTTCAGGCTGAGTTGATAGCGAGTTTCGCGACTCAATGCGGAACCGCGCAACCAAAAAAATCGCAGAAACTTCTTGCGTTCCGAAAACCATTATTAAATATTTCGCGCGGTGGGAAGCGGCTACCACCTGAATGCATCGAATGATGTGTTCACCCGTTTCGGAGGCGCAACGCAAACGCAGCACGGTTTGCGATGCCGCGCGCCCGGGGGGAAACGGGACCACTGCCACCGCGCAAGGAGAGAGAAATGGCTCGCGCGAAGAAAGCAGGGAAGTCCGCCAGATCAGTTCGTAGGAAGCGTCGTCGCAGCCGTACCGGCACAGTTGCCAAGGCCATGAAGAAGCGTGCTCGCAAAGGCGCGCGTAAGGGCGCACGCAAGGCCCGCAAGGCCGCACGCAAGGGTGCTCGTAAGGGCGCACGCAAGGGCGCGCGCAAGGGCGCACGCAAGGGTGCTCGTAAGGGTGCTCGTAAGGGTGCTCGTAAGGGTGCTCGTAAGGGTGCTCGTAAGGCCCGTCGTCGTACACGTAAGGCCGCAGCAAAAAAAGCACGTAGGGCGTCGTCATCCCGGAAGTCAGCGGGTCGCGGCGCCCGGAAGTCGGCGCGTAAAAGCGGCGGTCGTAAGACCCGCCGACGCAAGTCAGGAGGCTCCGTGAGGAAAGCCGTTTCCAGTATGGCAGCCGGAGCGGAAAGCGCTGTACGTGCGGTCTCGGACAATGTCGTACGTCCGGCGATCGAGGCGGTTACTGGCCGCTGATTCAGTCGTGCACTCGGTGCACGAGACAAACTCGCGCCGCGGACCGCTGGGTTCGCGGCGCGGTTTTCTTTTCGGGGGGCGTAAGGGCGTAACGGGCGTGTCGGGCGTGTCGGGCGTGTCGGGCGTGTCGGGCGTGTCGGGCGTAACGGGCGTAACGGGCGTATCGGGCGTATCGGGAAATAAACGGATGTAACGAAGGCCGCGAG
>JBOHRF010000467.1:0-4037 GCA_050732575.1 Longimicrobiales bacterium
GTCCAGGCCCGCTCGCGAGCGGGCCTGGACAGCGCCTCACTGCGCCAGCGCTCTAGCGTGTCCGCTCCCACTCCGATCTCGCGCGCCACATCCTCCGCTGACGCGCTCTTCGGCGGCAGCAACCGCGCCATCGCCCTGTCCTTGAATGCTTGTCCGTATCGAGCCATTCTCGTCCTTCATCGCCGCCCCCAGGTTCTTGGTTCTATCGAGGCGGCAACTATTCTGACGCGGGGGGGGGCCCACGAGTTGCGTCGTCGACCCGAACAGGTCCGCATCCTCCACCGTCCCGCCCGCCCGATCCTTGTGCGCCAGCAGCGGCTGCAGCGCTGACTCGATGTGCGACCACGGCATCCTCGTGGCCAGCACCGCCAGCGGGTGCCGCATGTCGATCATCGTGTCCAGCCGGGCGCGGAAGAAGTCGGGCGTGGTCATGCGGCAGGCCTCCAAAACTCTCAGGAATCGGCCTGCATTGGACCAATATCTGCGACCTCACGACATCGGCAATCACCCCGTAGAACAAGCATTCATGCGACCTGGCGACGATCTGCAGGGCTTACTCCGGTAGCCGGAGAGCGATTTCGACTGTCACTGTGGCGTTACCCCCAACTTTCTTATGAGCGCTGGAATGACAGCGAGCTCTGCACGATTATCTTGGAGGAATTGTGCGGGCGAATTTGCGATCAGGTCGAAACCGGTATCGGCAAGGAATTTCGTGAACGCAGGCTCTCGCGCGGCCGCCTGAACTGCAGCTGCCATCTCTTGAACCACCGTGTCCGTCAGCGCTGCAGGCCCTGAAAGCCCTACCCATACTTTGTTTCGAAACACAAAAGAACTGAAACCGACCTCGGCAAAAGTTTCAATTTTCGGCAAGACCGCATTCCGTTGATCTCCGATCACGGCCAGCGCCTTTATTCGCCCTTCACTGATCAGTGGTGCAGCCTGAATCGCTGAGGTAAAGGTCAGATCTAGTTGCCCGGCCATGAGGTCCTGAAGCGCTGGTGGCGATCCCCGGTAGGGGACCTCGGTGAGCTTGATTCCGGTCTCCCTGGCGAGCGTTTCAAGGATCTGCTGTGGAAAGGAGCCGGGTCCATACGATCCGTAACTCAACGAAGTCTTGGCGCCCTTCGCTTCCACAATGAGTTCGGCAAGGTTGTTTGCCTTCACCGTCTTGGACGCGATCAGCATTGGCCCTGACGCTGCAACCTTGCTGATGAACCTGAAGTCCCGGACCGGGTCATATGGGATTTTCATCGTCGCTTGAGCCGATACAAGCGGGTCACCAACGGAGAGCAACAGCGTATAGCCATCTGCCGTGGCGCGAGCCACCTCGGCGGCACCTATAGTTCCGGATGCGCCGGGTTTGTTATCAATCACGATTGGCACACCAAGGCGCCTCGACACCAGTTCGCCAAGCTTGCGTCCGATCGCGTCGATCGGAGCACCTGCTGGTGAGGGAACGACCCAACGGATTGGTCTGTTTGGATACGCTGCTTGCGCATAGCCCGTGGCGGGGTTCACGCCGAAAGCAGTGTCCCAGAGGCAATGGAAGCTATCAGTTCACGTCTCTTAATGATCATGGGGATTCTCCGAGGTGGATGTACGTGTTTATCAGGCTGGCAACCGGTCGGGCTGCGGTCGAATACGCCACTTACCAGCGTTGTTCTTCAAGAAAGCGTGCCAACACAGAGTTGAACTCATCCGGTGTCTCGAAATATGGGAAATGTCCGGCATCTTGAAACGTGTAGCTCTTGCAGCCGGGTATCAATTCCGTCGCCAAGTGGTGAATGTCGGGAGTGAGGAAATCATCATGAGAGCCGCCCGTCATCAGGGTAGGAACGCTATATCCGATGAGGTCGCTTGGATAAATCTTCACATCATCAGACTGCATGGTTAACGCCTTGAATCCCTTTGGGTTCAACGCCTTCAGTCGCCCGTAGAGGTAGAGGACAGTAGGGTTGATCTTCTTGCGATTCCAGCCAATGCTCTTGCTTCGAAGATCGTCGCCTCCGTTATCGAACGTCTGCGCCGCTGTCTTCAGTATGTCCCAGGTCTTTTCCGAGTAGATAGGCGTGGGCGAACCGCTGATGAACAAGGAATGCACCCGTTCCGGGTTGCGGACGGCCAAGGGGACGCCTGCCCATGCACCCAGAGAATCGCAAACCAGTGAGATCTTCTCGATACGTTCCTGGTCAAGGATGGCAAGGACATCGCCAGGGAAGTATCGAGGGTGGATCCGTTCCGTCGGGCACACTGAACTCTTGAAGCCGCGGAGATCCATGACGATGACCTTGTGGGTTTCGGAAAAGATCGGCACCTGCTGATACCAGACGATTGTGTTTCCACCTCCTCCATGGATGAAGAGGACGGGTTTTCCGTCTCCGTAGGTTTCGTAATAAATTTTCGTGCCGTCTTGTGCTGTGGCGAAGGACATTGCGATCTCCTGGTTTGGTTATGACAATTTGGTGCCGGACTCCGGGCTCTTGTCGCGTCGTTGGGGATATCAGGCTGGCAACCGGTCGGGCTGCATGGTTAACGCCTTGAATCCCTTTGGGTTCAACGCCTTCAGTCGCCCGTAGAGGTAGAGGACAGTAGGGTTTTCCGTTTTGGTTTGAAATCTCTTGCTCTGAATCAATTGGTGTCGGCGAGCAGCGCGCCCGCGTCGGGCGACACCGGCTCGAGGCCGAGATGGTTGAGCATTCGGCGCACCGTGCGGATCGCCGACGCGCGCCCCCCCGGCGAGCGCGCAAGCATCTTGCCGCTCATGTTGCCAGGGACACCAGCGCTGAGACGAGGTCCGCCGGCGCGGAGATGAACGGCGAGTGGCTGGTGTTCAGCGTGATCTGTCCAAACCGATTGCCGGGCGTGAATGCATCCGCGTCGGCGATCATCTGATCCTGGACAGCGATTGGGAGCGCCCGGTCGGCGGTGCAACGGATGAAGGTTCGCGGCACGCGGCCCCAATCTCCCACCGTGACGTTCACGGGCGTCGTCAACGTTCCCAGCGGGTTGTCGGGCGTCAGAAGGTTGGAGACGGCGAGGAACGCCGCATCGCTCACGTCATGATAGAAGCAGCTCTTGAGCCGGGCGACATAGGCCAGATCCGCCGAGTCGTGATTGATCCGCGCGGCGCCCACGACGGCGGGATCGGCCACGAACAGCGGCGGCACCTCAGAGGCGGCGAAATTCGGCTGCTGAAGGTACTGAATGATCGTCGGAAACCTGACCGGCACGAACGCGCTTTGGTACACCAGGCGACGAATCAGCCCGGGCTCGGCTTGCGCGACCGCGCTCAGCGTGCCGCCGCCCGAACTTTGCCCGACCAGGATCACCGGTCCGCTTCCCGCAGCGACCATGCCACGAATGATCCCCAGCACGCTGTCACGGTTGTCGTTGAGCGTGAGAGCCGCGAGCGGCGACACTTCCGTGGCCAGCGCGGCCACGTCTTGCGGCTTCGCCGTGTAGGCGGCCGGCAGCCGGGCCGTGATGCCGTGCCCTGGGAGATCCAGCAGGACGCTTTGGAAGCCTCTTGCTGCCAGTAGCCTGGCGACCTCCGACCAGGCCCAGCCACCTTGCCACCCGCCGTGAACGAACACGAACGTGGGGTTGCGGTCCTCGGCGGCGTTGCCGCCCCCGCATGCGGCCAGGGCTGCGCCTGTCAGCGCCGCCGGAATTTGCGCGGCGAAGTTTCTTCGGTTCATACGGTCTCCTTTGTCGGGTAGTCGCTTCGATGCGTCACGGCAGCGGGCGCCTGGGCCTGTGCTGCGGTAGCAGCCGCGCAAAACGCGGTTGCGAGAAAAGGGGTCTTGTTCATCTTGGAACTTGAGTTGGGGTTGAGACCGGGGCGTCAAACGCGATCAGGGTGCACCGCTCATGGCTTGCGGCGGCTCAGCCAGCAGCGCGCCGGCGTTCGGCGCCACGGGCTCCAGTCCCAGGTGATCGAGCATGCGTCGCACCGTGCAGACCGCCGTCGACACGGTGCGAATGCCAAGAAAGTCTTCGATGCGCTGGACCGCCGGCAGCGACGGCATCTGTACGCA
>JBOHRF010000468.1:0-4032 GCA_050732575.1 Longimicrobiales bacterium
CCCTGACTCTTCCTGCAGGCCGAGTGCAACCGCGAACAGCCAACCCATACCTGGATTGGTTCCATGCACGGCGCCCAGGCCCAGAAGCAATAGCCAAGGCAGGTTGGCTTCCATCAGGTCGCGAAACAAAACGAGTCGGAGGATGCATCGCCGCCGTCCAGCCTGACCTGATGAGGCCGAAGTTCATTCTCGAACTCGACCAGAAAGGCTGGATCGAATGCCATGCCGCCGCTCGCACTTACGTCCAGCTTGGCCATCCAGCCACGAATGCCGTCCGGATAGAACTGCGCATCCCACGGCGAGTAGAGCGAGTTGGTCAGATACACGCGCTTCCCATCGCGGCTGATCTCAACCATCTGCGGGCCGCCATTCATTGCCTTGCTTGGCGCCTTGGGATGCGAATGCCGCTGCACGATGCCGCCGATCTTGACCGAACCGACCAGCTGCGGATTGAACGGATCAGCAACGTCATACTGGCGCAGTTCACCCGTGCCCCAGCAGGAGACGTACAGGTAACGATCGTCGAGCGAGAGATTCAAATCCGTAACCAACGGCGGCACGGCCTTGAAGCCCTTCAACAGCGGCGGCAGATCGTCCGGATTTGCAGGCTCTGCAGGGATCTCAATGACTTTCCTGGCCTTCCACTCCGCACCGCCATTGTTGCCCTCGAGATACCAGAGCCAGATGGACGAAGAGAGATCCTTCAGCGATATCACCACGCCCACAAAGCCATAAGCGCGCTTGGGGTTGTGCGCAGGCCGCAACTCGAGCACCATCTGCTGCTCAGCGCCCAGCTCGATCTTCTTGAGGTGGCGGCGCTTGCGCAGATCCCACACGTGCAGTGCATTGCCATACTTGCCATTCAGCAGCAGATCCGGATTCACGCCATCTTTCACCATGTTGGGCGTGCCCCACTCACTCGTGATCATCGTGTCTTGTCCCAGATGCCACCAGAAATCGTAGGCCAGGTACTGCGGTCCACGCTCCTGTTCCCAGGCACCTTTCACATCAAACGTCTCGTGGTCGAGCATGAAGATGCCGCCCGGTCCATGGCCATCCGTGGCACCCAGCGCATTCATGTAGATAGCATCCGGACCACAATGAACGGTGTGCGGCGCCGCATAGCCGGTCTTCTTCATGACTTCCTCGCCTTCAATCACACGCACGAGTTTGGGATTGCGCGCGTCCGGCTTGGTATCGATCACGTGAATGCGTGACGAGTGCGTGCCCGGCACAACCAGGTAACGCCGCTCCACGTGCGGATTGGCCGCGTACCCGCACAGGTGCGCGCTGCACGCGTTCCAGCCAAAGTGATGCAGCTCATTGCCGCCGTTGGGGAACTCGACCGCATTGATCAAATGGCCGTAACTCGGTGCTGCAGGATTGGTATCTACCACGCCCAGCGCATCGCGCTGGCCGTTCTCACCACTCGACAGCAAGGCCACATAGGCCAGTTGCTCCGGCGGTGCTTCCATGGCCATACGCGGCGTGGGATAAAAAGAAGGATCGGGTCGAAGTTTGGGCATGCTCTCATTCTCCTGTGTGCGTGTCTGTGGGGATATGCGTGCTACGGAACTGAAAGCGGACAGCGGGCGAGGCGGATGAACCGGTGTGAAGCGGGATGAATCGGGTGGGCGGGCCGATGCTTCCTTTTGAGGCCGAGCCTGTGGATATTGGTAAGAGCCTGAAGATGATAACCGGTTGCGTACGATTGAGCGCGTGATTCTGCTGCTGTGCCTTGCAAGCATGGGTGCTTGCACGCCTGATGACTCGGTCACGGTCGTGATGCAGCAGGACATCCGGGTTTTCGTGGCCAGGCAAGCTCCACAGCCTGTCCGTGGTTATGAAGAGCTGCTGGTCGACCGGGTAAGTGATGTAGTGCTGTTTCGGGTGAATTACGGTGCCCCGCAGTGCTCAGCCGGATGCCCGTACCCGAGTGCGTTTGGCCTCAAGGTCAGGAGCCGCATCGGCTGGATACAACCGCCCGCTGGAACCATCCTGGCAGACCACAACTTCGATTTGCTGGCTTCCGACACGTACCTGATGGACGAGGAGTTTCTCGCACGCGTGCGCGCCGCCGATGCTGCCGCGTACAATGCGTTTCGGCTTTGGCTTGCACAGGACCAGGATGCCAATCACGCGGTCCTGGCACTCATTGCGCAGAGCCTGATTGACGATGGTGGAAAACCGGAGCACGGATTGGCGTTGCTCGATCATCGAGCGGTGCAAACCAATCGCATGATTTTGGATGTGTTGACGCGCGCCGGCTGGATGGAAACGGCCTGGAACGCGGTGCGCGCCCGCGCCTGGGCACTCCTGACGCCCATGATACCTGGCGTCGCTCAACTCGCATTCACAGCCAGCACGGCGCAACGCGCGTCAGGTTCGTATTACGGTGTACTCACGGTTGGCAATGCAACGTCCAGCCGTGCGTGGCTCGAGTTCGCCGGGTTGTGTGCCCCCGCACTGCTCTTGTTCTCGCAACCGAGCTACGGCGGTGAACCGCGCTGGGACCAGTCGCGGCCGCCCGCTATGGCCTGCAAATGGGTGCCACACCAGCTATCGATTGCCCAGCAAGACAGCGGTCGCGCGGTCAACACATCGGACATCCTGGGTGACTCGCTGCCGAATGGCACATACTTCGGCGCGGTTCGTGTGCGTATCTTGCAACCGAGCGCCACCACGATCGTGATACCCGCAGGCGTCATGACGCTTGTACGGTAACGCGCATCGATTCAGCCATCGTTCTGCCGGAAGCGCGCCGCCTCCGCCGGTTTGCCCCAGGCCTCATAGAGTCTGACGAAGTGGTTGAGCACGGTTCGATAGTCCGTGTGCGTGCGCGGAATCTTGTAGCTATCCAAGATGGTCGAGGCCTGTTGCAGCAGCGGCTCGGCCTGTGCGTAGTCGCCCCGGCCAATCATGAGCTCGGCCAGGTCGCCGTTCATGACCGCCATGAGCGGCGTATTGGGCCCACCCAATCCGGCCCGGATGGAGATGGCGCGGCGCAACATGCGCTCGGCTTCATCGAATTGTCGCCGATGCGTGAGCACGGTAGCCAGTCCACGCATCACGCCGGCGGTATTGGTGTGCTGCAGTCCGTAGGTTCGTTCGGCCAATGTCAGCGCGGCGCGCAGGATGGAGTCTGCCTCTTCGTACTGGCCAGCGCGGTCGAGTGCACCGCCCAGACCAGTCATGACATCGGCCATCATGGGATGTTGCCTGCCCAGTGCACGCTCCTGAATCATGTACGACTGTCGGAAATAGGGTAGCGCTTCTTCATTGCGATTCTGAAGCTGAAGACTGCGCCCCAGGTCACCGTAGACATGGCCCAGCTGATAGTGTTCGGCACCCAGGGTTCGGCGCCGTGCATCAATGGCGGTGCGGAAGATGGATTCTGCCTCGATCAGTCGCGCGGGCTGATCGATCAGAGTGTACCCGAGTTGGAGCAGCGCGTCGATGGCGTCTGGATGGTCGGGGCCCACCGCCTTCCCGGCCAGCGTGTGGGCGAGGCGCAGGTTGGCTTCTGATGTTGCATCATCGCCCTGACGCCGGTCTATGGAAGCTTGCTGAATGAGTGCGCGCACGCGCACGTTCACGTTGGATTCCGGCGCCAGACGGCTGACCTGCAGTGCGCGCTGCGCAAATGAGTCGGATTCCACCAGGTTGCCGCGGTAAACAATGAGCATCGACACCTGGATCAGCGATTCCGTGAGATCGATCGGATTCGGGTTGGGCCATTGTTCCAGGATGCCCAGTGCCTTGCGCGCGTTGGACTCCGCTTCCGGAAACAACCCCTGATAGCGCTGCACGCCGGCCAGCTGATAGAGCGTCTGCGCGACGTCGGGATGCTGCTCGCCGCGGTGTTGGATACGCAGCTCGAGTGCGCGCTCCAGGAGCCGGCGCGCTTCTGCGTATTCGCCCAGACTCCGGTGCACGCGACCGAGTACATCGAACATGGTCGCCTGAACGATCGGCTGATCCTCGAGCTGGTCCACCTGTCGGCTGCCGCGGCGAAGCAACTCGCTGGCCGTG
>JBOHRF010000469.1:0-4006 GCA_050732575.1 Longimicrobiales bacterium
CCCGTCACGCCCGTCACGCCCGTCACGCCCGTCACGCCCGTCACGCCCGTCACGCCCGTCACGCCCGTCACGCCCGTCACGCCCGTCACGCCCGTGACGCAGGTTTACGCTCGTTTAAGACGCTACAGCGGGGCGAACCAGCCGTTCGAGTCCTTCGAGGCGCCTGGAGAGCTCATCGCGTCTCAGACTATTGAGCGTCCACAGCCCGTCCTTGCGCCGCTCGATCAGGCCCGCACTCTCGAGCACGCCGAGATGGTGGGAGATGAGCGAAGGGGACAACCCCAAGGCGAGGCCGATGGCGCCGCAGGACAATTCCTTGGGCTGGCTGGACAGCAGCTCCACGATACGAAAGCGGTTTTCATCCGACAGTGCGGCGAGTACGCGGATGGTGTCCCGCGACGAAAACGATTCCTGGGCGGTTTCCACTGCTCCTCCGAAACGGTTGCTTCAAAACGGGGTGAGTTTGTTGCTTGGCTGGCGATACTACCCGATCCAGGTCCGGTGGATCCTACTCATTGGGGGCGGGTGGCGACAAAAAGCGGCAAAGCGTCCACAGTCGAGGCCCCAGCCATGAGCCGGAAGCGATAGGCACCGGGGTGCGGAAAGACCACATTTTCAAGGGGCAGAACGACTCGCGTGTGGGCAGGCGGCTGATCGGGTGATCGGCGGTCGACGTCGGTGCGGCCCTGGATGGTCAGGACCAGTTGATCATCCTGGTCGATCAAATCCGCTCGTAAAGGCTGGGACCCCAGCTCGGCCGCGGTCCACTCGATGACAAATACCACGGTCATCCGATCGTGCGAGGCTGGAAAGCCGGGCGCGCCCAGCTCGTTGAAGATGCCGATCACGTCGAGCTTGCCGTCATCGCGGAGTCGAGCTTCATCGCAGGCGAGGGCGAGAATCAGTTTCATGGGGCGCGGAAGATGTTCGGGTCACTGGGGGGTGTCAATTCGTCGCATGGCGCGTATTGTTGTGCCAGCCATAAGCTATGCGCGCCTGCTGACGGGCTCTAACCACAACACGCACCCTCCCCGGAGTGCCCGTATGCGGAAAAACTCGTTGTTTTTCGGTCTGGCCTGCGCTGCACTAGTCGCAGCGTGTGAGGACACCAACGATCCGGTGTTCATCTTCGAAGAGTCTGCCGGTTTTGATCTGGTGGGCGTATGGGCAGGAGTAGCGGAGATCACGACTGCGGAGAAAGTCGGCACCAATTTCGGAGGTGGCTTCACGTTCCCGGTCGTGCTCAGTCTGCGCCTGGACCGCAGGTTCGAACTCATCACGGCGAATTTCCCCACGTCGTACTTCGACGAATCGGACCGCGACTGCAAGGGCGTGTACACGGTCGAAGGCAACTCGGTTCGGTTTTTTGCCGAGGAGACCTGTCGCGCGTTGCCTCTATCGCGCTACTCGGTGGGGCGAGTCATCCCATCCGGCCTGACCCTTTCCGCCAGCACGTTGAACACGGTGAACCAGAACAACGCGACCATTCGGGTTCTCATGCGCCTGGACCGTGACTGAGGTATCTGGCCCCGGCTGTTTGCTGGTTGCACTGTCTCATCCCGACGATGAAGTTGGCTGCCTGGGCACCATTGCCAAACATCGCGCTCTGGGTGCACGTGTGGTCATGCTGTTTCTGACCCGGGGCGAAATGACGGAAGCACTGGGTCCACGGAGCGCCGAAGAGATCGGCGCCGAGCGGGCGCGCCATGCCGAACACGTGGCGCGCATGCTGGGCTGTGAGACGCGCTTTCTGGACTATCAGGACACGCGTGTTGAAGTGTCGGTTCTGGCGATTCATCGGATTGCTTCGATCGTGGCCGAGGTCAAGCCGGACGCCGTTTTGACCTGGGGTGATGCCTGGGTGCGCGGCATGCGTCATCCAGACCATCAAGCCACCGGTCAGATCGTGCGCGGTGCCGTCACGCTGGCGCGTATCAAGCGCGTGGTAACACCCATCGAGCCGCATCGCAGTGTCGCACCCGTGTTCGCGCTGCGCGATCGTCACTCGAATCTGCCCTGCGCTGCATTCGACGTTTCCGCACACTTCGACGCAATCCTGGAGATCGCGCGTTATTATCACAGTCAAGTGGGCTGGCCCGATGAGGCGTGGCTGGTCCAGCGATTGCGCGTGGCCGGCCATCGGTGGGGTGTTGCGGCAGCGGAGGAATTCGATGCGTGGGAGAGCGTGCCCGGCCTGCGCCGCTCACTCTTTGGCGACTATCTTCCGGTCTGAGAATGCAACGCGCAAGAATGGATTGCGCGCATCGAGCGCCAGCTCGATCTGTTCCAATAGGGCTTTTTCCTCAACGCCCGTCAGTGCGTCTCCCTTGAACTCGGGAAGGTTCTCCACGTCGAATGCGTGTAGACCGGGCAGCAGCAATTTCGTCTGCCGCGCGGCCAGCTCCAGGTAGCCGATAGGCAGCAGGCGCAGACCGCACCCTTCCATCTCGACCACTACATAGCGAACTCGTTCGCTGCTCGGGTCGAACAACAAATCAACGACTCGGCCGACCGGCGCGTCCAATGCGTCGGTCACGGTCCAACCGATCACATTGGGTTCATCACGCGCGACGCGGTAGTCGCTGTGCGCCAATGAGACCAAGGGCACGGCCGGGGACGTCGAGTCATCCAGCACGACCGGATGCGGACCGGCATACAAGGTTGTGTGATCGTAGGCTGGATGCGCGTAGTAGCGATCGCCACGAAAAAAGCGGCCGTACAGAGCAGCCAGCATGCGCGCATTCTCGGCGGAGCGCCAGCGGCCATCGCCATCATAAGTGGGCACGTTGCGCAGATCATCAAGGCGGGCGGCACGCAGCCGGAGTCTTGGCTGGAAGGGACCTTCCTGCAAACGCGCGTGTCCGATGGGTACCAGCACATGGCGCTGGGCACCTTCGAGATCAACATCCAGATAGCGGATCAGACCATGGTCTGCATCCGCCAGCACACCAAAAACGCGACCTACGCGCAGGTCGTCCGCGTCATGAACGGCCAGCCCGGCCAGATCAGGTTGCGGTGACAGCGGCTCGTTCGCACGATCGGAGTCGAACATTCCCTTCATGCAGGCGTTTACATTGCAACGCCCGTTCCTTGACAAGGCGGAGCGAGTGCGCCTAACGTTGGCCCGCCAAAAGGTGCTTCAGGGCGCCACGTGGGATTTGATCGGCAGCTTGTGCCCCACGCTAAACAAGAGCACTAAAGCGCCTTAGGGCCCGCTGCCACCCTCGTCAGGCGCGGGCTCGTCTATTTTCAGAGGACAACCATGAGTGAATTCATCCTGACCAGTGAGTCTGTCGGTGAAGGTCATCCGGACAAGGTGGCGGACCGGATTAGCGATGCCATCCTGGACGCACATCTGGCGCGTGACCCGGATGCCCGCGTTGCGTGTGAGACACTGGTTACGCAGGGTTTTGTGTGCATTGCCGGCGAGGTTCGTTGCGTGGTTACCTTGCCTCGCCTGGAAATCGAGGCCATTACACGGGCCGCCATTGCGGACATCGGATACACAGAAGATGACGGCCGCTTTTCCGCCGCCGGCGTCACCATTGATCTGAGACTGCAGGCGCAGGCGGGCGAAATTGCGCGCGCGGTCGACAAAGCCGACCCCGGCGCACAGGGCGCGGGCGATCAAGGCATGATGTTCGGCTACGCGACCAGCGAAACGAGCGAGCTGATGCCGGCGCCAATCACCTGGGCGCACGCACTCACACGAGGCCTGGCCGAGCACCGCAAGAACGGGACGGTGAGTTGGTTGCGACCCGATGCCAAGAGCCAGGTTTCGGTGCGATACCACGATGGCCGGCCAATCGAGATCACGCGCATCGTAGTATCCGCGCAGCACACCCCAACCGTGGATCGTGAGCAGATCCGGGAATTCACGGTGGAGACACTGATTCCCGAACAACTTCCGTCGCACGCACTGACCCGCAACTGGAAAGACCTGGTGCTGGTGAATCCATCGGGTTCGTTCGTGGAAGGAGGTCCGGCGACCGATACTGGATTGACC
>JBOHRF010000470.1:0-4004 GCA_050732575.1 Longimicrobiales bacterium
CCCCGTGCCTGATCTTGCGAACGTGTTGCAGATCCAACCAGCCTCGACCTATTACATTCGAAAGCCGTTGTGGCACAGCGATCGACTGTGCGCACTGACGGTCAAAGTTGGATATCCAACTCGATGTCGAAATCCGGATGCCACGCGGCCACACGATTGATCCGGCCGCAATCTGAATCACGGGCGTATCGAATGTAGTTGGCGCTCGAACACAATGAGCTGCTCGTCGCCAGAAATGATCAAGGTCATACCGTCGGCCGAGACCGCGTACGTACCACGGCCGATGACCTGGCCGTCCTTTTTTCCAACGGTCTCGAGCACCCGCGGACTGCGCCAGGTGGCAATCAACGAATAACCGCTGCCTTTCCCAGCTACGCGCTCTTTGCCGTCCGCAACAACCTCGTTCATGCGCTGTTCTTCTCTACCCGCTTCATCGACCACTACGTCGGTGATGGTCACCGTGTCCCCCGATACAACGATGTGAAGGGTAGCGTTCTGGAACGGGTTGCTCGGGTGCCGCTTCGACCTGAACAGGTTGGCCGTCCATGTGCCCGCGAGCGGATTCACATGCGGAAGTGATGACACGTACGCGTTGAGCCTGGGCCAGCTGGCAAATCCGTACTCGCGCGCCAGCCTGTGCTGAGCGTCGGCCAGTTTCAGCTCGGGATTGTGCTGCTGCAACTCGTGCAACAGAAGCTTAGCCTGTTTCTTGAGATGCTCGAGATTGGGCTGGGGCGGCAGTTGCCGAGACATAGCTCCTCCTTGTTGCCCTGTGTCCGCTAACGGGCAAAAGAGAAGTTTGTGCTCGGTTTTTCCTACTAGAGCCCAGGTGGGATAATCCCTTCCCGCGGACGGGGTGCAGCCTGAACCTGCGGTGTGAATGGTAACGACTCGCCGGTCAGGTAGCAACGGAACGCGCGTCCAACCTCGATTGCCAACCGTTCATCGCTCACCTCGACGGGATAGACCTGCAGGTTCCGGGTGAGCACGGCCTCGCGGCACGCAGCACTGGCAAAGAACAGCCCCAGATTGATGGTGCGCATGACATCGTCGCCCGGATCTGCTCGCGCCGTTCGAGCAGCAGCGCGCGCATGCGATCGTGCACGCCCATGTTGAACTGTCGAAGCCGCTCTTCCGTGTCCGATCTGGGCCGCGTGTACTTCAGGATCTGCACGATCTCGATACGATGGGCGCGTAAGTGCGTAACCAGCAGTTGCGCATAGGCGAGAGTGATGGCTTCGATGCCAAGGTCGCGGAACCGAGCTGGATCGAGTGCGCTGGCGGCCGCTTCATTGAAGCTCTCCAGGATGCCCAGCTCCACCAGGGCAAGGAGTGCATCCTTGGATGCAAAGCGTGCGTAAAACCCACCTACCGATACGTTTGCCCCGCTGGCGATCTCGGCTACCGAAATATCGGCAAACGGCTTTTCACGCAGCAGTGCACTGAGTGCGTTGGCAATGGCGAGCTCGGTACGCCGGCTGCGCGCCTGTTGGGGCGGCTTCACGGTCTGGTGCTGCTCATCGGGCGTGGGCACGCAACTCCGTCAACTTGTTTGGGTCGAGGTAACGGCCGCGCGTGAACACGGCCACGGGTGCGCGTAGCACGGAGAGATCGGCCAGCGGATTACCACGCACCAGCAGCACATCGGCCACGAAACCGGGCGCAACACGGCCAACCTTCAAGTCCCGGTCGATGAGCTGGTTCAGGAAATCACCGGGATTGCGCGTTGCGGCCGCGAGCACATCAAAGTTGCTGAGGCCGGCGGCCCGCAGTTGAGCCAACTCGAGGTGAACCGATGCGCCCGGAATCATGACCGGCAGCGGCGTATCGGTTCCGGTCATGAAACGCACACCGGCATTGTGCAGCGCGCGCACCAGTGGGTATTGAAAGTGGAAGGCGCGCAGCGCCCAGGTTGCGCCATCGGCAGTGCGGCCCGTGTACGGGTTGGCCTGCGTCCAGTAGCGCTGCAGGTCGGGGCTGAAGAATGCGGCGTCGCTCAGCTTCAGCGCTGAATCGGCAGCCGGCGGTCGTCCCCATTGTGATACGATGCCGTGAAAGGTCGATAAGGTCGGCACCAACCAGATGCGTGCCGCGGCCATACGCGCCGGCACATCGCCCAATGCCGTGGTGTCCAGCGCGTTGAACTTCGTGTAGATCAGCTCCTCCGCGTGCGCAACCATGTCCTGCGGCGTCCGCTGGCACCGTGATGTTGGGTCCGATCTCACGGATGTGCTCACCCTCAATCAACACGGTCTGGTTGCGGCGCAGCTGTGCGCCGTCTTCCATGGTCAGCACATCAACGCCTACCACGGCCATCCTGGTGGGCGCCTGCCCAGCCACCGGCACAGCCGCAATCAATAGCAAAACAAGCGAGCGCAGTATCATGGCTTCCCCAGCTTGAACGTGCCGGTCATGCGGCCCACGCAACTGTCCTGTGCTTCGGCCGTGCCCTCGACCACGGTACTCGAACCAATGGGTCCGTTGAGTCGCATGGTTCCTTTGCACCCATTCTGGGCGATGTCGTAGGTGAGGTCTAGCGTGAGTTCATTATTGGCAATGCGGCCGGCCAGCGTGCCCTTCACCTCTACGGGACCCGCTATGGCCAAGGTTCCGCTGGTCTGGTTGCCTGCGCCACGCGTCATTGTGGCCGAGCCAGTATACAACGATCCGCGCACCGTTACCTGCAGCGGCACCTGGCCCGTGAAGCGGCTGGCTGCGTTGGACCGCGCTGCCGCACACGCGCTGGCCAACAACAACGCGCTTACCAACAATTTCGATTTCATGGGAGCCTCCGTGGTTGGTCGAGTGATTTTTCGACCTACGGAGAGCACGGTGGTTCGGATTCCGTTCGCATTGCGCGCCCGCTAAAACCTTCAACCTCCCGCGTTGAGCGGATTGCCGATCCGGGCCACAAACATCACTGCTCTGGTCTGTTCGTCGCGCAGGATCAGCAGGAATGGCCGATCGACGCGAAACTCTTTCGGTGGTGGTGGCATGCTGGTCACTACGACCGCCAATCCGGTGACCGCCGCGGCTTCGGTGCCCTGCTCATCGAACTGAATGAACGTGGCCTGGAACGCATCGGCGGCAAAGGCACGCTGGCCGGCGGTCAGCGGCTGCGCCCAGAACGCATTCAGCTCGGCCAGCTCGGGTGAAAATGCGCGCTTCATACCCATGCTTTGTAGGGGTCCCACCAACTTCCATTTGCCGTGCGCTGCATAGTAGGAACCATGATGGAGTCCGCGCGCGCCACGAAGAACGGCAACCGCGCCGTGACCGCACTGTCGAACCGCACCGGCCACAGCCCCTTGAAGTACACGGCATTGAGGAGTAGCAATCTCAAATATTCCCGCTCATCGGGCATGACTGATGTGTGCGGCCATTGGTATGGTCGCGGGCCCAACCGTTGCTGGTGCCAGAGCCGATGCACCCTGCAGGTCCAGGACATCCACGCGTGCTCGATGGAAGCGCTCCGCGCGCGATTGGAACGCGGACGCCACAGCGCGACCCTCATCGAAACCACAACGACCAGGCAATGCGCGCTGTCACGCTGGAATCCGTTTGGATGTTCTGCAGCAAACGCTTGATGGCCGGACCGAACGTGTCCCAATCCGCGCCTTGGACGCGGAGCGCGTGCAGGATCTCTGCGCGCGTCTGACCTCTGCACCTTCCGAAAACAGAGCGACGGCAAGACCAACACTGAGGGGCGAGAAGACTACATTGGGTTCTCGTGAGGATTGCGAAAGGGTCTTGAAAACTTCCAGGCCAAATGCGGATAGTGGCTCGGCCGCCGTGTGCTGTGCCTGCGCAGTTGTAGCGCTCTGCAGGCACGGCATGCACAGCGCCAACATCGCCATCAGCGCCACTCGACCGATGGGTATCACGGTACCTCCCCAGGTCGAATACGTGGACTGCCGAATTGGAAAGTCAACGAGCGAACCACATGGCTTGTGTCATACCGTAATGAATCGGCCCGCGTTTTGGGAAAGGACGTCATAGCCGCC
>JBOHRF010000471.1:0-3988 GCA_050732575.1 Longimicrobiales bacterium
GGAATCTGCCCAGTGCCGTTCTTATGCCCAGAACATTCGGCAGCGCGTGCGTGACCAGGGTGGCCGATACACGCACCGGCTCACCATCGTCACCCAACAGGTTGAGGGGCACTGTGACGTAACCGGCAAGCCGGTCGAACGTGCGGTTGCGTTCGATGAAGTCGAAATAGTCCGGAACCGATGCGGCTTCTCGGGTGGTGCCGCTCGCGCGGTCGTTCTCCCAGACCATCATGACACGATCCGCGCCACGGTACGGCAGGGGCCGCAGCAAAATGCCATACACCACACTGAAGACGGCCGTGGTTGCACCAATCCCCAGCGCTAGCGTCAGCAGCACGACCAGCGTGAACGAAGGTGCGGCGCGCAAGCCGCGCAACGCTACGCGCGCGTCCTGCCGGATTTCATCGAACCACTGTACCTGGCGCATATCCCTACACTCCTCCGCAAAACGATCCGTGCTCCCAAACTTCAAACGCGCATTGCGACGCGCGGTCTCACGCGACATGCCGCCGCGCTCGTTATGGGCAGCGTGCATCTCCAGGTGAAAGGACAGCTCATCTTCGATGTCTTCATCCAGCGCGCGGCGCCGGAACACGGCCCGCAAACTGTCCCACCATCGTTGCAGCCAGTTCATCTTCCCTTTCTTCCTCTCTTCCCCTCTCTTCCGGAAGTCAGGTGGTGCCCAAAACCAGCGACACTGCCGCCGTGAAACGCTCCCAGTTGGCCAACTGCTGCGCCAACTGTCGCCGACCCGCAGGCGTCAGGCTGTAGTACTTGGCCCGCCGGTTGTTTTCCGAAACGCCCCACTCCGACCGGATCCAGCCCTGCCGTTCCAGCTTGTGCAGCGCCGGATACAGCGACCCCTGGTTCACTTGCAGCGCCTCCTGCGATAGCTGCTGGATACGCAGCGCCACCCCCCAGCCGTGCATCGGCTGCAACGCCAGGGACTTGAGGATCAGGAGATCGAGCGTGCCCTGGAGCAGGTCCTCGTGCGGTACCGCCATGCTTAGAAATCCGGAAGAGAGTAAGAGAGTAAGAGGGGAAGACTTTTGTGACTGCGCCGGCCCTCCCCTAGCTTGCCTACAAGGGTGGGGGCACTCCTGTCGGGTGGCAAGGGGAGCGGGCCGAATGACCGGTAAACTTCTGGAAGCAACGGAACGTAGGGACCAGTGGTCGAAAAAGAGACGGGTTTCCGGTCCCGGCCACCCTGATAAACGAGAGACAGAAATGCAGTGGGCAATCATCGGACTGGCGGGTTTGTTGGCGGTGAGTGTGGGCGCCACCGAGCGGACGAGGGTGAGCGTTGTGGCTGCGCAGCAAGCGAACGTGCAGGAGTTGACGCAGCAGTCGAACGTGCTGGTGGACATGCGTGATCTTTCGCCGCACGAGCTGCGAAGCGAGGGTTTTGTGCTGGGCGATGCGCAAACGATCCGCATTGAGGCGGTCGGTGCGGCGAAAGCGGGCGGCAGCTGGTTTGCGCGCGACGACCATCGCGAGGAGTGGCCGGGCAACGCCTGGATCCTGAACGCGCGCACGCGCGATGTAGTGTGGGAGTTGCGGCGGGAGGACACACGGAGCGGCCGCCGCAACCTGGAACACTATGAGGGCCGAGTCTCATTGCCAGCGGGCACGTACGAGGTCTTCTATGCGTCCTACACGGCGCTCTGGCCGAGTAATCGAGTCAACCTGAGCTGGCTGATCGGTCGGCGGGACCGTCCGCGTTACGATGATGGTGGCTTGTCGGAGGATTTCCGCCTGTTGGTGCGCGGCGCGGGCCGCCGGCTGAACGTGGCCGAGCTGCAACGGCTGCATGATGAGTTGCGCGCCCATGCGGTAGTGCGGCTGACCTCGGCTCAGCGCGAGCAGGTGGAGCAGATCGGGTTCGAGTTGAGCAAGCCGACCACGCTTGAGATTTACGCGGTGGGCGAAGTGACGGATGGCGATCAGTTCGACTATGGCTGGATCGTGAATGCCAACACGATGGAGCGGGTCTGGTCGTTCGACTACCGCGGTTCACAGCCGGCCGGTGGTGCCCGCAAGAACCGCCAGGTGCGCGAGACGCGCACACTGCCCGCGGGCCGCTACGCCGCCATCTTTGCCCTGGACGATTCGCACGATCCGCGAGACTGGAACGCGGCGCCGCCCTACGACCCTGAGTATTGGGGCCTGACCGTGCGTGTGAATGCGGAGGATCGCGCGGGCGTGCAGAATTTCAGCTACGATCCCACGCCTGATGACCTGGCGATAGCCACGGTCACGCGCATGCGCAACAGCCAGACCCGGTCCCAGGGCTTCACACTGACGCAGCCCCTCGATGTGCGTGTGTACGCGCTGGGCGAAGGCAGTGATAGTCAGATGCACGACTACGGTTGGATCATTGATGCCGGTTCGCGCCGCCGGGTCTGGAGCATGACCTACGATCGCACCGAGCATGCTGGCGGCGCGCAAAAGAATCGACGCGTCAACGAAGTCGTACGGCTCGAGCCGGGCAGCTACCTGCTCTATTTCCGGACCGATGATTCCCACGCGTTCCGCAGCTGGAATTCGCCAGCGCCGCTCAATGCCGACGACTGGGGTATCTCGCTGTTCCCGGCCAATGGCTCGCTCGACCACGAGATCGTGGTACCGTATCAGCCCGTAGCCGATGACACGGCCGCCATCATAGCGCGCATTACCAACGTGGGCGATGACGAGACGCGCAGCCGCACCTTCACACTGGATACGGACAGTGATGTGCGCATCTATGCGCTGGGTGAGGGTGATGGCGAGATGCACGACTATGCGTGGGTGGAAAACCTGCGCACCCGGCACAAGGCCTGGGAGATGTCGTATCGCCTGACCGAACATGCGGGTGGCGCCGACAAGAACCGCGTGTTCGATGGTGTCATTCGCCTGCCCGCCGGCGAATATGTGCTGCGCTATCGTTCGGACGGATCGCATTCGCCCAATGCCTGGAATGCCGAGCCGCCCTTCGATCCGGGAGCATGGGGCGTGGCGCTATACCTGGTGAAGGGCCGCTAACCAACGGACCACGGATCAACGAACGAGCACGAGAACGACCGGTCGTTCTCGTGCTCGTTCGTTGATCCGTAAGTTCGTTCAGATTCTGCGCAGGCTCAGGGGTCCATTCGATGTCATGACCCGCAGGGGAGCGCCACCGCGGCCCAGCGTGGTGGTGAAGGTGCGGCTCAATCGCCTTCCTTCAAACGTCACGGTCAACGGGAAGTCGGCATTCAAGGGTCCGTTGCGCGTGCCCGTCTCCAGCTCCGCCGAATAATTCTCCGGAATGAAAACGGTAGCCGGTCCATTCGACGTTTCGGCATCGAGCCCGGCGCCTTCCCACCGTGCGCCCGTCAGGCGCACGGAGAGCGGCCCGTTGACCGTGCGCGCGCGCACATCGCCGCCCACACCTTCCAGCGCGAGCGGACCGTTCTGCGTTTGCAGGTCGATGGAGCCATACACGTTCCGTGCGGACAGTGGGCCGTTGACCGTTTCGGCCGTGATATCGGACTGGCGCGGTACGAAGACCACCAACTCCACGCTGACCGACTCGCTGCGGCCGGTTTCCGGTAGATCGGCTGTGATGGCGTTGCCAGCGCGCGCAATGCGCACGCCACGGGTCAGGTCGCGCGCGTCGGCCACGGCCCGCGCTTGCGCGCGTATGCGAGCGTGTACCGCCACACTGTCACGATCCCAGCCCTCAATGCGCACGCCGCCATTGCCCGACGGATCGAAGTGCAACGCACCACGGCCCGGTCGGAAACCGCTCACGCGCACCTCGCAGTGCACTTCCCGATCTTCCCAGTCGCGATTGCGATCGCAGCGGTCCAGCCATTCGTCATTGCTGACCTGGGCCTGACTCGCTCCAGCCGCGGCCACGGTCAAGAAAGAGGCGATCGTGAATAGCTTAGCGCGCATTGGGGTTCTCCGGTGTGGTGAGTGAAGCCGGACGACAGTTGCTTTTTCGACAATTTGACCCCCTCAGCTA
>JBOHRF010000472.1:0-3979 GCA_050732575.1 Longimicrobiales bacterium
CCTGCGGTAAGGTTGCGAAGCTGCACGCTCAACGCGTTGGGCAGCGAGCCTGGCCGCAACGAGACGTAGGTGAACTCGTCTTCCACGCTGTTGACCGATTCGGAGGAATCGGTGATCACACGGCGCGCCGGCTCCGAAATAATCAGCCCGGCTACCGTGACGCCGCTCGCAAACGTGCTATCGGCAGGCGGTGGCTCGTGCAACGTCGTGGCGGGGTCCGTACATGCCAACGCGAGCACCGTGACGCCGCTGACTGCGAATGGTAGAATGCTGCTCGATCGCACGAAGCGCCTCCCCGCGCTGTTAGGAGCTGCGGTTTCAGGAGAGTCCGGTAACGTTGATACCTGATGAATCCCGGCGCTGATTTGCTGTTGTAAACGAGCTGGAATCAGCGCTCCGGTCGAACCGTGAACTCCGCCGTGCCGGATGCTACCCAGCGGTCCCATCCGGTTCGGGCTTCCACCTTCCACAGATATAGCGCGCCCTGCGCCAAGCGCAGCGTCCGCGGGAGCGCGAGCATGGTGTCGCTTGCTTGCGCATCCCAAACCACGACGCCTGCACGGTCAAACATGGTAACGCGGTAACGGTCTGCACCTGGCACGGTGGTCCAGCACAGGGTGTCAGCTTTGGCAACCGCGCCCAGCGGCGCAACGGCTCGAGGTGCGATCGTGGTAGCGATCGTTGCCTCGCGGTTAACGGTAGACTCATTGCCCGCCGGCTGTTGCAACGGAGTGCGCGTGCCAGCTGGCCAGAGCAGAAGGCCCGCCAGTGCAGCCGCGGCGAGTCCTGCCACCATTCCCACCGGGGCAAAATACCGCCGACCTGATGCGGAGTGAGGTACGTTGCGCTCGAGCCGGCCAACCTCGTTCGCTACGGCTGCCGTGCCCAGTAAACGCGCAGCGCCGGCAACCCGCCCCCGGCAGTATGCGCAACTGGCCAGGTGGGCCATTACATCGGTTCCAGCAGCACGTGCGTCGATGACGTTGGCGATGGCCATTTCGTCCAGGCAATCGGTACCAGCGGCCGGGATGTCCAGTGCAGCCGACCGCAGCAAGCGTGCGGTCTCTCGCATTTCAGCGATTTCCCTCCGGCAGGTCGCACAATTCTTCACGTGACTTGCACTGGCCGCTGTGTCCGGCAGCATGTCCAATGCAAGGGCGAGGAGATCCGCGTGTCCGGGGCAGTCCGTGCGCACGACCGTCGCCTCACCTGGTGAAAGGGATCCTGAACCTGCGCGGCCTGGGGTTTTGCAGTAATACGGACAAACGCCTTCCACTTGCTCGGATCAGAGGTCGCGTCGCCCAACACCCTGCTGTTGTAACCGATCTCGCAGGACGGCCAGCGCTCGATAGACCCGATTGTACACGGCCTTCGCGTTGGGCCACCCGACCAGCCGCGCTACGTCCGGGGCAGGCAGTTCATCGATCACGAAAAGTTGAAGGGCGAGCCTTTCGTCAGCCGGCAGGCCGTCCAGCATATCGGCCAGGCAACGCCTGAGCTCGCCCAGCTCCAGCTGATCCTGGTGTGATTCGACTCCATTGGCTGGCGGCAGAGCAGGCAGGTAGTGAAGCGCTCCGTTCGCGTGCAAGCCCTCCAGCACGCGATACGTCCCCGTCACCTCCTGGAGGAACCCGCCGAACGACGCGAACCGCGGCGGCGCGCCCGCGCGCGCACGCATGTGCTCGTACGCGTCGCTGTGTGAACGCTTTTCGATGAAGAGCAGCTGAAAGATCTCTTGTTGCACGGGAGAAAGAGCGGCAGGTACGCGGGTACGGCGCCGACCATCCCGCTTTCTCACGCCATCAACCGTCAGGTTGTGCACTACCGTAGCGAGCCACGTAGAAAAGCGGGCGGCACCGGCCTGCTCGGTTGTGTACCTCTTCAGTCGGGCCAGGTCATCGACGGCGAGCAACTGGCACACTTCTGCGAAGACATCGTCCACGTCCTCCTCGCTCCGCACAATTTGTCGGACAGTGGAGAAGATGAGCCCGCGGTATCGATCGATGAAGAGATTCCACGCGGCGTCCGGTTCGCCGGCGGCGAGCTTGATGCGCCATGGCTCCACGGCGACACCCCCTCTCACGTGGGCGAGTCAAGAATAGGCCCCAATCGAACGTCAGTCAAAACATTCGTGGCAACAGATGACCGAACGCAGCTGAGCAAGTTGCGCAACTTTGTCCGTTTGACAACTGACAATTGCAGCGTATTGGGCAACGTCGCCGACCCCACCACAGCACTTCGAGTGGCGGATCGCCATTGCGCAGGACACCCACGCCAGGAGAGCGTAATGTCAGTCATTGCAAAGAACATTCAGATGAGGCTGCCGATGTCTCGGAGCGCGAGCATCGGATTCGTACTCGTGCTCGGATCTCTCGGTGCCTTCGCGTGCAACGACTCCGCTTCGCCCGACATGCCACTCGTGCATGACCCACTTGAAGTGGGCTCTGGTGTGAAGCCAACGATCACATCTACAGGGAAAGGTTCGACCTGGTCACAACCGGCGAACATGGGTCCCGCGCTCAACGTCCCGACCTTCAACACGCGGAACGCCGCGATCTCCACGAATGGAAAGAGCTTGTACTTCGGCTCAGACCGACCCGGTGGTGCAGGCGGACTCGATCTCTACGTGTCCCATCGCGAAAACCCAAAGGAGCCGTGGCAGTCGCCTTTGAGGCTTCCATCGACCATCAACACGGTTGCAGTGGATAACAACGCGTTTCCAACGCCCGACGGGCACCATCTCTTCTTCACGAGTAGCCGACCGGGGGGATGTGGGGCTCAGGATCTTTGGGTCTCGCACCGGGACAACGTGCACGACGATCTCGGCTGGGAGGAGCCCATCAACCTGGGCTGCACGATCAACACGAGCGGCATCGACTCGGGGCCGGTATACCATGAAGATCCGGTAACAGGTCAAGCCATGCTCTTCTTTTCGAGCACGCGACCGACCGGGCAAGGAAGCATGGATTTTTACGTGAGTATTCTGGGTAGCGAGGGCACGTGGGGACCGGGCGTGATCATCCTCGAGTTGAGTACGCCGTTCGACGACAACAAGCTCGCCATCAGGCGTGATGGACTGGAGATGTTCCTATCTTCGAATCGCCCGGGAGGCGGTCAGGACGCCGCCGGATTCAACATCTGGGTATCGACGCGTGAGACGACAGCGGGTGCATGGTCAACGCCTGTACTCGCCATTGAATCGGCGGGGCTGCCCGCGATCTCGGCCAACGGGAAGGATCTCTACATGGTGACCCGGCAGCCTGGCAGCGGCGTGGGCGGTGTCCCCTTCAAGAACGACCTGTCGGTGAGTTCGCGCCGCTGAAAGTTGTGAACGCGTGACGAGTGACGCGTGGCGCGTGACGAGTGACGCGTCACGCGTCACGCGTCGCGTCGAAGAGACCTGGGTAGCGATGCGAGCAACGACTGCGTGTACGGATGCTGCGGCGCGCTGAAGACGACGGCGGTCGGCCCGGTCTCGACAATGCGGCCGTTGTGCATCACCGCCACGTGGGTGGCCATGTGATGCACGACCGCCAGGTTGTGAGTGATGAACAGATAGGTGAGCTGCCGATCGCGGCGCAGGTCGAGCAGCAGATTCAATACCTGGGCCTGCACCGAGACGTCCAGCGACGAGACGGCTTCGTCACATACCAGGAAAAGCGGCTCGACAGCCAGTGCGCGGGCAATGGCAACGCGCTGGCGTTGTCCGCCACTCAACTCATCGGGATAGCGTGAGGCATCGCTCGCGCGCAGACCGACTTCCTCGAGCAATTGGCGGACGCGCTGATCGGCAGTGGCGCCCTCTGCAATGTGGTGGACTTCCAGACCTTCACGCACGAGTGCACCCACGGTGAGCCAGGGTGTGAGTGACTCACCCGGATCCTGAAACACCATCTGCGCCTGTCGCCGAAGGCCGCGCAGTGTTGCGCTGTCCGCAGCGCGCACATCCTGATGGGCGAACCGTACGATGCCACTGCTC
>JBOHRF010000473.1:0-3978 GCA_050732575.1 Longimicrobiales bacterium
AGCGCCCACCGCTCGTGTTCGATTTGATGCGGGAGCGTAGGTCGGGCGAAAACAGCAGGGAGGCGGGCATGACCAGGGCGAACATGTCAACTAGCGCCCGCGCCCGCCCGCCGGCTCCCGTTATACTCTCCCGCTCCCACTACGCCGTGCACCGAGCCACTCCGGTTTGCCGGACGCCAGCGCTTACCGCATCCCGCACACCGCCATCGTCTAATCGGGGGATTTGGCAATACTCACGGTGGGCACGGTCAGGCGGCTCAAATCGACGCCCGCGTTGGCATCGATGAAGCGCACGGACGGCTGCTGGCCCAGCAGAAAGCGCTCGATGCGGAAGGCGCGCCCGCGCTTCTGTGCGACCCGGCGAGCGGCGTCGGCAAAGGTATTGGCGCTGGCTTCTGTGTCCCAGACGCTGTACCAGACGAGTGCGTGAGCGGAATCTGCGCCCACGCGCATCAGGCGATAGCGATCCCCATCCCAACCCTGCGCCAGACTGGCGGCTTCCGCGCCCAGGTGTTCGCTCAGCCAGATCGAAGTCTCGAGCTCACCGAGTGAATTCTCGCGCACCACGTGGTCATTGCCCCGGCTGTCGAACTTCAACTCGGTCGGATCATCACGGCGCACCATGAAGCGAGAATCCGGATGCATGATCTGCTCGGTGGAATGGGGCAGTCGCTCCCCGATGGGCGCGGGATAGGGATCCCCGAAGCCGGTCTCCAGCGGCCGTACCCAGAGTTTTTGCACGAAGCCCGCTCCGGCCACGTAAGGAAACAGCAGCGTTTCGCGCAGAATTCGGGGTGCGCTCTTGAAGACCGGAAACTGCTCGTTCTGCTGCTCGAGGCTGGGCCGGATGGTAGAGCCAATGTCGGGCAGTGAGCGCGGATCGAGCGGCGCGCCCGCCTGCTCTTCCGCTAGCAGCGCAAACATGACCAGGGTAGCATGTCCTTCGATGGCCGCCTGGGCCGCAGTCTGCCGGTCATTGCCGCGTTGCCTCGAGATCAAAGCATCCAGGTCCGTGTGTTGGTCCTGCAGCGCATGCACGAGTTCGTGCACTACGGTTGGGCGCAGCATCTCACGGGGCGCGTCCTCCACCACGAACAGTTTTTTGGTCTTGGGATCGTAGTAGCCTACCACCTGCTCGGTATAGAGATCGAGCAGCAGCGCGCGCAGATCCAGCTCGGGCGGCAACAGTCCGAGCGTCACGTAGGTGGCGCGAATGCCCTCCAGCTCTGCAGCGGGCAGCTCTTCGGTCATACGCGCTTCGACGTATTTGCGCAGCGAGTCCCGGCTCTGCATCTGCATGTGGATGTCGGCCCGCTTGGTCAGGCCGGCGATCACCTGGAGACGGGGCAAAACCGAATCGACCATGGCGTTGACGTTGGTCGTCTGACTGTTGTTTGGTGCCCGGCTCCGATCGCCGCAGGCCAGCAGGGCGAGCACCAGTACAGCCAGGCATTTTGGATTCATTCGCCATTCTCCAACACGAAGCCATCCAAGGGAACAGCGCGCGTGGGCAGCGCCAACTGGGCCAACAGTTCGGGCAAGGATCGCCCACTTTCCGGGTGCCGGAACTCCGGTGCCAGTTCGGCGAGCGGGTACAGCACAAAGGTTCGTTCGTGCATACGCGGATGCGGCAGGTCCAACGCGAGGTCGTGCTGAACCCGCTGTCCATAGGCCAGCAGATCGATGTCGATGATGCGCGGCGCGTTGCGCGCCGCTGGACCGCGTCCCAGCGCGACTTCGATCTGCTTCAAGTGGCTCAGCAGCTCGAGCGGCTCCAGCGTTGTGCGTGCGCGTATTACCAGGTTCCAATAGTCAGGCTGGGGCAGGAGCCCGACCGGCTCACTCTCATACACCCGCGAAACCGCATCTACTCGGGTCAGCTCGCGCAGCGCCGCAAGGGCGGCGCGCAAATAAGCGCCCCGATCGCCCAGGTTGCTGCCCAAGCCTAGATAGATCACCGTCTCGGTAAGCGAGCTCACCCGGTCAGCCTCCTGACTCAGATCCGCCCGTATCGATCCTCCAGCCGCACAACGTCATCCAACTCTGCGGTGGATGCTTCCAGGATATCGATGTCGGTAACCGCCTCCATGCGATGCACGGTACCGACCGTGACCCGATAACTGTCTCCGGCACGAAACGGGATCTCACTCAATTGGTCGGGCGCGGGCCCCACCCAAAAGCGCATCTCGCCGCGTAGCAGATGGATGGTTTCGTCCTTGCGCTCGTGGTACTGCAGCGAGAGTGCGTGGCCCGCTTTCACATGCAGGATCTTGCCGACATAGCGATCCGTGTGCGCCCAGATCAACTCGTGTCCCCATGGTTTGGAGACAATACGGGGTTGATTCGCGCCCGGCCGCATGGGATCGGGCAGCGTACTCATTTGGGAAATGGCAATGTCGTGGCTCGGATCAACGTCGGTTCGAAACGATCACATCGCCCGTGGACATGTTCCAGCTGGCAACTTGCCCATTGGTCAGGCGGAACCGGCGAGACTGTGTGTTGCCCGTGCCCGAGGTCGCTTCCAGCGTATAGTAGCCGGACTGCGCTGAATACGTGAACGCGGCCATGGAGTTGGCCTGCACGGTCCCCAGCGAGGAGCGGATGCCGCCCGACTCCGGTACAATGAATACGGTGACATCGCTGCCCGTTGGGCGGTTGTTGTCGATGCGGATCGTGGCATTGGTTGCCGTTGTTGCAGGCGGCGTGGCCGCGGTTTCACCCGTTGTGGAGGAGCCACCGCTACTCGCACAACCCAGTGCCCCAACCAGCATCAGTACTGACCACCGGGAATCAAATCGCATGGCAAGACCTGCCGTTTGAAGGGTTCGCACGGATCGCTGCGCCCACCCGGCGCGGCGGATATTTCGGATTACTGTTCTCTGGGCGCCCAACACGTTCCGCCCGGTTCATACCCAAGAGCAGCCTGCCGACGGTTCCGGGGGATTATAGTGGCCGACTGCGCCGGACGACACCCGGAATCCGCTTCCTGGCTGCTTTTGATAGGATCGGCGTGCCTCGATAACCGGTCGCGAACCTTCGACCCCGGTCCCATTGCATTTGCCCATGCGCAGCTTTAGCTACAGGCGTGCGGCATGCTCTCACTGAGGCCCAGAGAAACGGAGCCGCGGCATGTCGCGGCCACCTGGCGCGGCGGAAACCATGTTCGCCTTCCTACGTTCTCATCTGATCGGCGCAGCCGTCCTCACTCTCAGCGCAACGCATCACAGTTGGGCTCTCGCCCAATCGCTGCGCGGACGGGTCCATGAACTGGGAACGCGCACGCCCATTGCCGTGGTTGACCTGACCGTGCTCGATGACGAGGATCGCGAGCTGGCGCGCACCCAGAGCGATTCCCTGGGCGACTTCGTCCTGCGTTGGAAAGGCACCGAGCGCGTGCGCTTGCGCGCGCAACGTATTGGCTTCCAGTCCTCGACCAGCACCGCCATAGGCGTCAGGCAGGACGAGGTGGTCACTGTGCGCATGTTCATGTCGACTGTGCCGGTCGCAGTCGAGCCACTGGTCGTGGCCAGCCGCAACCGCGCGGGCGACCTCATGGGCAACTTTGCCGATGTAGACCGCCGCCGCAAATCCGGCACAGGCCATTTCCTGACGCGCGCGCAGATCCGCGAGAGCGGTGCTTCCCAGATCTCCGATGTGTTGCGCCGCGTGCCGGGTGTTGTGCTCCAGCCGGAGCGCAACAACCCAAACTCGGTCAGTGCTTACAGCTCACTCAACCTCGGCACTTCACTCAGTGCCTTGCGGCGCGGGCGGTCCTCCAGCGCGACCAGCACCGGCGCCTGTCCCATGATGATCTTCCTGGACGGCCGCATCCACCGCTATCCCATTGCCGGCGTCAACGTGCTGCCACCCTCGGAAATTGAATCCATTGAAGTGTATCGGGGATTGTCCGAGGTACCTGCCGAGTTTGCTGGTGAGCACGCGCGCTGTGGCGTCATCGCCATCTGGACCACACGAAGC
>JBOHRF010000474.1:0-3955 GCA_050732575.1 Longimicrobiales bacterium
GAACTACGAAGTGAGCATGCTGGCCGTAAAGAGCGTAGGCCAACACTGGTCGGCCGGCTTTCAGTCGAGCGCCAACTCGGCCACCTTCGGCAACGTCTCCCTGGGCATGTCCGCTGGTCCCGCGCTGGAGTGGAGCTATTGGCCCTATACTGATGCTACCCGCCGATCTTTCACGGTTCGCTATTCACCGGGCGTGCGCAGTTACGATTATCGAGAGCTGACCATCTTCGACCGATCGGAGGAAACGCATCCCAGCCACAACCTGTCCATGGGGTTGGGACTGCGCCAACGCTGGGGCTCGAGCGGCTTCCATTTCAACATCAACCAGTACTTGCACGACCTGCAGATCTACAATGCCAGCTTATTCGGCAACGCCAACATTCGCCTTTTCAAAGGCTTCTCAGTCGACTTCTTCGGCGAGTACTCGCGCGTGCGCGACCAACTCGCCATTCCCAAACGCGAGTTGACGGACTCGGAAGTACTGCTGCGTCAGAGCCAACTCGCCACCGCGTACCGCTACTTTGGCGGTTTCGGCGTCCGCTACAGCTTTGGCTCCATCTTCAACAACGTAGTAAACCCGCGCTTTGGTAGAAGTGGAAACATGATGTAAGCGACGCGTGACGCGCGACGCGCGACGCGTGACGCGTCACGCTATCGGTAGTTTCCAAACTTCAATTCGATGCCGTAGTCTTGTGAGCGCAGAAACGCCATGACCTGCTGGAGCTCGTCTTTCGACGGGCTCGAGATGCGGACTTCGTCTCCCTGTATGGCGGACTGCACTTTCTTGAAACCGTGCTGTTTGATGGCTTTCACGATTTCCTTGGCGGTTTCTATCGGGATGCCTTGCGTTAGCGTTACTACCTGGCGCGCGCGGCCGTGTGTGGCTTCCTGTATGCTGCCCGGTTTCATGTTCTTGAGCGGCACGCCGCGCTTCACAAACTTCGTTTGTAATACATCGTACAGCGCTTTGAGCCGATAGTCGTCGTCGGCTTCCAGGGTCAGCACGGACTTGGCGCGGTCGAAATCGATGGTGCACTTGGTGTTCTTGAAGTCGTAGCGCGTGTTCACTTCCTTCATGGCCTGATGGACGGCGTTGTCGACCTCCTGCAGGTCGGCGCCGGTCGAGACATCGAACGAGTTTTGCTGTGCCATAGGCCCATCCTTTTTGCCGTGGCGAGGAAGTTAGGGGGTGGGCTGGGCGCGACAAGATGCCAGCGAACCTGTGCTAGACGTTCCTATATCCTCGCCCTCACCCTAATCTTAATCCTCAGCACTTTCCTCCTGCTCAGAACTCAGGAGGAAGAAAGTGCTGCGGAAACAGGATGAAGGTGAGGGGAGGAATAGGAACGGATCCACGCAGCGCCTGGCTCTGGATTCCGCCCATGGCGAGCCGCAGATTGCCTTGCGCTTCCGGCGCCCGCCGATGTACCGATCGTTTAGAAATCAGGAGGCCAAGGAACAGCCCATGAAAATGACCGGAATGGTTGGCGCCCTGGTGTTGGCGATGTACGCGCCGCTTTCGGCGCAAACGGCGTCGCTAACGCTGCGCGCAGGCGTGCTCATTGACGGCCGAGGCGGTGTGCAACGGAATGCGCTGGTCACCATTCAAGCCGGTCGAATCACGCAGATTGCTCCCGCAACCGCTGCTGCGCCTGCCGCCGACTACGATCTGTCTGGCTACACGGTTTTGCCCGGCCTCATCGACACGCACGTGCACATCACATCGCATTTCGGAAAGGATGGCCGGGCCGCCAACGACGGTGAGACGCCAGCCGAGCGCATGCTGTACACGGCCGAGAACGCGTTCGTGACGCTTATGGCCGGATTCACCACCGTGCAGAGCATGGGTGCGGCTGCCGACCTCGAGCTGCGGGCCGCCCTGGACCGCGGCATCCTGCCCGGTCCGCGTCTGCTCACCTCGGTGCAATCGCTCAACAACGAAAGAGCTACGCCGGAGATCCTGCAGGCCTATGTACGCGAGATGGTGGGCCAGGGCGCCGACCTGATCAAGTTTTTCGCGTCCAGGAGCATTCGCGAAGGCGGCGGTCAGACCATTCCGGATGCGGTGGTGCGCGCCGGCTGCGAGGCCGCGCGCGCGGCCAACAAACGCGTCTGGATTCACGCGCACGCGGCCTCTGCAGTGCGCGCGGCGGCACAGGCCGACTGCTTTGCGGTTACGCACGGCAGCCAGGTGACCGATGATGTGCTAGTGCTCATGGCGCAGCGCGGTACCTTTTTCGAGCCCAACATTGGCCTGGTCTCGCAGAATTACATCGAGAACAAGGCGCGCTACCTGGGCATTGGCAACTACGATGAGCAGGGATTCCGCTTCATGGAGGAAGGCATCCCGCGCAAGCTCGATATGTTCAGGCGCGCACTGAAGCAGCCGGGCCTCAAGATTCTGATGGGCACCGACGCCACGGCGGGCGCGCACGGCCAGAACGCGCGCGAGATCGTGTATCGTGTGCAGGTGGCAGGGCAGCCGGCCATGGCGGCGATCAGCGCGGCTACATCGTGGAACGCAGAAGCGCTCGGACTGAAGGATCGAGTGGGCGCGCTCGCACCCGGCATGGAGGCCGACCTGATTGCCGTGCAGGGTGATCCGCTGCAGGACATCACGGCCTTGCAGCGGGTGGTCTTCGTGATGAGGGGCGGCAAGATCTACAAGAATACCATTGGGCGCAGCCGCTGATGGGTCTCGCTCCGGATGACCTGATTACCGAATTGCTGGTCGCGGTCGCGCAGCTGGCACTGGGTGTGGCTGGCTTCAGCGGCATCGCCATCTACTTCAAACGCCGGCCAGGTCGGTTGACCGAGATCGAGGTCTACCGCATCGCGATCCTGTTCCTGAACAGCGGCGCTGCCATGTTCCTGTCGCTGATACCGTTCCCGCTGCAGGCGTTCGGTCTTCAGCCGGCTACGTTGTGGCGGACGTGCAGCGCACTCATGGCTCTCTTCGAGCTGATGTTCTTCATGTATTACCTGCCGCACAGCCAGCGCTACCGGCACAAGATACCGGCGTTGTTCAATCGCTACAGTCTGGTGCTCACCTACTCGGGCGGACTTGGCAACCTGGCCTTGCAAACGGCCAACGCGCTGGGCCTTGCGGGTCCTCGCCAGGCCGCGGTTTATATGGTGGGCGCGGTCTGGCTCCTGTTCCACGCCACCTTTCAGTTCGGTCGAATTCTTTTCGTGCAGCCGCCGGAGGAAGTGGAGCCGGACATCGAGCCCACGGAGTCCATGGCCGGGGGCAGTGGAACGTAGTCAGGGCCGGACCCGTATTGGCGGTACGTCTGTAAGATCGCGTGGTCTCGACCCGGCCCTGTCGAGCGCACTATTCTGAGGCGGCAATTGTTGTGACCTTCCGTCCGCAGCGAGCGAATCATGCCCAACGAACTCGATGCCCAGCTAGAAGAAGAGCGACTCTCCGAAGTCGACGCCCGGCGCGTGCTGGAACGCGCCATTGCGCTCGATGCTTCGCGCGCGGGTGATACCACCATCTCCGAGCTGCGCCGTGTTGCTCAGGAGCTGAACGTATCACCGACCGCATTTGCCGAAGCTCTGCGGGAACTGCAAAGCAAGGCAGTCGCAGCACCAGCACGGCCAGCACAGCAAGCACCCGTGCCCGCACCGAGTGCGCCGGTCGAGGTGAACCGTCGGCGCAATTGGTGGCGTACGCTGGGCATTGGACTGGGCACCTTTGCGCTCGGCACTTTCAACTATGTGGATGCGCCTCGCGATCCCGAGGCTTCGGCCCTTCTGCTGTTCTGTGCTTCGCTCGCCCTGGTTGCAAAGCACCGTCGCGACCGTACGCCGGGCGAGTACCAGAACGATATTCTCGCGCTGTTTGGCGCTATGACTCTGGCCTGGCTTCCCAGTGGCTTCGACGACATGGTCTATGTGACCGTCTTCGGCTGGCTGGCCGCCTCGACCATAGGCGGCTTTTTGACCCGCT
>JBOHRF010000475.1:0-3922 GCA_050732575.1 Longimicrobiales bacterium
AAACGAAGGTCGTGGTGCGCTCATCCTGCGGCAGGCGCAGGAACCCGGTGGAGATTACAGCGGGCTCCGGCGGCCGCGCGGGCACCAACAGCAGCGCGGCCAGTGAGGCGGCGAACGCCAGAGCACACAGCGCACCGGCGCGCGACGCGAGCGGTGCCCACCATGCAGGTCCGGGCGCGATACCCTGTTGCACGCGCGGACCCAGGTCGGCCATGATCCTGGCCTCGAGGTCGTCCCAGTACGATGGATCCACAGGCAGCCTCGACAGATCCCGAAAGTCCGTCATACCCCCTCCAGCTCGTCGCGCCAGGCAGCGAGCAGCATTTGTAGCTTTTGCCGCGCCTTGAACACATGCACGCGCACCGTGCTTTCGGCCAGCCCCATTGCGTGCGCTGCCTCCGCGCTGGACAGCCCTTCCATCAAACAAAGCCGAAAGCAGGTCTTCTGCATAGAGGGCAATCTGTCCAACGCGTCCGCGATTCGCTGTCGCAACTCGCGCCGCCGCAGCTCCTGAAACGGGCCCGGTGTGCCGGCCGGATGCTCGGCCGTCAGCGCCTCATGCGCTCTCCGGTGGCTCTGGCGCGCCGCGTTGCGCGCTGTGTTGCGCAAAATCGTAAAGAACCATGGCTGAAAACTGCGCGCAGTGTCGTACCGGTCCAGGTTCTCGAGCACGCGCCGAAACGTGTCCTGCACAATGTCTTCTGCATCCTCACGCGTGGGCGCGTACTCCAGTGCCACCGCCAGCGCGCGCCGAAGATAACGGCGCACGAGCCCGGCAAAGGCCCGATCGTCACCGCTCAGGCTGGCGCGGACGAGTACCTCATCCGGCGTGGAGTCCGGAGTATTTCCGACCTGATCCTCGTCGGCGGTCACCTGGAAGTATACCCACTCGATCGGACGAGCGTTTACCGGTACGCGTGACGCGTAACGGCGAGGGCGGGCTGGACGCTGGCCACCGGACTCAGCTGCACAGGGTGCTCGTTTCTCGGGGGTTGTTGGATATCCAACTCGCATAAACGCGTGTTGCGGAAACCCATTGTGCCACAGTGCCTGCGTGCACGCTTCAGCGGCTGGAGTTGGATATCCAACTCGCATTGACGCGGGTTGCGGAAACCCATTGTGCAATAGTGCCTGCGTGCACGCTTCAGCGGCTGGAGTTGGATATCCAACTCGCCCGACGCAAGAGGAGTAACCACGCACCGAGCCGCGGCGCCAGCCGCAAGTCCACTGCGCGACCGAGCGAGCCCAGGTTTGCGTCACGCGTCCCGCTTCACGCGTCCGCCCGGATAAACGCCTGCGGGTCGCCGATTGTACTACCGGGCAAACCCTTCTCTGAAAGGTGCCCGATGATCTCGCGATGTGGACTTTCCTCGGTGTTGCTTACTGTGGCGTTGAGCTTTTCATCGGCCAGTGCGCAGACACCGCCAGCTCAGCAGAAGCTCGATGGGATCGGCACGTATGACCTGACGTTCGAGAATCACGGCCAGACGCAGCCGGCAGTGGTCCGTGTTACCAAGACGGACGAGGGCCGGCTCACCGGCACTCTGGAAGTGCATGGGCAAACGGTCCATCTCACGTCGGTGGTGCTCGAGGCGCGCAAGCTTACGCTAATGGCGGACATGCACGGCGATGGGAATTCCCTGACCTTGACGCTGAACTTCAAGACCAACGACAAAATCGAAGGCAGCTACGTGAGCCCGGGCATGGGCAATGGCACTCTGAGCGGGGTGCGCAGGAAGGCGTGACGCGTAGCCTCGGCGCGCGCTTTAGCGATTTGTTGGACCGTGGCTGCTATACCCATTCTCCGCGGCCACGGCCGTGCCGCTGATGCCCGATCCCAACACCGCCAGCGCCAACACAATAGCGCGGCTCGCGGACCAAGCGCTAAGACCAGTCATGATTCCCCCCGAAGCTCGAATTGCATTGTCCAAGGAGCATCGACAAGCTGATGAGGCCGCCGGCGGCAAGGGAGTATCGGCCAGGTAACGGCTTTATAGAGTAAGGTTGTCACAGAATCGCGAACTGCGACTGCGGAACTTCGACTCCGGAACTTCGGGTGTAGGCGCCCCGTCCGTACCGAAGTCGCAGTACCGATGTTGAAGTTCCGCAGTCGAAGTTCCGAAGTGCCTCGCAGTTGCAGTTCCGAAGTTGAAGTCCCGAAGTTGAAGTTCCGACTTCTGGGAGGAATAACCCGATGCCCCCAACCGACCTGGTGCTGGCTGCGCGTGTGTTGATGCGTGAGCACGGCCTGGAGCCGAGCTTTCCGGAGCCGGTGCAGCGCGAGGTGCGCGCGCTGACCGAGGCCCTGCCGCTGGACCCAAACGAGCAGGTGCGTGACCTGAGGCAGTGGGCCTGGTCGTCCATCGACAATCCGGAATCGCGCGACCTGGATCAGCTGGAGTACGCGCAGCTCGCGCACGATGGCACGATTCGGTTGTTCATTGCGATTGCCGATGTTTCGTCCCGCGTGCAGCGCGGCTCGGCCACGGACCAGCATGCAGGCGTCAATACCGTGTCGGTGTATACGGGCGTCGTGGTCTTTCCCATGTTGCCCGAGCGTCTCTCGACCGACCTGACCTCCCTCAATCCGCTGGAGGACCGGCTGGCCTTGGTGACTGCATTCGATGTAGACCCGGACGGCGAGTTGGCGAACCCGAACGTGTTCCGCGCACTGGTGCGCAATCAGGTCAAACTCGATTACCCGAGTGTGGGCGCCTGGTTGGATGGGCGGGCCAAGCCGCCCGAGGCACTGGCTGCCAGTACGGAGCTGACCCAACAGCTGACCTGGCAGGATGATGCCGCGCAACGGCTGGAGCATGTACGCCGGCGCGCGGGCGCGCTCAACATCGAAACGCTGGAAGCGCGCCCCGTGATGGCCAATGGCCGCGTCATCGAAATTGCATGCGTAGAGCCCAATCGCGCGCGCGAGCTGATCGAGAACTTCATGGTCTCCGCCAATGTCGTCATGGCAGGATTCCTGGAGGCGCACGGCCTGCCCGCCATCCGGCGCATCGTGCGCACACCGAAACGCTGGGATCGCATTGTCGAAATTGCCGCGGAAACGGGCGATACGTTGCCGGACCAACCGGATAGCCGTGCACTCTCTTCGTTCCTGGAACGACGCCGGATGGCCGATCCGGCAAATTTTCCCGACCTCTCACTCACCATTGTAAAGCTGTTGGGACCGGGTGAATACGTGATGGAGCGGCCCAACCAGGACGAATCCGGACATTTCGGACTGGCCCTGGCCGAGTACACGCATTCCACCGCGCCCAACCGGCGTTACCCCGACCTGGTCGTGCAGCGCCTGGCGCGCGCCGCGCTCGAGAACGCGCCGGCGCCGTACCTGGAGTGGGAGCTCGAGTCCATTGCGACGCATTGCACAGAACAGGAGAACGCCGCGCGCAAAGTCGAGCGTACCATGCGCAAGAAAGCGGCAGCATTGCTCTTGAGCGATCGGGTGGGTGAGAGCTTTCCCGCCATCGTAACGGGTGCGTCAGTCAAAGGCACGTACGTCCGACTGCTGCGGCCACCCGTGGAAGGCCGCGTGATGCGGGGCGCGGAAGGGCTCGATGTGGGCATGACCGTGCGCGTCCGCCTGCTGGGCGTGGATGTGCAGCAGGGTTACATCGATTTCGAGACCAGCGCCGCCTCACGTGAACGCAAGCTCGAGCGCAGCAAGCGCAAGAAGGCCATGGCCGCAAGACTGACTGGCCGCATTGGCGAAACGTTCGATGCAGTCGTGACCGGCGTCACCGAGCGCGGCGCCTGGGTGCGCACCAGCGACGACGTGGAAGGACTGATCGTGCGTGGATCCGACGGACTGAAGGTGGGCGCCGCCGTGCGTGTTCGACTGGTAAGTGCCGATGCCGTGCACGGGTTCATTGATTTCGCGCGGCACTGACGTGCCGCGCGGGCGCGG
>JBOHRF010000476.1:0-3920 GCA_050732575.1 Longimicrobiales bacterium
TCCGCGTCGAAGACGGTTCCCGGTTCGAGGGACAATCAGGCGGCCTGTTTTGGAAGCGGCTGAGCGGCTTCGGGTACATCGCCGCGGGAGAAGGTGTGCGGCAGGGCGAAGTTCTCGTGGCGACACGCGGCACGGCCATAGGTCTGGACTGGCTCACCAACCTGAACATTGGGTTTGCAGTCGGACCGAGTGGGCAGCCCGTTCACGCCGGCTTTTATACAACGTGGCGCACCTTCTCTGATGAGCTGCGCGCGTACCTGCGCGGGCGGAACCCCAGCCATTTTCATTGCGTTGGACACAGCCTGGGCGGCGCGCTGGCCAATCTCAACGCCGATTATTTTTCCGGTGCGGGTGCCGGCGGCGTGTCGCTATATACATTCGGCGCGCCGCGAGCGGGGTTCGTGACTTTCTCCCGCTCTCTGTCCAATCGACTCGGTGCGGACAACATTTTCCGCGTCAGCAATCTCGCGGACCCCGTTCCCATGATCCCGCTGTTTCCGTTCACTCACGCACCCTTTACCGAGCCGGGAATAACACTCCGAACGGACGGCGCCGGGCTCATTAGCATCGCCGCCCATAACATGGCCGGCAGCTATATCCCGGGCGTGGGCGATACGAGTTGGCGAGCGCTCAAGAGCGCTGGATCGGCGCCCGGGTGGGATGTCAATCTCATCTCCTGGCTGGAATCCACACCCGCGGGCGACAGTTCGTTTGTCATGGGCTCAGCAAAGTTGCTGGTCATGATCGGCCGGGCGCTTCAATGGCTGCTTGGGCGCGTCAAAGACGTATTGCTGGGCGCGATCGGTACGGCGCTCGCGGTGGGTGCGACCTGTCTCGATCAGATCGCGTGGCTGTTATCCCGCGGTGCCCAGGTTTCCGTGGAAATCGCTGGCTACGTCCGGGGTCTGATTGCCGCCATATTTCGATTTCTGGGAAGAGTGCTTCGAGCCACGGAGAATCTGACCACTGCGTTCCTTCGGTGGGTACTGAACCTGCTCTTCAATACGCTTTCCGGCGCCGCTACTCGGGCCTTGTCTTTTCGCGGCCAGGACTAATTGACGATTGGTTTCAACAAATACGTCCGGTCCTCCACGCCCTGAGGCATGGAGGACGTTTTCTTGTCAGCGTTGGCCGCCGTAAACTCGTGGGCGTAGCAGAAGGTTCGGCCTGGATTCGGCCTTGCGAGACCGGTCGACGGTTGCGTTTTTCGCGAAGCTACAGGGGGACAAGAGTTCTTGGCGGGCCCAGTGCGACGTTACGTGGACGTTACCGACTCGTGATCGCATGGGCTGGCCTGCGGGCCCGCAAAGTGCGAGATGCCTGTGCAGTAGAATTGCAGTCAGTAGGACTGCTTCACCCGCCTCAGTGGGGCGCCACGCGTGGATCAGGAACGTGGAAAAAGCGCAGATAACGGCGCCAGCGATCTGAGTGATGGAACGAGCAACGGGCGAGTGGTCCAGGGCCCGTGGGAAAAGCTCGCGGCGGGGGCGCACCGCGAGCTGGAGAAGTGGGCCGAAACGCGCCGGGATCGCCGGAAAGAGCGGCCGCGCCGCCGGCTCCGACAAACGGGCGACTAGAGGACCAAACCGATCGCAATCGCTTCGCGATTGCCGATCGTGCCGCCAAACCGAATGGTCCAGTTGCCACGCAGCCGCAGATCGAGACCGAGGTCGACGGCAAACTCCAGGTCGAGCGTCTCGTTGCGGTCCCCAAACCAGGCATCGAGGATCACGCGCGGAGTTAAGTAAGGCGTAAACAGCGCGCCTTCTCCGCTGAACGTGTGGCCCATCGTAATGCCGACGGGCAGCGAAACGACTACATCATCATCCACGCCAAGTCCCACGCCAAATACCCAATCGATATCGAGCGGCATGTCGGTAGTGGAGCGGGTGATTGCGCCCGAGACATCAGCACCAAAAACCACGGCCAGGTCCTCAACGGCCGATTCCACGATGCCGCCGCGGAAGCCCCAGCTGGTTGGGCTGGGCTGCCAGGTGATGAGCGCGCCGACACCGGCGCCGGGTCCATCGAGATCGACCAGAAACAGGCCTACGCCGGGTGACGGCCTGGGAGAAATCAGGAAAGGTGAATCCCATTTGACCTGAGCTTGTGCGCTGGACGCGGCAGCAAGCAGCACCACGCCCCAAACAAACGAGCTTTTCACGTGCCAACCTCCATCTGATTGGATCAGGCGCCGCATTCCAATGCGGCACGGATTTACGTGATATGGACGGTCTATCTTTACGGCCCGTCACTCAGGCCGGTTCCTTGTACTACGCGGGTAGGATTGCTTCGGCTTCGATTTCGACCAGCATTTCGGGATCGATGAAACGGGTGAAGACCATGGTGGTAGCGGGTTGGACGCGACCAAAGGTCTCGCCGTGCGCACGGCCGATCTCGGGCCAATGGTCGGGCTCACGGGCGTAGATGCGCGTCCGCACCACGTCCTCGGGTGCCGCGCCCAACTCGCGCAGGGCAGACAGGATGATCTCCACACAACGCTTGGTTTGACGATACGGGTCACCGGGATGCGCGACTTTGCCATCCTCACCGACCGAAGCTGTGCCTGAGACGTGAACGTGCTGGCCTACGCGCACGGCGCGGGAGTAGCCGACCGTGCGGGCCCAGGGCGCGGGCGTGGGTACCTGACGGCGCTCGCTCATGGCTGCACTGCGCGGCGTACCAGCGCAACGGCGCGTAAGGGTGCGCCCGAGCCGCGTTCGATTTTCATGGGCAGGGCAATCACCACGGCACCACGTGCAGGTAACTCTTGCAAGTTGGTGAGATTCTCAAAGCCCGGGACATTCGCCTCATTGGCAATTCGATGTACGATGAAATCCTGCGAAGCGCCGTAGTCGATGGAGGCCACGTCAGCGCCCAGTGCGGCCACCTGCCGCTCTGCCACGAGGAGTCGCACGGCTGCTTCGCCAAAGCTGGGAAAGTGCAAACGTGAAGCATCACCCGGCGAGTCATCACCCAGATATTGTTTTGCGTTTGGCCAGAAGCGGCTCCAGCCCGTGCGCAACAGCACGATGGTACCGGGTTCTATGCGGCCATGTTGCTGTTCGAAGGCCAGCACGTCTTCCGGGCTCAAGCGGTAGTCGGGATTGCTGGAAGCCTGCGCGCTCACATCAATGACCACGGCAGGCGCGATCAGCTTCTCCAGCGGTATCTGATCGGCAAAGTTGCGATCCTGCGCGAAATGGATGGGTGCGTCCAGGTGCGTGCCGCCGTGCTCGGGCGTGGAGATGGAATTGGCCGCGTAGAACCAACCGCCCGGTGTTGTTCCAAAGGCCTGCTGCTTCAAGGCAAAGCGCTCCGTGGACGTAGGCCAGTAGAGAGTGGACGCGTTGTAGGCATGGCTCAGATCGACCATCCGATACGTTGTCAAATCGAGACCCACCTGTCCTGCGTCTTCGCTGCCCGGCGTACCCCCGCAGGCCCAGCCCAACAGCAACACGCAGCCCGGCAGCAGACGTACGACCAATTTGCGCGGGACGAGCCCCACCATGAGACGCTTCACGACCACCTCCGGGTTGGTTGTGCGGAACGAATGCACGCGCGGACGCCAGGCGTCAACGGGTCGAGGGTGTGGAGTGCGTTTCCGGCGGCTGGCCACCGGCCCGATTATCTTTATTCCGATGGTCCATTGTTTCCTGACTTTGCCATGGCAGGCTCCATGAGCGGAATGCTCACACCAGGATTTCATCATAGCGCGATGGTTTCGTCCAATGCCCAGCGAACGCTTGGTTTCTACCAGGATTCTCTCGGCCTGAAGCTGGTAAAACGCACGGCCACTCCCGACGCTGCGGGCTCCTATCAGCTCTATTTGGGCGATTCGACCGGCCAGCCGGGCGCGCTGCTCACGTTTCTGGAGTGGCCGGGCGCACGGCGCGGGCGTTGGGGCGTGGGCGGCATCC
>JBOHRF010000477.1:0-3919 GCA_050732575.1 Longimicrobiales bacterium
GACTTGATCCGGGTTTCGGCCCATAATCCCCGACTCGAACGAGCGTTCGAAAACGGAGGGCCATTGAATCAGCAAGCGGCTGAAACCGAGCTCAAGCGTCGGGTCCACGAGGGGTACATCCTGGAATCGCCGGACGAGATGACGGAGGGGTACCGCAAGGCGATCGTGACCCAACTCCTGGTCCAGGGCGACACGGAGTTGATCAGCGCGCCTGCGTACTGGATGGCGGCGCAACATGCGCCCTCGACCAATACTCAGGTTTCCGCCGTGGCCATCATCCAGGACGAACTGGCGCACGCCAACATCGCGTACCGCATTCTGGAGGACCTGGGTCTGAGTCGTGAGTATCTGCTCTACGAACGCGCACCGAACGAGTTCAAGCATCCGTACGGTTTCGATCAGCCGTTGGAGAGCTGGATCGAGCTGGTAGTGGCCAACGGCTTTTTCGATCGTGCGGGTTTTACGCTGCTGGCCGATGTATACGAGAACACGAGTTATGGTCCGCTGAAGCGGGCCCTGGTCAAAGTGGATCTGGAGGAGAATTTCCATCTTCGGCACGGCGAGAACTGGATGAAGCGTCTGGTCAAGTTGGGCGGTGAGGCGCGCGAGAAGCTGCAGCGTGCCGTGGACTGGATGTTTCCGATGACGGTCGAATGGTTTGGATTGCCTGACCATTTGAAGCGTCACAGTGATCAGCTCGAATATCGCTTGAAGGGTCTGAGCAATGACGAGCTACGACAGAAGTGGATGTCGGCCACCGTGCCGCTTTGCGAGTCCCTGGGTTTGAAAGTGCCTGCGCACTGGGATGAAGCAAAGCGCGCGTACGTGCTCGATTATCCGTTCCCTTGTTCATACGATGCAGCCGCTAAGCACTGGCTGTTCGAGGCGGGTGAAATAACGTGGGAAGCGGTGTTCCAACGCTGGAAAGCGCGCGGACCCATGAATGAGTTTTACGTCGAGTCGGTACGCCGGAGTCATGCCAGCGTGAATCGGCTGGTGGCCGCCTGATGTCTGAGCTGTCAAGGTCGCTGCGCCTGCCCGGAACCGAGCCGCTCTGGCAGGCGCTGAAAGAGGTCTCCGATCCGGAGTTCCCCATCAGTCTGGTGGACCTGGGCCTGATTTACGGCATTCGTCGCCAGGGCAATTGCGTGGAAGTCGATCTCACGTTCACGGCTACGGCGTGCCCGTGCATGGAGTTCATTCGCAGCGACATTCGCGAACGGCTGTTGCGTGAGCCGGACGTGCGTGAAGTGCGCATTCACGAAGTCTGGGATCCACCCTGGACGCAAGAACGCATGACGGAAGAGGGGCGCGCTGCTTTGCGCCGCGTCGGCGTTGCCGCCTGACCATGACCGGGAACGACTTCAGCATTCGTCCTTTCGATCCTGCCCTCACTTCCGGAATTCACCAAAATGGTTTACGAGGTGTTCGCCAGAAAAACGCGCGGCGAGGCGTTGCGTCACATCGGCAATGTAACGGCACCCGATGACGACCTGGCCAAAGTCTACGCATTCAACACGTATGACGAAGAGAAGTGGTTCGATATGTGGGTCGCGCCGCGCGATCGATTCTTAGAAGTCTTCAACCGTCAGGAGCCCGCCGCCGAGCTGGCCAATGGAGTCAAGCGGAGCGACCGATGAGTGAGGCCACGCTCACGCCGGACACGGCTGCGCAGCCACTCGCGCACGACCTGATCCTGCTGCTGGCCGACAGCAAGCGCCTTCTGGGCACTCGCTATGCCGAGTGGATCCTGGGTGCGCCCGAGCTGGAAACCGCCATTGCTTGCGCCTCCATGGCGCAGGATGAGTGGGGCCACGCTCGCCTTTTGTACGCGCTGCTCAAAGATTTTGGGGCCGACGTAGACCAGCTCGAGCACGGCCGCGCACCCACGGAATACTGCAATATCGATGTGCTGGATCGGGCGCCCGAAAACTGGGCCGATCTGGTCGCCATCAATGCTATGGTTGACACGGCGCTCACCGTGCAGCTTCACGCGCTAACAGATTCCACTTATGCGCCGCTTCGACAACGCGTGGCCAAGCTGATTGACGAGGAACGTTTTCATGCCGCCCACGGCCTGGCCTGGACCCGCCGGCTGGCTCGCACTCCGCCTGGTAAGACGCAACTGCAACAAGCGCTTCAGCGCGTGGTACCGGGCGTGCTTCGCTGGTTCGGCCCGGAAACGGAAGCGGCCCACGCGGCCGTGGCATCCGGCCTGGTAGGAGAGGGCCCGGATGCGTTGCGCCAGCGCTGGCAGGACGCGGTAGCCACTGGCCTGCAAGCCGGTGATGCCGTCCCTCTGGCCAGTGTCGCGCCCGACTTCAACGGGTTTGATGTGCGTACGCGGCGCAAGCGCGGCAGTGCACCCGACGCCGAAACCATCGAGCGCGTGCGCGGCGATCGCAACCGCGCATTCCTGATGGATTGATGACTGCGCAATTCCCGGCTGCGGAATTTGGCCTGCCCGAGCACGCTCAGTGCCCGTTTTGCCGGGGACACAACACGGAGCTGCACTCGCCCTTCGGCTCGCAGCTGGCCGTCTCCACATACTGGTGCAAACGGTGTTTCACTGCGTTTGAGGTATTCAAGCCATCGGAGGAGCACGATCCCACTGACCATGACGATTCGAAAACGAATCCGTAGTCGTACTCGAATCGTAATCGTACCGTGCTCGTGCTCATCCGTTGATCCGATCAGGAAATCATGCCCTGCAACTGCCATAACCTCGGCCTCGACGAATTCTTCGACGAGCGTTTTGCCCGCCGAGACGCCGCGCGTTATCGCCAGCGGGGTCTGCCCGCCCGCGCTCGTCTTTTGCTGCAGCTGATCGAATCGTTCATTGATGTGCGGGGCAGGCGCTCACTCGAGGGCGGTGCCGGTGCCGGTGGCTTCACGGTCGAATTGGCCCGCAGAGGTGTTGCCCATGCCCACGCCGTTGATGCCATGCCCATCACAATGTCATACGCTGCCCGCCTGGCCGCTGAGTTCGGCGTGGCCCAGCAAACCCACTTCCAGTCGGCGGACTTCGCTGACCCGAAGCTGGAACTTGCGCCAGCGGATATCGTGATTCTGGATCGTGTGGTCTGCTGTTATCCCGATTGGCGCGCGCTGCTCGACAATGCCACATCCCGGGCCCAGCGCGTCATCGCCCTTTCCTATCCTGCGGACAATCGGTATTCACGCCTGTTCACCCGTGCGGTAAATGCCGCCCAGTCTCTGCTGCGCCGGCGTTTCCGCCTCTACGTGCACCCACCCGCAGCCATGCTCGCACTGCTCGCCCAACACGGCTTCGACCGCGTGCAACGTCGGCGTTACTGGATCTGGGAGTTGGCAGTGGCGGTGAAAGGAACGTCGTGATTCGGATGATGTCTTTTTTATCTACTGGTTCGGTCTTTGAACCAGGCCACCGTGTCAGTCAACCCGGCAGCCAGGTTTCTCGGCTGCCAGTTCCATTCGCGGCGTGCGCGCTCGCTCGAATGTAGCCAGCGATCACGTGCTGTAGCTGCCACGTTTTCGCGGCTGATGGGGAAACGCACACCTGTGACCTGTGTAAGGCCATCGAGCAAACGCCCCGTGAGCAGGGCCAGAGCGGGGGGAAAGCGCAGCAGCGGTGCGCGCACCTGTGCCAGCTGCGCCACCCGTTGCGCAAATCCATTCATGGATTCAGGCTCACCTGCCAACACGTATGTGGCGCCGATTTGACCCAGCTCGCCAGCCAGCAACAGCCCCTGCGCAACATCATCGACGTGTACGAATGAGAACCAGCCGGGCTGGCTCAACAGTCCCGGGATACGGCGGCGCAGCAGGTCGGCAATGAAGCGTCCGGCCGGTCCTTCATCACCGGGGCCGTACACGTAAGCAGGGCAAACGATGATGAGCGGGAGCTCGCGTGTCTGCGCTTCGCGCGCCAGCCGATGCG
>JBOHRF010000478.1:0-3903 GCA_050732575.1 Longimicrobiales bacterium
GCGCGCGCTGCGTCTGCTCACAGCAGCCGCCTTCTTCCTGCTCTTTGCCGGCGCCATTGAGGGACTCATCTCGCCGCGCGTGGATTTGAGTTTTGCGTTCAAGAGTGGCGTGGCGCTGGTGAGTGCACTGCTGGTGGGAGTCTATGTGACGCTGGGACGCGGGACGCGGGACGCGTGACGCGTCACTCTACAATGCCGCCCGCGCCTTGATGGCGAGATACCGATTGACCACGGCCGTGGTCATGACGCGCGGCGATACGTCCAGCACAGAAACACCAGCTTGTCGCATGCGCGCCAGGGCCTCATGCCGCTCCAGCAACAGCTCCTCGGCAGCAGCACTTTCGAAGAAAGCCTGGTCGCTCCCGGCGCGCGGCACGGCCGCGGCCACCAGCTCATCGTTCTGCAGGGCCACGACCAGGGGCAGGTGACGAATCGTGCTGCGCACGGTGTGCGCAATCACGGCGCGTGACGCGCGCGGATCCACAACGTCGGTGAACAGCACAATGAGCGATCGTTTGCGGTGGCGCGCGGCCAGCGTGCGGAATGCGCCTGCGTAGTCGGGCTCCACCATGCGCGCCTGCAAGGGCAGCAGGGCGGCCCGCATGCGTTGCAGAGCAAAGGCGCCCTTACCGGGTGGAAGGAAGGCGCGCACCTCGTCATTGAAGACGAGCAGCGCCACGTGATCACCGGAACGAATGGCCACATCAGCCAGGACAGTGGCGGAGGCGAGGGCATATTCGAAGCGGGATATGGGGCCGACCAATTGGGTCATCATGCGGCCGGCATCGATGGCGATGACCACGGCCTGTCCCTGCTCGACGGCAAACTCTCGTGTGATGAGCTTGGCGCGGCGAGCCGATGCTTTCCAGTCAATGTGGCGCGGGTCATCGCCCTCCACATATTCGCGCAGGTTGGCAAAGCTGGTGCCCTCACCGCGCCTGCGCAGCGTGCGCACACCGGCCTCGCGCAACCGGTGTTGCAAGGCCAGCAACCGGTAGCGCCGCACGCCGGCAATGGACGGCACTACGGCAATGGTTCCGCCGAGCGGGTATTTGAGCGTGCGCTGCGCGAGACCGAGAGGGCCACGTACGCGCAGCACGACCGCACCCAGCTCGTGCTCGCCGCGCTCGCGGCCAGCCAGCACAATGGGCAACTCTGCGCGGCCGCGCGCGGGCACGTGTACATGACCAACTCGCCAGGGCATGGCCGGTTCATGCGCGCCGCCTTGTTGCTCGACGCCTGCGGCCAGCGGGTCGTGAACGTCCACGTCCAGCCCCAGGGGCCAGTCCGATGCGAAGGAGTACTCAGCTGCCGCGGTATCCGAGAGTCCGATCGAGGTGGGCAGGACGCGACGCACACGCAGCTGCCTGGAGCCGGGTGTGGCCAGCGCATCGACCACCCCCAACAGCAGCACCAGCCCGCTGATTGCACCTGCGGCGCTGTTGGAGATCAGCCAGACCGGCGCGGTGAGCGCGATGAGCGCAGCAAACCTGCGGGTGGGAATCATTGAGGCGCGGGCACGCGCATGAGCAAGGCGGCGATCACGTCATCACTGCTCCGCCCTTCCACCTCCAGCTCGGGTGCCACCAGCACACGGTGGCGCAGCACAGCGGGAGCCAGCGACTTCACATCATCGGGCGTTACGAAATCGCGGCCGGCCAACAACGCGGCCGCGCGCGCCGCGCGAAACAGCGATACACTGGCGCGCGGCGATCCGCCCAGTGTGAGCGCGGCATCGACGCGCGTTGCCCGTACAATGGTCGCAATGTATTGGCGAACATCGGGCTCCACGCGCACGTTGTCCACGGCCATGCGCAGTTGCAGACTGGCATCGGCATCGAGAATCGGTGCGGGTAAAACGGCGTCAGGCCGCTCGGCATCGAAGCCCCGATCGTAGTGGGCCAACATGGCCAGCTCCGCGTCTTCCGCCGGATAGTCGATCCGGATCTTGAGCAGGAATCGATCGAGCTGCGCCTCCGGCAATGGGTAGGTGCCCTCGTATTCCACCGGATTCTGCGTAGCATAGACCGTGAACAAGGTGCCCAACGGGCGGCTCTGTCCATCACTCGTGACCTGTCGCTCCTGCATCGCTTCCAGCAGCGCCGCCTGCGTCTTGGCGGGTGCACGGTTGATCTCATCAGCCAACAACAAGTCGGTGAAGATGGGCCCGGCATGGAATTCACTGCTGCGGCCTTCTTCGCGCAGGATGCTGATGCCGGTAATGTCGGCCGGCATCAAATCGGGCGTGAACTGGATACGGCCGAAGCGCGCCGCAATGGCACTGGCCAGCACACGCACCAGCAGGGTTTTGGCGGTGCCTGGCACACCTTCCAGCAAGGCATGACCGCGCGCCAGGAAGACCATGAGCGCCTGATCGATCACGCTGTCCTGACCGAGCACGCGCTGCGCAACCGCGGCCCGCACGCGCCCTAACAATTCCGCAATGGCATCCGGACTCATGATGTGATGGCTCGCTCGATGCGAAGGATGGCTGTGGTTTCGTTGGCATCTGTTCGTTGCGCAGGCGCACTGTCCAGGGATTGTATCACCTGCGCAACATCGGCACGAACGTGCGGATGTTGCTCGGCAATCGCTTGCAAGTAGTCCACTTCATCCGGCCGGCCGCGCAAACCACCATGCCGGCGCCGCAGCCCGCGCACCAGCAGGCGAGTGGCTTGCGCGCGCGCACGCACGGCTGCATAGGCACGCGCCAGTGCACCCACGTGCTCCAGTGCAGACCGACGCTCGATACGGCTGCGCACGCGCGGTCGCACGGGCCGTACACCCAGCGCGACCAGCAAAACCAGGCCGGCCAGCGCGAGCTGAAGCAGCGTCCGGCCCGCCCGGGTTTCCGTCAGAGCCCGCTGCGTCACTTTGATGATACTGGCGTGCTGGCCGTGCCCGTGGTGGTATTCGTCGAAGACAATGGGCGGCGAGCTGTCACCGCTGGTCAGCCACTCCATCATGCGCACCACGCGCACGCCGCTGTTGCGGCGGCGCAGAACCTCATTGGAAAACAGGTCTGGTTCCGCAGCCGCCAGAACGCGGCCGCGGCCGAAGGGCAGTCCCACGATTACCGGTTCGCGACCGCGCGCGCTTTGCAAGGACTCGAAGACCCGCCCCGCCGAGCCGGGCACGAGCACCACCGTGCTGTCCAGCCGGCCAACACGCTGACGCAGCACGTGGCGCAGCAAGCGCCGGCCACGCAAGGAAGTTGTATCTCGCAGTGCGCTGCGTGCGCTGTCAGTGGCCCGCAGCCGTGCTTCCGGCACGCGCCGCAGCTGGAGCGAGTCAGCCAGGCGCGATTGGAAGGGCAGCGCTACCAAAAGTCCTGCGCCCGCGCGCACGGCCTCCAGTACGTTATGCACTTCGATTGCGGTCAGGTCCACGGGTGGATCGAGTACTACGTAAACGGCGTGCGCAGCCAGGGGCTCGCGCATGGGACGCAGCCGCCGCTGCACGGTAAAGCCGAGGCGGTCCAGGACATCGTGGAGTCCGCGCGCGCCATTGGGATGAGCCAGGTAGGAACTGAGCGTTGCATTTTCATCACTGACATCGTGTCGCGGTGCAAAGAGCACAGCGCCGAAGATGAGGATGGCCAGCAAGCCGAACGCTCGCCTGGGCGTGAACAGCTGATTGAGTGACAACCGGTCCCGCTCAGCCACGAGGTTCAATAATGTAGTGAGCCAATCCGAGCAGCCGTTCGTATCGCTCGCGGTCGCAAAAGCCAATACCGTAAATCACGACTTCATAACTGCGCGCGAAATCGCGGTAGCGGACCCGGAAGGCGGAAGAGCGCGCACTCAAATCGCGCAGATAGTCACCGATCGTCTTCGATTCGTGCAGCTCGACCTCACCGCGACCGGCCAGTGCGGCAAGGATGCCGGCATACAAGGCGTGTGC
>JBOHRF010000479.1:0-3882 GCA_050732575.1 Longimicrobiales bacterium
CGCCCGGCCCGCGGCAGCGGCCGCGCGACACGCAGTGTCGCGCGAATTAGAAACGGACTGCCAGTCCCAGTGTGGCGCCGACCGGAATGACGGCAGGATCCTCCAGTAGCAGGTCCGCGCGCGCGCGGATCGGGATGGCCAGCCTTGCCCCGAGCCGAATGTCATAGCCGGCGGCGCCGAAAACGCCCAGGCTGGTCGTCTCCTCGTAGAAGTGGGCGCCCGCGCCCGCCTCGAGCGCCAGGCCGGCAACCAGTGGCACCTTCAACACACCGGCAATGAAAGTGGGCGCCACATCGCGAGCCACGAATCCAAACGGCGGCGAGGGGACCTCGTAGTAGTAGAGATAACGATACCCGGCTTCCACACCGAGCATCGATTTGCCAACGGGAAGCAACAGGACGCGCGCGAACAGTTGGAACATGCCCTGCTCTTCGGCTCGGACCGATCCCGATTGTCCCGATGCCTGCTGCACATCGACCACTGTCTGGCCACCTCCCACGTGGACTTCGATGGAACGTTGAGCCCCGGCCGTGCCCGGGATCAGGGCCAGGAATGCTAGCGCCCCAATCGCTGATGACCGTCCATGATTCCTGGAAAAACTCGGCACTGTTTGTCCTCCTGGATGGAGTGCGCACACCCGGTCAAACGCAGCATGCCTACCTGCATTCTCACGCCGGCTTCGGAACCCCAGCACGCCGGCCGGCTGCGCGTGAGAAAAAGGCAGTCCGCGGTGCGTCTCACCGATGTAGAGGGCTCGAGGTCGCAAGCGCGTGATCCTCAGGGCGCGGCGACCTCGGACAGTGACGCGAGTCAGAGGCGACCTGTATGGGCGGAATCTTGGCGATACGCATCGCATGTCTACGTGCGGTCGGTATGGTAGCATTGCTGGCCACGCTGGCCTGCCAACACGACGACTCGGTCATCACGGTTGCACTCGTGGAGATTGGAGTGCCGCCCGGCCCGTTTCGCATCAGTACTACGGCCCAGTTCAGCGCTACCGCCAGGGATGCGAGGGGCAGGCCCCTCACGGACCGCGCGATTACCTGGTCTACATCGGATGCAACCGTGGCCACCATCGATGGCGCCGGCCTGATGCGCGCGTTGCGGGCAGGCGCAGTAACGGTTCAGGCAACCATCGAAGGTCGCAGCGGTGCCGTGGCCATCACGATCATTGCACCGACGCCGCGTATCACGAGCCTCACACCAGGCGAGCTCCCCTTCGGCGCGACCGTTCTTTCACTCGTAGTCGAGGGTGTTGATTTCGTGCAGGGGTCCGCGGTCCGTCTCAATGAGCAGGAGCGCGCAACCACGTTCGTATCGTCGGCTCGTCTTACCGCGACACTCAACCAGAACGATGTGTTCAACGTGGGCGTGCACAATGTCACCGTGCTCAATCCAGAAGCCAGCGGCGGTGAATCTCAGGCCTTTGCTTTCACCGTGAACACGCCGGTGCGGGGACCGTTCCTGGCCTCGCGCACTGAATACTCGTGTGGCATCGCGCCCAACGGCGAAGCGCTCTGTTGGGGACGCAACTTTTCCGGGCAACTGGGCGACAACACGACCACGGATCGCACCGTGCCGACGCGCGTTTCCACCTCGTTGCGGTTTGTGGCCATTGGTGTGGGCACATCGCATACCCTGTGCACTGGTGGCATCCGGCGCGGCCCATTTTGGGGCAGTAACTCGCGCGGCCAGTTGGGTGATGGGACCGTGTCCGGCCGCATAACACCGGTGGCCGTGGCGGGCAATCGCTTCTTCCTTGCGATTGCGGTCGGAACCAACTTTACCTGCGGACTGGACTCACAGGGCCAGGCCTGGTGTTGGGGCGACAATGCGGGCGGGCAGTTGGGCGATGGCACGAACGCGAACCGTTCCATGCCCACGGCTGTCGCTGGCAACCTGGTATTCCGTGTACTCAGCGCGGGTGAGAGCTATGCATGCGGCGTCACCACCGGCAACGAGGTCTATTGCTGGGGCTTCAATTCCCTGGGTTCGCTGGGTACGGGCGACACATCGAATCGCTCATCGCCTGCGCGCGTACTCACGCCCGTACCCATCGCCACCGTCTCGGCCGGCTACATCCACACCTGCGCCGTGGCGAACAATGGCAACGCGTACTGTTGGGGACACAATGGCACGCGTGCACTCGGCAACGGCCAACCGCTAACAGCAGTGTTCCCGTGCAGGTGACGGGCAGCGGATTCGCTTCTATCTCCGCGGGGCGCTGGTACACCTGTGCTCTGCTGCAATCTGGGACCGCGCAATGTTGGGGCGACAACGAACACGGTCAGCTGGGCAATGGTTCGTTCACCGAGCCGGAGACCCCGACCGCAGTTCAGGGTGGCCTTGTCTTTCGCGCGCTGGTTACCGGCATGCGCACGACGTGTGCGCTGACCCAGGCGGGCGCCGTGTACTGTTGGGGCGGCCGCGGCATTGGCGAGTTGGGCGATGGCACCACCGCGTTCAAACTCACGCCCACGCGCGTGCCGGGTGCCACCTTCTCGAGCATCGAAACCAACATCTACTTCTCGTGCGGCTTGAGCAGCGGCGCAGTTCGTTGCTGGGGCTTGAACGATTACGGTCAGCTGGGCAATGGCACGACCACGAACGCGGTAACGCCCACAGTCATCACCGGCGTCGGTACGCTCAACGCAGAAGTCACGGTGGGCTCGTCGCATGCCTGCGTGCGCACCAATGCGGGCGCACTGCACTGCTGGGGGAATAACACGTCCGGACAGCTCGGCGACGGCGCCAGCACGAATCGCACGACTCCCGTGCTGGTCACGGGCGGTCAGACGTATCGATCGGTGAGCGCAGGCAGCGGACACACGTGCGCCGTGAACACGGCGGGTCAAATCTTTTGCTGGGGCAGCAACTCGAGCGGGCAACTCGGCACCGGCAACACCACGGGCCGGAATGTGCCCACAGCCGTGGCAGGCGTGGCCGGTATAACGTTCGCCGAGGTCGTGGCGGCCAATTTCCACACGTGCGCACGGAGCACCGCCGGCGCGGTCTATTGCTGGGGCCTGAACGACAACTATCAGATTGGCGACGGCACGCTCACCACTCGCACGTTGCCCGTGTTGATCAACGTGGGCACCACGGTGGCCAGCGTCACCGCCAACCGTACGCAAACCTGCGCACGCGCCTCGAATGGGAGCGCCTACTGCTGGGGAACCAACAACCTTGGTGAACTGGGCACGGGCGTGCCCGTGCAGGGCGTCGAACCCAGACCCAGGGCGGTGCTCGGAGGTCTCACGTTCGCCAGCCTGTGCGCCGGCGCCTCGATCACTTGTGGTGTAACCACATCAGGAGCCGGTTATGTTGAATGGCCTGTACAAGCTGGACGCGCGGGGCCTACGGCGCTGAGCGAGACGCGTGATACAGTAGCGCAGCAACGCGTGATACAGTAGCGCAGCAACGCGGACGACAGTTGCTTTTCCAACAATCTGGCCGGTTCGGCTATGCAACCATGCTCTGACATTGGCGCGATGCGGCAAAACGCATCAAAAAGCAATTGTTGGCGGCTGTTTACCTCAAAAACGCAAGAAAGCAACTGTCGTCCGCAGTTGAGCTGATTGGAGTTTTAACGTGACCGAAGCGAGACGACACGAGACGCACGACGTTCAGCTCGTTCCTGGAGAAGGAGATCGGGGTCATTTCACTCGCGAGGAAGTGCGGTTGGCATTGGAGGCAATAAGACGCCTCACTTCGTCAAGCAACTGGGACCCAAAGCATGAAGCAGATCTGATTTACGACGGGGATCCAGCCTTTGGATTTGTTTTTGACGAGTACCTTCTTTCTGCTCTTGCCATTGTATCGGACGACCTCTTCGAACGCGTCAGGCACCTCATAGGTGAGACATACGACGAAACGAAACAG
>JBOHRF010000480.1:0-3872 GCA_050732575.1 Longimicrobiales bacterium
GCGCTGATCCAGGTTCAACCGGACGCTCTGCTTATCGAATCCGGTATTGTTGATCACGCCCTCATCATTCTTCCACAGACCCGACAGGAACACGCGCGTATTCTCGTTACCGCCGCTCACGCTCAGCACGGATTCGTTGGACAGGGCATTACGACTGGTCAGCTCCTCCTCGTTGTCGACCGGGCTGAGCGGTCTGCCATCGGTGCCAAAGAAGCGGCCTGCGCTGGCGCCGAATGCAGCCACGGCATCAGCGCGCGTCCATTCGCGGAAGCCGAGCCGATGCGACACATCGAAATAACCCATGCGCTGTGTGAGATTGAAGCGCGCTGCGCCCGGACGGCCTCGCTTGGTCGTGATGATGATCACGCCATTGGCCGCCTTCGAGCCATAAATCGCAGCGGCCGACGCACCCTTCAACACCTGCAGGTTCTCGATGTCGGCCGGGTTGATGTCGACAATGCGATTGACCAGCGCATCCTGATTGAGCGAGGGATTGGACCCGCCCGCCGCCTTGGTGATCGCGTTGGCATTCGATGGAATGGCGGCGTTGCTGGCGATCACGCCGTCAATGACGTAAAGCGGCTCAGACGTAGCATTGATGGTGGAAATGCCGCGCAGACGGACCTGGATGCCACCACCCGGCGCGCCCGAGTTCTGTTCGACCATTGCGCCCGTGACCTTGCCCGCCATCACTTTTTCCATCGACTCCGACGGTGCGCGCGTCATCTCGCCGGCGCTCACTACTGAGATGGCATTGGCAACATTGCGTCGCGCCAGCTCGGTCGAACGGCCGGTCACGACCAGCTCCTCCAGGCCGAGTGCGTCGACCTCGAGCGAAACGTCAACCGTATTCTGGCCCACGGGAACGCGGACCTGGCGCGTCTTGAAGCCCAGGACCTGTATGGAAAGGGTGACTTCGGTCGATGCAACATTGAGTCGGAACGCACCCCCAGGGTCAGTCAATGCGGTTGCGCGCGCGCCTACTACTTGCACGATCGCGCCGGCCACGGCTTCACCGCCGGCACTCGTGACGCGACCCGTGACCTCTCGCTGCTGTGCCCACGCGACCCCCGTGCCGCTCATGAAGGCGAGCAGCACCGCTAGGAGTAACCTGAACGGTCTCACAGAACCTCCCGGATTTGAGTGAACCGAACGATCAATAGGAGAAATCGGCATTCAATTGCGCCCTGAGGACTGATTCGTGTGCCGCTTGAAATGAGGAATGAGGCCTGTACCCCGGATGCTTCAGCTCCGGTTGGGACGAGTATCTCAAATTCGCCGTGAGACTTATCGATTGCGGTGTGAAGCGTCAAGCTCGGGCTCGTTTTAACGGACGTTCACACTCACGCGTACGATCTTCGCCGTTGGGAGAACTGATGACGCGATCGCGTTTCATCGCGCGTGGAGCCGGTCGAGCAGCCCACCGTGCGAGGCGGTCGAGCAACCCGCAGTTATTGCGTTGCCGCCACGTCCTTGTTCCAGACAAACCGCTTCAGGAATTCGCCCATGCGGTTCCAGGTGTAGACCCAGCGGCTGTGCAACATGGACTCGTGCACGTCATCCGGGATAATGATCATTTCGTGGTGGATGTTACGCGCGCGCAGTAGTTGAACCAGGCCAACAGTCTGGGCAAAGTTGACGTTGCGATCGTCATCGCCGTGCACCAGGAAGACCGGACTCTTCCACTTGTCGATCTCCGATATGGCCGACGACTTGTAAGAAACGGCGGCCGTGTCCAGTGCGTTGCCGTACAGGTGCACGCCGGCCATGTCCACGCCGGCCACGAACAGATCGGAGTTGCGGGCCAGTGCCTGCGCGGTCAGGAGTCCGCCATACGAAAGGCCCCAGATACCGATGCGCCCGGGATCGACATCGCTGCGGGTCTGCAGGTACCTTCCTGCGGCCAGCACGTCCTGGTATTCCGAGTTGCCGCGTGCATTCGTGTTCTGCGGCTGGCGGAACGAACGGCCGTAACCAATACCCGAGCGGTAGTTCACCGACATCACCACGTACCCCTCACTGGCCAGCCACTGATTGATGGCGTACGCCCAGTGATAGAACTGCATGTAGTGATAGCCGGGCAACATTTGGCGGGACGGACCGCCGTGCACGAAGATCAGGGCAGGACGGCGTTCGCCGGCGCGCAGGTCATTGGGCAGGAAAAGCTGGTTGCTGATCTCCAGGCCATCGGGTGCTTTTACCTTCACGATCTCGGGCACCACGTGCGCGGACAGCGGGAAGTCCGGCTTGAGCGTGGGATAGATCACGCGCGCCATGCCACCCTGTGCGGGCAGCAATCCCACGGATGCCGGCCGTCGCGCATCGAAGTACATCACCGCGATCTGTTTGCCTGATGCCAGCGCGAGTGGGAACGTCTCGATGCCATCACCGCTGGACAATTGTTTGGGCGTGCCACCGGCGGTTGGAACCGACCAGATATGTCGCCGTTCGATGTCGCTCGCATTGGTCGTGTAATACATCGTCTTGCCGTCCCGCGAAAACGAGACGGACGTCGCGTCCTCGATCAAGCCGTCGGTGGTGGTCAACAAAAGAGGGCGTATGTCATGGCGCGTGCCGCCATAGCCGCTGCCCGCCGGGTTGGTCGTCTCGGCTTTGCTCACACTGATCGACCAGTACCGATCCCACTCATCATCCTGCGGCGAGAGTGGGAAGACGATGTGGTCATCCACCCAGAACATGCGCGCGATGTTCGTGAACACGCGCTCACCAGGCTGGTTGTACCAGATGGCATGCGCGGGCTCGCTGTGTATGTCACCAACCTTGCCCAGGTCCGCTACCATCAGGGCGAGCGTGGCGCCGTTCGTGAACGTCGCGTTGAACAAACCCGGTCGCGTGTCACGAGCCGGTGCTGCTTCCGGCTGCGCACCTCGACCGCCACCACCCCCACGGCCGCCCACGCCACAACCTCCGCCCCCGCCGCGCCCGGTTGCCGGCCCCGCCGGATTGCCGATCCCACCCGTGCCCTGCTGCGCTTGCAAACCGAAGGGCGTACCCGGCCGGCGCGTGAATGCGATGCGCTTGCCATCCGGTGACCAGGTGGGATTCGCGTCGCAATCCACGCTGGGCGATACGTAATCGACTCTGCGCGACACCACATCGTAGAGGCCGATGAAACTGTGATCACCACGATTGCTGACAAACGCGATCTTGCTGCCATCCGGCGACCAGCGCGGATTCGATTGCTGGCCCCATTGCCGGATGAAAGGCTTGAGCCCGCGATCCATGGAATCGCGCACCACAATCTGCGCTGTGCGTACACGATAAATCTGGTTGTTCTTCACGTACAACACCGTGCGCCCATCAGGCGAGAGCTCCGGCGCACTGCCCTCCACCAGGCGCCACGCCGCACCACCCGCCGTGCGTGCCGCCCAGATGGCGCGCTCCGAACCCGCTGGATCATGCATCGGATTCGCCACCCAACCGTCGCGATTGGGCGCATGCCCGCGTACAAACACCGCCAGACTGCCATCGTCCGACAGCTCCACTCCACTCACTTCTTCACCATCGTCTTTCAGAAAACTCGTGAGCCGCACCGGCGAGAAGGTCGGCGCCGCGGCCGTGTACACATTGCGCAAGCCGCGATCGTAGACCGTCCACGCCACCCGATCCGCTTTCTTCGCTACCGCCAGCTCCAGCGGCGAGGCCGGGCCAAAAAACTGCTCGACCGTGGGCTTCGATTGCGCCACCAGGGAAGTCGCGAACGGTAATGCCAGGAACGTGGTCAACACCGCGCGCCGGATGAATGCGATCTCGAACATCGATACCTCATGAACAGGAGAGAAACCCAAACTATTCGGTTCGGTGGCCGGCAGCGATGCTAGTGAGCGGCGGCGGGGTCGGTTAGCCAGGAC
>JBOHRF010000481.1:0-3868 GCA_050732575.1 Longimicrobiales bacterium
ATCGAAACCGGAGCGCACCGCGCGCAGACCATCGAAGCTCTGTAGCAACAGCCCTGCGCTGGCCAACAACACGAGCGCAAATGCGATTTGCGCGCCTACCAGAACGGCGCGCACGCGCTGTCCGGAATGCGTCCACGTCTGGCGCGTCGTGCCTTCCTGCATCGCCTGCGTCGATACCGGCGCACGGAAGCGCACCAGTGGGAACAGCCCCAGCACGATGCCGGCGAGGAGCGAAACCGCAAGCGTGAAGAGAAGCGTGAGTGGACCGAGCGCGATCTCGGTCAAGCGCGGCACGGCCGCAGGTGCCAACGCAATCAGCACGCGCAAGCCAACGGCAGCAATGCCCACCCCGAGCACACCGGCCAACAACGCAAGCAGCACGCTCTCGGTCAGGAAGAAGCGCGCCAGGTGCGCACGCGTGGCGCCCAGTGCCGTGCGCACGGCAACCTCACGTCGCCGACCTTCCGTGCGCACCAGGAACAGATTGGCCACATTGGCACAGGCAATCACCAGCACGAGGCCCACCGCGCCAAACACGATCCACAAGCCGCGCGCCGCATTGCCCACCAGGCTCGTGTGCAGTGGCTCTGCGCGTCCCGTGAACCCGAATCGGGTCATGAATCCCGCGTTGTACGCCGCGGCCAGTGCCTGCGGAAATTGGGCCGTGAGTCGAACCATGTCGGCCGTCGCGGCCTCGACGCTCACGTCCGGGCGCAGCCGGCCGATCGCTTCAAAGTTGTGACTGTTCGTGGGTGTCTGATTGCGATCCAGCCAGAGCGGCGACCACAGATCGGTCGTGGCATTGGGCAGATGAAGGCCGCGTTCGGCAATGCCCACCACTTCGCGTTCGATGCCGTTCACTCTGATTCTGCGGCCCACAATTTTGGCATCACCCCCGTACCGACGCTGCCAGAAATCGAAGCCGAGCACGACAACGGGAGAGCTGCCCGGCGCATTGTCCGCGTCCACCAACAGCCGTCCGTGACGTGCGCGCGCGCGCAGCACCGAAAAGAGCGATGCCGATACTACCGCACTGGCAGCACGCTCGGGCGGCGCTTCATCACCGGCCAGATTGACCGCACCCGGCAGGTAGATGCCAATGCTTTCCAGCGTACGGTTGTGGTCCTGCAGATGGAAGAATCCAAACATCGATAGCGGCCAGGGAGCGTTGGCATCGAACGCAGGCACGGGATGCTGGATGCGCACCAGCCGTTCCGACTGGGCATAGGGCATGGGCCGCAACAACACGGCGTGAATTACCGTGAAGAGCGCCGCATTTGCACCCAGGCCCAGCGCCAGCGTGAGTACCGAGATCAGCGTGAATGCCGGACTGCGACGCAGTCCACGCAGAACCAGCTTCCCTTCCTGCAGCATTCCATTTCTCCAGCGCTGATGCGTGCGGGACGGTGCAATGCCTGCCAACTCATGCATGGCGATGGCATCCCGAAACGCGCTCAGGGCCGCCATCGTCAGCTTTCGATCGTCGTCGGTCCGCAACGACTCATGCCACAACTCGGCTTCCCATTCGGCTCGCCAGTCCGCGCGCAGATGGGCAGGCGCAAGCCAGGACGCAACCTGCACCAGCAGGCGCGCCCACCCGCTCACACGCACGCTCCCGCGCATCCGCCCGGGACCCGGACCATCAACGCGCCGGCGCACCCGCATCTCCGTCTCCCACCACGCCGAAGATCTGCCATTGCGCACGCAGACGCGGCAGCGCCGCAGCCAATGACTTGCGGCCGGCCGCCGTCAGCGCGTAATAGCGCCGGCGCGGCCGGCCCTCGCGCTCGGCATCGATGTCTTCCCACTCGGAGCGCACCAGCCCCGCCGCTTCCAATCGGCGCAACAACGGGTACACCGTGCCACTGGGCAATCCCGTGGCCCGCATCAGGTCGAAGCCGTAGGCGTGTCCGGATGCCAGTGACTGCGCCACCAGCGCAGCGTGATAACTGATCGGCTCAGGCGTTCTGGGTGCCATGGCTGTGGGTGGGAGTCGGTATATGTGTCGCTACATAGGTAGACACGGCGCGAGGGCAAAAGGTTGTCTGGATCGTTCGCCCACGAAAAACAGCGTTCTAGCACGCATGGTCACGGTGCTCGCGTACGTTCGCTTCCAGGGTCGGAGAAAGGGCGATAACTTGTGTCACGCAAGGGTTGAACTGGTCTCAATCACAACGGAATCGTTATGAAAGCCGAAGCAAGCACACGGGCGGCACGGCCTGGTGTGGGCGCATTCACTGTGCTGTTGTTGATGACGCTGCTGGTCGCGCACGCGCGCGCGGGCGCGCAAACGCCCGTACGATCGGATCCGCGGGTAGGATTGCGCGGGGGCTGGAGCGATGCGCAAACGGCGGCCCGTAACCTGGAGCTGGTATCGCATCGGGACCGGCCGGCAAACTTTGCCAATGCGGCCAATCCGGGTGACTTCCTGATGGCCAACTCGGATCTGGCGTTCGCGGGCAACCTGGTGTTTCAGGGCAGCTTCAACGGCTTCCAGATCTGGGACATCACGAACGCGGGCAGCCCGACGCTGCGTTCCTCGCTGGTCTGTCCGGGTGGCCAGGGCGATCTGTCGGTCTACCGCCATTTGATGTTCATGTCGGTGGAGATGCCGAATGGTCGAATTGACTGCGCGCAGGGTTCACTGCAAGACAGCGTGAGCGCACAGCGTTTCGTGGGCGTGCGCATCTTCGACATCAGCAACATCGACAAGCCGCGCCAGGTTGCGTCGTTGCAGACCTGTCGTGGTTCTCACACGCACACGCTGGTGACCGACCCGCGGGACAGCACCCACGTGTACATCTATGTGGCGGGCACGGCACCGCCGCGCTCGAAGACCGAGCTGGCCGGCTGCTCGGGGCTGGCGCCGGCACAGGACCCGAACACGGCGCTGTTCCGCATTGAAGTGATCCGCGTGCCAGTGGCGGCGCCGCAGAACGCGCGCATTGTCAGCACACCCCGATTATTCGCGGACACAGCAGGCAACATTGCGGGGTTGTGGGCAGGAGGGACGCACGGCGCCGGCACCCAGAACACAGCGCTCACCGATCAGTGTCACGACATCACGGCCTATTCGGAAATTGGATTAGCGGCAGGCGCGTGTTCGGGCAATGGCATTCTGATCGACATCCGTGATCCGGCCAACCCGAAGCGTGTCGATGAAGTCATGGATCCGAATTTCGCATACTGGCATGCGGCCACCTTCAGCAATGACGGCTCGAAGGTGTTGTTCACGGACGAGTGGGGCGGCGGTGTGGCGGCGCGTTGTCGCGAGACAGATCGACCCGAGTGGGGTGCCAACGCGATCTTCACACGGGGCACAGGCAAGCTGCGTTTTGCCAGCTATTACAAACTCCCGGCACCGCAGTCCGCACAGGAGAACTGCGTAGCGCACAACGGCTCGCTGATCCCGGTGCCCGGTCGTGACATCATGGTGCAGGCCTGGTATCAGGGCGGCATCTCGGTGTTCGACTTCACGGACCCGGCTCACCCCGTAGAAATTGCCTACTTCGACCGCGGTCCCGTAGGCCCGCAACTGCTGCTGGCTGGCCACTGGTCGGCCTACTGGTACAACGGGCAAATCATTGCGTCAGAGATTGCGCGCGGACTCGATATCTTCCGCCTGACACCCAGCGAGTTCCTGTCGAAGGACGAAATCGAGGCCGCCAAACTGGTGCGCATGGATCATTTCAATCCGCAGACCCAAACCAAACTCGTGTGGCCCGCCAGTTTCGTGGTTGCGCGTGCGTACCTGGATGGCCTGGTACGCAGCGATGGTCTGCGCAAAGCATGGGCAACGCCCATCTATACCGAGCTCAGTACGGCCGAAAGGGCGAGCGGCGTGGCGCGACGTTCGGCCCTGACATCG
>JBOHRF010000482.1:0-3858 GCA_050732575.1 Longimicrobiales bacterium
CCCGATTCCGAGGCGTACATGCAAGTGCAACGACAGCGACCCGTCTACGACGTCTGCATCATTGGCTCGGGTGCGGGTGGCGGCATGGCCGCCTACATACTGACCAGGGCGGGCGCCAACGTCGCACTACTCGAGGCAGGTGGCCCGTGGTACGCCACTGAAGACTCGCCCATGATGCTCTGGAATTACCAGTCTCCCAGGCGAGGAGCGTCCACACCGATCCGCCCGTTCGGCGAGTTCGATGCCTGCGATGGGGGTTGGGATATCGAGGGCGAGCCCTACACCACGGCACCCGGCACCTCCTTCCGCTGGTGGCGCGCCCGCATGTTGGGTGGTCGCACCAATCACTGGGGCCGCATCTCCCTGCGCTTCGGGCCTGACGATTTTCGGCGCAAGAGCCTGGATGGTCTGGGCGATGACTGGCCCATCAGTTACGACGATGTGAAGCCCTACTTCGACCAGGTCGATCGGCTGATCGGCATTTTCGGTAGTGTGGAGAACCTGCATAACGAGCCGGACGGCATCTTCCATCCGGCGCCCAAGCCGCGCTGCTACGAGCTGATGGTCAAACAGGCATCAGATCGCCTCAACATCACGTGTATTCCGGCGCGTCTCTCGATCATCACGAAACCGCTGAACGGCCGCGCCGCCTGTCACTACTGCGGCCAGTGCAACCGCGGCTGTCGCAGCAACTCCAACTTTTCGAGCCCCAGCGTCCTCATCCGGCCGGCACAGCGCACGGGCAAGCTGACACTTGTGACGCACGCCATGGCGCGTGAAGTCACGATCGACGCACAGGGCAAAGCGACGGGTGTCTCCTACATCGACAAACGAACCAACACGGACCAGCACGTTCGTGCGCGCGTGGTCGTGCTGGCGGCCAGCGCGTGTGAAACTGCGCGCCTGCTGCTCAACTCGAAGTCGGCCACCTTCCCCCAGGGCCTGGCCAACTCGAGCGGCACGGCGGGCAAATACTTGACCGATACCACCGGCACTGATGTGGCCGGCTTCATCCCGAAACTGATGGACCACGTGCCGCACAATGAGGATGGCGTAGGCGGCATGCACGTCTATATGCCCTGGTGGCTGGACAACAAGAAGCTCGATTTTCCGCGCGGCTATCACATCGAAGTGTGGGGCGGCCGGCGAGGCATGCCCGGTTATGGCTTCATGGGCGGCATCCATCGGTATCCGCCAGGTGGCGGCTACGGCAAAGAATTGAAGCAGGACTACCGGCGCTACTGGGGCGCGACCATCGGCTTCTCCGGTCGTGGCGAGATGATCCCCAACGACGGTTCGTACTGCGAAATCGATAGCAACACAGTCGATCGCTGGGGCATCCCGGTCCTGCGTTTCCACTGGAAATGGGCGGACCACGAGTACCTGCAGGTCAAGCACATGCAGGAGACCTTCCGCGCGCTGGTCGCCCAGATGGGCGGCGAAGTGTTCTCACCCATGCCCACGCGCGAGCAGGGCTACGGCATTGCCGCGGGCGGCACCATCATCCACGAGCTGGGCGGCGCACGCATGGGCAACGACCCGCGCACCTCCGTAGTCAATGGCTACGCCCAGGCGCACGATGTGAAGAATCTCTTTGTCGCCGATGGCGCATCGTTTGTCTCGCAGGCGGACAAGAATCCGACCTGGACCATCCTGGCGTTGGCCATGCGCACCAGTGAGTACATTGCTGAGGAAATGAAAAAGAACGCGCTGTAAAGAGCACGTTCTCGTTCACGCTCTCGTTTTCGTTCACGAAACGAACGGAGAACGGCCGTGAACGTTAACGAGAACGAAAACGTGAGCGTGAACGGACAACTACGGAGTGGCTATGAGTGATGTAACTCGCCGAGACGCCCTGACCGTGATGAGCATTGTTCCCCTTGCCGCCGCCCTGGGCGTCACACCCGACGTGATCGAGCGGGCCATGCAGGGAGTGCAGCAGGCGCAGCAGCAACAGACGCCTTTCAAGCCGAAGTTCTTTTCGGCCCACGAGTGGCGCACGGTGCGTGTGCTGGTCGATCTCATCATTCCGCGCGATGAACGTTCGGGCAGTGCAACGGACGCGGGCGTGCCCGAGTTCATGGACTTCATCATGATCGACCGGCCGGGCATGCAGGCGCAGATGCGCGGCGGATTGCGCTGGCTGGACAACGAGAGCGTGGATCGCTTCGGCAAACGGTTTGTGGAAGTGACCGCCACGCAGAAGACCTCCGTCCTGGACGATATCGCCTGGCCGCGCCGGGCCCGTCCCGAGATGAGCCAGGGTGTGGCGTTCTTCAACTACATCCGCGACCTGACGGCGGGCGGCTTCTGGTCCAGTCGCATCGGCGTGCGCGACATCGGGTACATCGGCAACCAGTTTCTGGCCGAGTGGAATGGCTGCCCGCCTGAGGCCATGGATCGGCTGGGCGTAAATCCGGAACTCATGACCTCGCGCATTCCATTTCAACGGTGACGGTGACGGTGGCGGGGATGGGAAAAGACAGGCTCGGGGTTGGGTTCATTGGCAGTGGGTTCAACGCACAATTCCATCTGCGCGCATGGCAGGCGGTGCGTGATGCCGACGTGCTCGGCATCTGGAGCCCGCAGCGCAAGCATGCCGAGCGCGCGGTGGCTCTGGCAAAAACGCTCGATGTGGGCGCGGCCCGTGTGCACGGCTCGATCACGGAATTGGTCGCTGATCCCGCCATTGATGCCATCTGGTTGACGGGCCCGAACCATCGGCGCGTCGAAAACGTCGAGGAGATCGTCAGCGCACTGGAAAGTGGCAAGGGCACTCTGCGTGGACTGGCCTGTGAGAAGCCGCTCGCTCGCAATGTCTCCGAAGCCAGGCGAGTCATCTCGCTGGTACAACGGGTCGGCCTGCAAACCGCCTATCTCGAGAACCAGGTTTTTGCGCCGCCAGTCGAGGTCGGCCGGAATCTGCTTTGGGCGCGCGGCGCGCGCACAACGGGTCGGCCGTACCTGGCGCGCGCGGCGGAGGAGCACAGCGGTCCGCACATGCCGTGGTTCTGGCAGGGCAAGCTGCAGGGCGGCGGCGTGCTGAACGACATGATGTGCCATTCGGCGCTGGTGGTGCGCCACCTGCTCACAGAACCGGGTAAGCCGGCCCGCAGCGTCCGTCCCACGCGCGTGACCGGTCACATTGCCAGCCTCAAGTGGACGCGGCCCAACTACATCAAGCAGCTCAGCCAGCAGATGAGCAGTGAAGTGGACTACGCAAAAGCACCTGCAGAAGACTTTGCCAGTATGCACATCGAATTCGAGACCGATAGCGGTCATCGCGTGCTGGGTGAAGCCACCACGTCGTGGAGCTTTGTGGGCCCGGGGTTGCGGCTGTCCGCAGAATTGCTGGGGCCAGAATATTCCCTTTCCTGGAATTCGCTCGATTCCGGACTCAAGCTGTTTTTCTCCCGCGCCGTGCAGTCCGCACAGGGAGAAGACCTGGTGGAGAAACAGAACGCGGAAATCGGGCTCATGCCCGTGGTAGCCAATGAAGCGGCGGCGTACGGCTATGAAGCCGAAGATCGCCACTTCGTGCGCGTTTTCCTGGGTAAGGAAGAACCCCTGCTCACATTCGATGATGGGCTCGAAGTCGTGCAGCTGTTGATGGCCGGATACCAAAGTGCCGAAGAGGGCCGCACGCTGGACTTCCCGCCTGCCGGCCTGGACCAGTTTGTTCCCGCCGTTGCGCGTGGAGCGTGGAAACCATGAGAAATACAACCGTAAGAAAAAACGTAAGAAACATCGTAAGGAACGCTGCGCTACTGGTCGCGATCTTCACGGTGGTCGGGCCGGCCACAACGAGCGCGCAGAAATACCTCGATGCCAACGGTCGGCTGCGTGTTGCTTTGAGCA
>JBOHRF010000483.1:0-3846 GCA_050732575.1 Longimicrobiales bacterium
CGCCCGATACGCCCGATACGCCCGATACGCCCGATACGCCCGATACGCCCGATGCGCCCGATGCGCCCGATACGCCCGATACGCCCGATACGCCCGTCACGCCCGTCACGCCCGTCACGCCCGAGCTGTTGGAGCATCTTGCGCCATCGGGCGGTAGAGATCTTGCGACTGGCTTCGATTTCTCTATCGCAGGACCAGGGGGTCATGAGAAACCGCGTAACGTTGTGGGTCGTTGCTGTGCTGATCACCGTGTGCGCCGCGCAAGTCGTGGCCCAAGCCGCGCCACCGGCCAGCAACCGGGCCGCCAATACGACTCGCGTATTGCCACCGCCGCTCGATTTGCCGAATGGGTTTCGCGGCGCCATCACGTCCGGGACACGCACGCAGACGGGAGCGCCCGGTCCACGTTACTGGACGCAATCGGCCCGCTACCGTCTCACGGCGCGCCTGCTGCCCGAGCAGAAGCGGCTGGAAGGCAGCGCGGTGATCACGTATCGCAACAACTCACCGGACACACTTCAGAACCTGCATATCGATCTGACGCAGAACTTCCATCGGGGCGATGCCATACGCAACGAATCCGCGGAAGTCACACCCGGCATGGAATTGCGGCGCGTCGTGGTGGACGATCAGGAGCTGCGCAACAACGGGCAGGGCGCGCGTTACCAGGCGTACGGAACGCGCATGGTCATCCTGCCGCCCCGGCCACTGCTGCCCGGCTCGAGCACGCAGATCACCATTGACTGGGCGTTCACCATCCCGCAGGCCGGTGCAGGTGAGCGCATGGGCTGGGATGCGGACAATCTGTTCTTTCTGGCGTACTGGTATCCGCAGATGGCTGTGTACGATGATGTGGTCGGTTGGCATCCCGATCCCTTTGTCGGTACCACCGAGTTCTACGCTGACTTCGCCAGTTATGACCTGACCGTCGATCTACCGACCGGCTGGGTCGTAATGGCCACCGGCCGGCTCACCAATGCGGCCGAAGTGCTTGCGCCCACCGTGCTGCAGCGTTTGCAGCGTGCCGAGCAGAGTGATTCCGTCATCCACGTCATCACCGCGCAGGAGTTCGGCGCGGCCGCAACCACGGCCGGCACCAATGGCCGCCTGCGCTGGAACTTCGTCTCTGATTCGGTGCGCGATGTAGCCATCAGCATTACGCGCGCATCGCTCTGGGATGCCGCGCGCACATCAGTGGGCGATCGCGATGGTGATGGCCGCAACGACTACACGCGCGTCGACGCCTTCTATCGACAGAATGCGCCGCGCTGGCGCAACAGTGCGCGCTACTCGCAGCACGCCATCCGCTTCCTGTCCGGCTACCTGGGCATTCCCTACCCCTGGCCGCACATGACCGCGGTGGAAGCGGGTGGCATCATAGGGGGCGGCATGGAGTATCCCATGATGACCCTGATTGGTGACTACAATGCGGCCACGGACAGCGCGCTCTACAACGTGACGGCGCATGAAGAAGCGCACATGTGGTTCCCCATGCTGATCTCCAGTGACGAGCGGCGCTACTCATGGATGGATGAAGGCACGACCACGTTCAACGAGAACCAGGCGCGCAACGACTTCTTCCCCGGGCTCAAGCACGAGCTGCCCGACCAGAACCAATACATACAGGCGGCACTATCGGACGAAGAAGGTGAAATCATGCGGCGCGCGCAGTTCCACTACAGCGGTCTGGCCTATGGCATTGCCACCTATGCCAAGCCGGCTACCATGCTGGCCGCGCTGCGCGGCGTGTTGGGCACGGAGGTCTTCCATCGAGCGCTCAAGGAGTACGGCCAGCGCTGGAAATACAAGCATCCGTACCCGTGGGACATGTGGCACACGTTCGAGAGCGTGAGTGGTACCAACCTGGACTGGTTCTGGTCTTCCTGGTATGAGACTACCTGGACGCTGGATCAGGCCGTGACCAACGTGGCAACTTCGGGTGGCAATACGACCATCACGATCGAAGATCGTGGCCGTGTGCCCATGCCCGTTCATCTGGTGATCACGCGCGGCAGCGGCCAGTCCGAGCGGCGGGTTGTGCCCGTGGACGTGTGGCTGGCCGGTGCGTCGAGTACTACCGTGAGCGTTGCGGGTGCCGATGTGACGCGCGTCGAGATCGATGCCGAGCGCAACTTCCCCGATGTGAACCGGCGCAACAACACGTGGACGCGCTGACCCGGTTCGGCGGTATCGCGCACCAGAGGTTCGGTTTCTATCCGACACCGCTCGAGCAGATGGAGCGCCTGCGCGCGCAGTTCGCTGCGCGCGCACCGCGCCTGCTCATCAAGCGCGATGACTACACCGGCTTTGCGCTGGGCGGCAACAAGGTGCGTAAGCTGGAGTACGAGCTGGCACCCGAGCGCGTGCGCGACGTCGATGTGCTGATCACGGCCGGTGGGTTTGGCTCCAATCATTGCCGGGTCACGGCCGCCGCCGCCGCCCACCTGGGCAAACGCTGCATTCTCGTGCAGAACGGCACACCACCCAATCCACCACGCGGCAATGCGCTGCTGCAGCGCTTGTTTGGCGCGGAAAGCGTGAATGTGGCCGACCGCACTGCGCGCGCCTCCACCATGCAGGAGTTGGCTGCCGATCTCGAGCGCGCGGGCCAACGTTCGCTCATTGTACCGTTGGGCGCATCCACACCACAGGGCGCACTGGGTTATGTGCGCGCCGCCCTCGAGCTGGCGCAGCAGCTGAGTGATGCCGGTCTCGAGGCCGAAAACACGACCGTGGTGTTGTCCGCATCATCGGCGGGCACACTGGCTGGTTTGCTGGCCGGACTGCCCCTGGCCGGACTGACCAACGTGCGCCTGCTCGGTGTCAGTCCCGACGATCCGGCCGACGCGATTCGCGAAACGGCCTGCGAGATTGCGCGCGGCGCGGCAAAGCTGGTTGGTTTCCCGCTCCATCTGTCAGACGACCAGCCGCTGGTGAGTGATGCATTCGTGGGCGACGGCTACGGTGTGTCCACGCCTGCATCACGCGCCGCCATCGACCTGTTCGCACGCACGGAGGGCATCGTGCTGGATCCGGTCTACACGGCCAAGGCCGCGGCCTGTTTGATCGATCGCCTGCGCAGCGGCGAATTCGGCGCCAGCGAGACAGTCATCTTTTGGCATACGGGTGGGCATCCGGCACTGCTTTAACGAACTGAACGGACGTTCCTGCGAGCGCTTGTCTGACAATCGAGCACGGCTTTCGGTTCACAAACATTCGGGAGCGGGAGCGCATAACGGGAGCAGGCGCGGCCGGGCGCGGGTGCCCGCCTACCGATGATCGGTGCGCACAGGCCCGCTCCCGCCTGCTCCCGCTCCTCACTCCCGCTCTACGCTCCCGAATCATGGTAGCCGGCCGTCAGACCACTCAGCAGCGCGGGCAAACACCTGACCGATCCACCGTTATTTCATGACAATGCGGCACACCATCGCCGGGCAAACCGCTACTTGGCTGCACTCAACCAAGATCCCTGTGGGCTTTGATTAACGTTCTGGTTCGGGAGCCGGAGCGCATAACGGGAGCCGGCGCGGCCGGGCGCGGGTGCCGGCCTACCGATGATCGGTGCGCACAGACCCGCTCCCGCCTGCTCCCGCTCCTCACTCCCGCTCTACGCTCCCGAATCATGGTAGCCGGCCGTCAGACCACTCAGCAGCGCGCTGCTCGGGATGGCAACGGGACCGTTGCTCGTTGACTTGAAAACGTTGCGAGTACGTGGACGGTGGATCCGAAGGTTGGGCAACGCAGGCCAAACCCATCCCGGGCCACCGTCCAAGTACTCGTGAAGGTTAAACGTGAGCGTCCGTTCAATTCTCTAGTCGTTATTCAGCGCACGACAAACGGCACAAC
>JBOHRF010000484.1:0-3840 GCA_050732575.1 Longimicrobiales bacterium
TCGCCGTATTCAGCAACGCGTAGTCGATGCGCTGATCGGTCATTTTCTTGGTCAGCGTGTTCACGTGCGCCTGGATCAGTTCGCGATACTGCGCACGCGCCTGCTCCGGGATCACGGGCAGCCGCTCTCCACTCTCCGCATCCTCGAACTCCACGGCATCCTTGAACGGGAAGTCCAGTTCGGCTGGATCCATGATGTGAAACACAATCACGTCATTGCCGCGCTGGCCCAGATACTTCAGCGCATCCATCACACGGTCCGGCTCCTCATAGAAATCCGAGATCAACGCAATGATGCTGCGCCGCCGGAAATGCTCGGACACGCGCCGGATGGGCTCGAACAGGCTGCCCGGCTTGCCCGGTTTGGCGCGCTCCAGCGTATACAGAATCTCCTCGAGGTGTTTGGCTGACGGTGGCACATGATCCACCACATCGCGATCGAACGTGATCATGCCGATCCGGTCGCGCTGCTTCTGGCAGAAGTAACACAAACAGGCCGTCAGATAGCGCGCATATTCGAACTTGCTGATCCCGCCCGAGCCGTAATCCATGGAGCGCGACACGTCCAGCAGCACAACCAGGTTGCTGTTGGTATCCGCCTCGAACTGCTTCACGAAATAACGGTCCGTGCGCGCATACAGCCGCCAGTCGATGCGCCGAATGTCATCACCCGGCTGATACGAGCGATGCTCGGCAAAGTCCATCGACATGCCGAGGTACGGCGCGTGATGCAGGCCGTTCAGGAAGCCTTCCACTACCGTGCGCGCAATCAGCTCCAGATTGCTGATCCTGGCCAGGACGACCGGGTCCAGAAACGTTGCGCCCGTCAGCGCTCCTGCTCTGCTCATTCAACCATCCGTTTCACGCTTTCGCTTTCGTTTTCGCTTTCGCTTTCGAATCCGTTCTTCGCCCGGCCAAAACAGCCGAAAGCGAAAACGAAAGCGAAAGCGAAAGCGTGTTACATCCCGCTCTTCGGCACCGGCACATACGAAAGCAGCTGATCCACAATGTGGTCCGTGGTGATGCGCTCGGACTCGGCGTGGAAGTTCTTCAGGATGCGGTGGCGCAGTACGGGCTTGGCCAGTGCGCGAATATCGTCGAAGTGCACGCTGTAGCGGCCCTCCATGAGCGCCTTGGCCTTGGCGCCCAGGATCATGTTCTGCGCGGCGCGCACGCTGGCGCCGTAGCTGACCCACTGTTTTATGAAGTCGGGCGAGCCGTTGGGGTTGGGACGCGTGGCGCGCGTCAGTGCCATGGCGTAGCGCAGGACGGGCTCGGAGACCGGCACTTTGCGCACCAACCGCTGGAACTGCACAATGTCCTTGCCGGTCACCACGTGACTGAACTGATGATCCTGAATGGCCGTGGTGGTGCGGATCACCTCCAGCTCTTCATCCTCGGGCGGATGTTCGATGTGGATCAGGAACATGAACCGGTCCAGCTGCGCCTCGGGCAGCGGATACGTGCCTTCCAATTCGATCGGGTTCTGCGTGGCGAACACGAAGAACGGCTCTTCCAGGTCGTAGGTGCGGCCCTGGATGGTCACGCGGTGTTCCTGCATGGCCTCCAGCAGAGCCGCCTGCGTCTTGGGCGGTGTGCGGTTGATCTCGTCCGCCAGAATGATGTTGGCGAAGATCGGACCCGGCATGAACACCATCGACCGCCGGCCTGTGGTTGCATCCTCCTGGATGATGTCCGTGCCCGTGATGTCCGACGGCATCAGGTCGGGCGTGAACTGGATGCGCGAGAAGCGCAGGTCCAGCACGCGCGCAATCGTGTGAATGATCAAGGTCTTGGCCAGGCCCGGCACACCCACGATCAGGCTGTTGCCACCCACAAAAAGGGAAAGCAATACCTGCTCGATTACGGCATCCTGCCCGATGATCAGTTTGTGCAGCTCCGACACGATCTGCTCGCGACCGACTTTCAGCCGGTCGGCCAGCGCAATGTCATCGGCCCCATCCAGCTTTACGGTCGTGGGTTGGGTGACCACAGTTGCCATTGCCAAGGGTGCCTCCACGTGGTTGAAGGGCGACGGCGAGGGCGACGGCGAGGATCCAGCCCTCACCTCGTCCTTCCTCCAGCGCCTAGTGCGTTAATCCGTACACGATGTAATTGATGCCGAACTTGTATGCTTCCTCGGTGGAGGCATCACCCACCACGGAAAAACCGCGCTCCGCATACTCCCACTTCTCACCCAGGTCGTTCTGGAAATTGACGATGGCCAGCATGCGCTGGGTCGGGTCGTTGTTCAGAAAATAGCCCAGAAACACGGGCCGACCCTGATAGCCGCCGTATAAATCGTCAAGTGACTCGAACTCGAAGAACGCTTTGAAAATCCGGTGCTCCGCCGTCAGCTGGATCGGCTCCAGCTCCGGCAGCATGCGCTTCATCTGCGTCTCAAAATTGGCCAACGCATCGTCCGGGAAATCGTCGAAGATCAGGAAACCGCCCTTCAACACGTAGCTGCGCATGTTGGCGACTTCCTGATCGTTCATGTCCCAATAACCCGGCTCCGACATGTACGCGATCGGATACTTGTGCAGCTCCGGATCGCCGATGTCGATGATATTGCCGCCTACCACACCCGGCGCTGCGGACGTGATGTGGCTGAGCAGCTTCGTGATATTCTGCTCCGCGCAAGGATAGTCATGCGCCCAGGGCTCTCTACCATTGCAGGGATCATAGCCGCGCCGGCCGCGGCCGAATCCACCATAGCCCATGTTGTAGCGCAGGCGCACGAAGATGAAACGGCCGTTGTAGGCGGTGTTCTCCTGGACGGCAGGTGACGGCGAGGCTGGCGTTGTAATGCTCCGGGCGTAAGCAGCCCCTCCGACAACGGAAAAGGCCGCAAGCAAGGCAGCCAGACCAAACTTCGCCGTCGCCGTCGCCGTCACCGTCACCTTTCGTTCCGGCGCAGCCGGAGCAACAGCTCCTGCGCTTTGTCAAAGGATGGGGCCTCTTCCAGCGCCTTCAGCACTTCGCGGCGCGCAGCTGGCGCATCGCCCGCTTCGAAATGGGCGAGTGCCAACTGGTAGTACGCTTCCGCGCGGTCCACTGGATTCAAGGCAAGCAACGCCTGACGCTCGCGTACCACCTTCTTCAGGTTTCCTGTTTTCTTGAACAGTGCGGCCAGCCGGGTGTGCAGCTCAGGCTGCATCGGGTAGATGTAGATGGCGCGATCCAGTGCGTTGGCGGCGCTGGTAGGATTGTTGGCGGACTCCATGATTTCCGCCAGCTGCAGATTGGCCTGATAGTCGGTCTCGTTCAGTGCCGTGAGCGCTTCCAGCTCGGCCGCGGCTTTCGGCAGGTCACCCTTCTCCCGATAGAGCGCGGCCAGCATGGCGTAGGGACTGTCGCCGCCTGCGTACTCGGGGAACAGCAGCTTGGCGCGCTGCAACACGGGTAGCGCTTCGTCGAATTTTTTCTCGCGCATCAGTTTCTGCGCCATGAGCAGTTGTACGGCGTAGTCACCCAGGTCCTCGGCGGTCGGCTCGCGTGACCCGCTGGCTTTCACAGCGGCGATGTGACGGGCAAAACGTTGGCTCATGTAGGCATCGAACTTCTTGTCGAAGGCGGCCGGATCGGTCTTCAATACGGTGCGCATGACCTGATCGGTGCTTTGGCCGGTTTTGTAAGCGCGCAACATGTTGAGGATGCCGGGGAAGCCGTGATCGCGTTCGATCAGCTCGGCCACCAGGGATGCCTGGTAATAGGAAAAGCCGATCTGCTCAGGATACGCGGGCCGCACGAATCCCTTACTCAGCTGAGAGACGGGCAGCAGTTTTTCCTGTTTGTAGGCGGCAATGAAGCCGGGCTGCACGTCATCACCCCAGCCCGG
>JBOHRF010000485.1:0-3840 GCA_050732575.1 Longimicrobiales bacterium
CTCTATCAAGACCGCGTATGACGCCCTGGGCCGTGACACGCTACGCTCAATCGGCCAGATCCGCATTGATGCGGGCGAAACCGCGTACTACGGCAACAGCATCGGCACCGTAGCCATCGCGGCCGATGCGGTGCACACCAGCTACGACCCCATGGGCCGCATCCTGGTCAACGAAAACCTGGCAGGCAGCCGCATCGACCGCGCGTGGAACAAGGAAGGCACGCTGCAAAGCGAACGACAGATGCTCAAAGAAGGCTTCTTCGGCGAGGTGGTCGACTTCACCTACGTGTACAACCGTGCCAACCAACGAGTGAGTTTCAGCAACAACCGGCACGGGCGCACCATTACGTATGGGCATGGCGCTGGTGGCGTTCTGAACGCCATCACGATCTCGGGCCTGGGCACCGTAGCCCTTCGTCACGACGTGCTCGGCCGGCGCGACAGTGTGGCCTACCCGAATGGCACACTTGCCAAATACCGCTTCGATGCGGATGGGCGTGTGCGCGACATCGATGTGACGCGCAGTGGCAGCACGCAGCTAGCCCTGCGCTACTCCAGCTACGACCCGCTCGGTCGGGTGCTCAGCCTGACCAAAACCGGCAGCCGCACTCTGCCCGATGCGGCGCACACCTTCACCTGGGCCTACCGTAAGCGCGGCTTCCTGCGCTTTCACTCCGAGCCCAACGGCTCTCACCACTACAAATACGATGCCTCCGGCAACCTGATCGAGACCTCGGACCCGGGCATCCTCTCGACCTTCACCATTCCCGCGGGGACCAATCGGCTCGCGAGCCGTACGCGGGGCAGCCAGAGCTACACCGATACCTACGACCTGAACGGCAACCTCACGCTCGAGACTAACAACCTGCGGTATTATCACGACCCGCTCAACCGTCTGGTCAAGACGCAACTGCCGGACGCACCCGTGCTCTTCGAGTACGATGGGCTCGGCCGTACCGTGAAACGGCCCGTTCCCTCGCCTGGCAGCGCCTGGCAGATGTACGACGGCACGAATGTAGTCATGCACAATGACATCGAGTTCGTGCACGGTCCGGGCACGGATGATCCACTGGTCGCGCTGGCCCCACCCGGCCAGGGCATCTGCGGCACGAGTGCCGCGTATTTCGTGACGCTGGGCAACCGGTTGCTGGACTTCCAGGACGCCAATGGCCTGGATTGCACGGGAGTGACCGGGTGGACCCAGTTCGGCGCGTTTGCGGGTGCCATCCAGAGCAGCTACTCCTACAACCTGAGCAGTTCGAGCGAGCAGGAAACGAAGACGTCGCACTTCCGCAACCGGCACTACAGTGCGGAGCACGGTCGCTTCCTGCAGGAAGATCCCATCGGCTTCGCTGGCGGGCTCAACCTGTACGCGTACGCGGGGAATGATCCGGCGACGTTCACGGATCCGTTTGGTCTGAATCCCTGCCGTGGTGCCGCTGCACTCGGGGCTTCCCTTGGAGCCGCAGCCGCGGACGGGCCCATTCCCATCGGGGATATCGCGGCAGTCGCTTGCCTGACAGCCGCCGCGACCGCGAAGTTTGGGCCGTCAATAGGCAAGAGCCTGGATCGAGCACGAACCGCAGTGTATTCAGCTGTTGAAAACGGGCGAACCATCTATGTTGGAATAACGAACAACCTGGCCGCGAGAGCAGCGGCGCACTTCGCGCAAAAGAGTATTCGTATCAGAGCCTTACCGGGACTCAGCGACTTGCCGCGGGCAGATGCACGCGCGGTTGAGCAGGTAATGATCGAGTTTCACAGGCTCGGGAAGAGCGGCGGAACACTCATCAACCGGATCAACAGTATCGCGCAGAGCAATCCTGCGTACGCTGACGCTCTGAATCGTGGTCGCGAGTTGCTTTTACGTGCCGGGTATGAGGGGTTCAAATGAAAAAAACGCCAGCGAAGCGGATAAGGGTTGGGACCGTTGTCGAAATCCGCACCCCCAGGGGTCTTGCTTATGCCCAGCAGACGCATCATCTGCCGATGTTCGGTTCATTGCTGTGCGTATTCCCGGGGGTTCATAGCCAACGTCCAGTTGACATTGGTCGTGTGCTGGCTCAAGCTCCGCAATTCTCGACGTTCTTTCCGCTCCAAGAAGCAGTAAGCCGTGGCATCGTTGAGATTGTGACCGACTTTCCGGTGGCTGCCGACCTAAAGCATCTACCGACCTTCCGCGTTGGCATGCCCGATCTTCGTACGGGCGAAATACGTAGTTGGTGGTTCTGGGATGGCCAAAGAGAATGGCCAGTGGGTCAACTCACGCCAGAGCAGCGCAAGATGCCAATTCGCGAAGTTGTGAACGACACACTACTCATTGAGCGCATTTGTACGGGCTGGAGATCAGAAACCGATCAGGACTGAGCAAGTGTGTCTCGAAGCTGGCTCGCTCCTCGCGTGTGCGGAACGCGCGAGGAGCACGGGCCCCTATTTCTCGTACCTTGCGGGGGATCACCCGCCATATCGACCAGAAAGAGTTCCGGCTCCCCCTTTCAGCTTGCGAGGTTTGACGGCCGCGGTTGCTCGGCGCGTTCTTCGGGCTCTCTAACCGATGGCGGTTCGCTCCAACTCAATTGCTAACCTGGAGTGCGCTCCGGATCTGCTCATCCCTCGGCTTTCGCCTCGTCGCGCTGCTCGGCAGCGCACCGAATGAACCCGCACCTTACAATCGGGCTACGGTGCCGCGTAGCTCACGAACAACAACGGGTCCACGGGCCGCAGTCAATAGATATTGGCCGAATAGCTTTGCCTGGCCATTTCAAGCGGCAGGGGCTGGTCAGTTACACGCCTTCATGCCGCGCAGCGGTATAGCGCCGCGAGCTTCGCCGGCGTACTCTGTCCGATCATGCAGCGCAACCGCCCGAATCAGCTGTGCCCTGTCGCTTTTGCTGCTGTGGGAGTGTGAAGAACCGACGCGGCCCACGCCGGTACAGCCTGCACGCATCGAGATCATCGGCGGTAACCAGCAGAGCGGCGCCGTGGGTGAGGCACTGCCGATCGCGCCAGCCGTACGGGTCCTTGACATTCACGACAAGCCGGCGTCCAACGTTGTAGTGCTTTGGGCCGCGGATGATGATGCTCGTGTTGACAATGCACTCCCGAGCGATGCCAGTGGTGTTGCCCGGGCCACGTGGGTACTCGGCACACGCGCGGGCGCGTAGCGTGCGCGCGCGCGCATCGAGGGCATCAACACAGTCGAGTTCGTAGCTGAGGCACGGCCCGGTCCGGTGCCAGTGTCCGCGCACAACCGGATACGCTGGACCTGCTCGCTCGCTGGGAGAGTGTGCAGGTGGTCATTCAGGCACGCGATCGTTTCGGCAACGTGACGCCGCTGCCAGAACTGCAATGGGTTGTGCTCGACACCGCAGTGGCGACGGTCAGCGCCACGGGCGTCGTGCGCGCGGCCCGCAGCGGTCAAACCCGTATGCTGGTCACGGCTGCCGGCCTGCAACTCAGCGTGCCGGTAACGGTGAGCCCATTCCGCTCCGTGACGTCGGGTGGTTTGCACGCGTGTGGCCTGATTGCATCCGGGAAGGCGTATTGCTGGGGACAGGGCGCACCCGGCGTGTTGGGCAACGGTACGACGCTGAACAGCGAGTTCCCGGTGCCCGTGGCAAGTGGACAACTTCGCTTTCGCATGATCGATGCGGGCAACTGGCACACCTGCGGAATTGCGCTCGACGCGCGCTACAACCGTGCCAAACCTGCGCAACACGCTGAACAGCAGCCGCTACAACCGGACCTTCACCTACGGCTACGGCGTGGGCGGCGATCACATCCATTAACATTCCCGGCACCGGCCTGGTGAGATTTCGCCACGATGCGCTGGGCCAGCGC
>JBOHRF010000486.1:0-3831 GCA_050732575.1 Longimicrobiales bacterium
AGAAGTACAACGAGCCGGATCAGGTGCTCAACGCCATCAAGGCGCACCACGACGAAGAGCCGCACCGCTATGCGGAAACGTTCCTGGTAACGGCTGCTGATGCCATCAGCGGTGCCCGGCCGGGAGCCCGGCGAGAGATGTTCGAGACGTATGTCAAACGACTGGAGAAACTGGAAGAAATCGCAACCGGGTTTGCCGGTGTTGAGCGTTGTTTCGCGATTCAGGCGGGCCGCGAGGTGCGCGTGATGGTCAATCCGGAAAACGTGAACGACACCGGCATGACCGAGCTGAGCGAGCAGATTGCGCGTCGGCTCGAAGAAGAACTTCAGTATCCAGGACAGATCAAGGTGGTCGTGATTCGGGAGACCCGAGCCGTCGATTTTGCGCGCTGAGTCATGGCCAAGATCATCAACGGACACCAGCTCAGCCAAGTCATGCGCGCAGAAATCGCGCAGGAGGCCGCCGCGTTCCGCCAGGAAACGGGTGTAAATCCCGGTCTGGCCGTGGTCCTGGTGGGCACCGACCCGGCCAGCGAGGTCTACGTGCGCATGAAGGGCCGGGCCGCGGACGCGGCCGGCTTCTATTCACGGCAAATCGTACTGCCCGGCACGACCAGCGAAGTGGAGCTGCTGGGTGCGGTTGCCGGCCTCAATGCTGATCCGCGCGTGCACGGCATTCTGGTGCAGCTGCCCGTACCCAAGCACATCGATACACACAAGGTTTTGAACGCCATTGATCCGGCCAAGGACGTTGATGGCTTTCATCCGATCAATGCGGGGCGTCTGGCCAGCGGAGACCCTAAGGTGCTTGCCCCGTGCACACCCGCGGGCATTATCGAGATGCTGCTGCGCTCCGGATATGACCCGGCAGGCAAGCACGTTGTTGTGGTTGGACGATCAACCATCGTAGGACGGCCTGTCGCCCTGCTGCTGCTGCGCAATGGGCGGGGCGGCAACGCGACCGTTACGGTGGCCCACAGCCGATCCAAACACCTGGCGGAAACTACTCGGCTGGCGGACATCCTGATTGCTGCCGTAGGACGCCCGGGCATGATTCGTCAGGATATGGTCAAGCCGGGCGTGGTCGTAATCGATGTCGGAGTGAATCGCGTGGATGACCGGGCGGCCCCCAAGGGTTACCGTCTGGTCGGCGACGTGGCCTTCGATGAGGTAGCCGAAGTGGCGGAAGCGATATCGCCGGTGCCGGGCGGCGTTGGTCCCATGACCATCACCATGCTGCTCCGCAATACGCTGGAGGCCGCCCGCCAAATTCAGGAAACGACGCAGGAACGAGAAGCGAGGCGCTCGGCGGCGTCATGAATCGCGATCTGTTCGGTGGTGGCCCAACGGCCAATCCGCTGCCGGCGCGAGGGCAGCAGCCAGCCGGACCGACGTCGGACAGCGTGCGACCGCTTTCGGTGGCGCGGCTCAACGCCCTTGCGCGCCGTCTGCTGGAGAGCTCGTATCCGCCCTTGTGGGTTGCGGGCGAGGTCACGGGTTGGAAACGCGGGCGCGGCGGCCACTGTTATTTCACGCTGCGCGACAAGCTGGCCCAGATCCGCTGCGTGATGTTCCAGAGCGATGCGGATCGACTACCTATTGCGCCTGATGAAGGCATGGAAGTCCGCGCCCTGGGTACCCTCACCCTGTTCGAGCAACGCGGCGACTTCCAATTCAAAGTAAAGTCCCTGGAAGGCGCGGGTGCTGATGGACTTTGGCGCCTGGCCTTTGAACGCCTGCACACCAGGCTCGAAGCCGAGGGTCTGCTATCTACCGAGCGTAAACGGCCTTTGCCTCGCGTCCCCACCTGCGTGGGCGTCGTGACGTCCCCCTTTGGCGCTGCTCTGCACGACATCTTGCACGTCCTGGAAAAACGTGCTCCCTGGACCCGCGTGATCTTCGCGCCTGCCCGCGTGCAGGGAGAAGGCGCGGCCAGGGACCTGGCTCGCGCCATCGGGCTCATTTCCCGATCTGGTGCAGTCGACGTGTTGATTGTTGGCCGCGGCGGCGGAGCTGCAGAAGATCTCTGGGCATTCAACGAAGAAGGTGTGGCCCGCGCCATTGCGGCGTGCAGCGTTCCCGTGGTCAGTGCGGTGGGACACGAAGTCGATGTTACCATGGCGGACCTGGTTGCCGATGCGCGCTCACCAACACCGTCAGCCGCCGCCGAGCGAGTCGTGCCGGATCGCGCGGTACTCTTGCGCGAACTGAGCGGCGACGTTGCCCGCATGAGGCACTCGTTGCAGCGGCGCGTGCGCTCGGAGCACGCCCATGTTGAGCGCAATGAACGCAGACTTGTGCAGCTGACGCGTCAGCTGGTACAACGACGTGCCGACCGACTGGCGCGACAGACCGACAAACTGGACGCGCTTTCACCCCTGGCCGCGTTGCGGCGGGGCTACGCTGTGCCCCAGGACCCGGACGGCCGCGTTCTGCGCCGCATTCAGGACTTCCATGCGGAGCAGCGATTTCGATTGCGCGTTACCGATGGCACGGTCGATTGCCAGGTCGAGCAAACACGACCGGAGGAACGGTGAGCGAGCGAGATAGCAGCCTGGAACGCACTCTGGCGCGACTGGATACCATCGTCGCTGCGTTGGAGCGTGATGACCTCGAGCTGGAGGAGGCACTGCGCTTGTTCGAAGAAGGCGTAGCTCAGGTCCGTGCCGCGCAACAAACCCTGTCCGCTGCACAGCTTCGGGTTGAGCGCTTGATCGAGGAAAAAGGCGAGCTGCAGCTGCAACCCATGCCACCAACTGTGGAATGATTCATCCCGGCCCGGCAGCAGACTCTTTCGTACGCTGGCTCGATGCGCAGGCGTCGCGCGTCGATGGCGTGCTGGAAAGCATTGCCGATCGGATAGAGGTGCGCGGGCCGGACGGTGTGGCAGCCGCGGCGCGATACGCCATTAAGGGGGATGGTAAGCGTCTACGTCCAGTACTCTGTGTGGCTGCGTACCACGCCGTTGCGGATTCACGAGATGATGATGCCGTGTTCGAACTGGCCTGTGCTATCGAGCTGATTCACACCTATTCGCTGGTGCACGACGACTTGCCCTGCATGGACAACGATGAGCTGCGCCGCGGTCGGCCGACAACCCACGTCGCGTACGGTAACAACGTTGCCCTCCATGCCGGAGCCGCGCTGATCCCGCTCGCATTTCAGGCGCTGCTGCGCGCGGCGGATCGGCTTCGCCTGTCGCGGGAAGCCACACAAGCCATGGCTCTCGAGTTGGCGCGTGCGGGTAGCGCCAGCGGAATGGTGGGTGGTCAGGTCATGGATCTACAGGCCGAGGGGCGTGCTACCTCGCTGGCCGACCTGGAGAGTTTACACCTGGCCAAGACCGGTGCCCTGATCGCCGCGGCCGCGCGTATGGGCGGCCGAGCAGGCGGCGCCGGGCCGGATGCGCTGCAAGCATTCCGCGTCTACGGCCGCTGCGTGGGACTGGCGTTTCAAATTACCGATGATGTGCTAGACGTAATCGGCACCTCCGGACGGTTGGGCAAGACCAGCGGCAAAGACCGCGTAGTGGCCAAAGCCACCTTCCCGGCCTTCATGGGTATCGAGGGCGCACTCCATCGGGCCCGTCATGAGGTGGAGCGAGCGCTGGCGACACTCGATGCGGCCAGTATCCGTACGTGGGAATTGGAAGGCATCGCCCGATTCGCCATCGAACGGGAACGTTAGTAGTTTCATGTCCGCCATCGAGTGGAATCCACCGCTCATGCTCGCGCTGATTGCGCTGAGTTCGGCCCAGCTCTTCAAATTCGGATTCGCCGCGCTCGGCAATCGCCGGGTTGACTTCACACGCCTCACGGGCATGGGTGGAATG
>JBOHRF010000487.1:0-3829 GCA_050732575.1 Longimicrobiales bacterium
CCCAGAACAAATCGCGTATTTCGATGGGCCGGTTGATCATGGGCTGCTCGTCACCCGGCTGCGAGTGGGCGGCGTGCAGGTGCAGTGGATACAACCCCACGGTGTCGGCGTAGCGCGAGCCGGCGAAGTATTTTTCCGCGCCTTCAATGTCCACGAAGCTGTTGAATCCTTCATCCATCCAGGGATAGAGCCGCTCGTTGGCGCCCACGATCATGGGATACCAGAAGTGGCCGAACTCGTGGGACAATACCCAGTGCAGGTCCTCGCGTGAAGCGCCTTTGGGCACGAAGACCAGCATGGGATACTCCATGCCTTCGATCAGACCTTCCACGGCGGTGGCCTGTGCGTACGGGTAGCGCAGCCAGGTTTCGCTGAAGTGCTGGATGGCAGCGCGCGCCATGCGATTGGATTCGGTCCAGAGCGGTGCGTTGGCGCGATACAACGTGTGGATGAGAATGCCGTTGTAGCCGCTGGCGTCCCAGCGCCAGTTGGGTGCTGCAGCAAAAGCAAAGTCGCGCACGCTGTCGGCCTGGAAGCGCCAGGTCAAGGTGCCGCTGCTCCGTGGCCGCGAAGCCGGTTGACCAATTTCGTTGGCCGCGATGATAGCGACCGGCTGTTCCGACGATCGTGCGCGCGTCAGGCGTTCGCGCTGCGTTGCAGTTAGCACTTCCTCCGGATTCATCAGCTGTCCGGTCGCGGCCACGATGTACGTGGCCGGTACGGTGAGCGTCACATCGTAACGACCGTATTCCAGGTAGAACTCGCCCGCACCCACGTAGGGCTCGTGATTCCAGCCACGCACATCATCGAAGACCGCCACGCGCGGATACCACTGCGCAATTTCGTAGAGCGGGCCATCGCGTCCCATGCGGCCGGCGCCATACTCGGGAATAAGAAAGCTCCAGCCCAGCTCCAACTCCATGGTGCTGCCGGAGGCCAGCGGCATGGGCAGGTCGACGCGCATGACTGTGCCGTCCACTACGGTGGGCAAAGCACGCCCGCTCGATGTGATGGGCTGCAGCGTGAAGCCACCGCGAAATCCTTTGCACGAGAAATCGAAGACGGACTCCTGGAAGACCAGCGGCGGCTGGTTCAGCTTCCCCGAGACGCTGCCCGGCGCGCAGATGTTCTGCTCGACGTGCAGCCAGAGATAGTTCAGCGACTGAGGTGCATAGTTCGTGTAGCGAATGGTCTGGCGCCCGCGCAGCTCGTAGCGCTCCACATCGAGAGTCGCATCGATCCGATAGTCGACGCGCTGCTGCCAGTACTGCGGACCCGGCCGGCCCGAGCCCGTGCGATACATGTTGGGCGCAGGCAGATCGAGCGGACGGAAAGGTGACGTGTCGGCCACCAACGCCTGCGCGGCAAGCGCGGTTGGTAGCGCGGTCATTGCGGCCATCATCAGGTTCGTGACCATCCGCATGTTATGATTCTCCTCGAGCGGGCGTAACGGGCGTAACGGGCGTATGGGGCGTCACGGGCGTATCGGGCGTATCGGGCGTATCGGGCGTCACGGGCGGTGTCGGGGCGTCGGGAACTGCATTCTGTTGTTGTCGTTTGTAATGTTCCGCGAAATACGCCCGCCACACATTAATCTATCCCCGACACGCCCGACACGCCCGACACGCCCGACACGCCCGACACGCCCGACACGCCCGACACGCCCGACACGCCCGACACGCCCGACACGCCCGACGCGCCCCGTTACGCATGTTACGCCCAGTCCGTTCAGCAGCCGGGCGGTCGCGGTGGTGGTGTACCTGAGCGAACAGCCACGAGGCCAACTGACATCCGGCGTCCGAATTGCACGATCTGCCGCACCGGGACGCCCTCCTTCTGGGCGGGCTGGTAGCGGAACTGCCCGAGTGAGGCGAGCACGGCATTAGCCAGGTTTGGTTCGGTCGCTTTGACCACACGCGCCGATTGTGTTTCCGGAATGCCACGGGCATCGACTACGAATACCAGCTGGACTTCGTAACAACGTGATCCGCTGGTAATCGTCGGGCGGTAATCGATGGCAACGTTGGGATTAAGCAGTACAGCTCGGGCATCGACGGCGCAATCGCGGTAGACCGGCCCGTTGGCCAGAAACACGGAGTCCTGAGGGGCCAGCCTGCAGCGTGCGCGCGAACTCCCGCTGCCGCCGCTGCCGCCGCTGGCACAGGCCAACGCGAGCACACTAGCAGCCGCGATCATAACGGCGATGGTAGCCTTCATACGTGCTCCTTTCATTACCTGACCGCATGGAAGTCGACGGCTCTATCGGGGTACATTCACTGCGGCCCTGAGAATCCTGCGCCGGCAATGGTACATCTGGCAAAAGCGGGACGCCAGTTGCTCGGTCCGTTACATTTTGATAAAGACCTGGGTCAAACGGAGTCGCACGAGCACGCCAACGACCACGATGACGATGAAAGATCAGCGCTCCCTGACACCCGACGCGCCCGTTACCCCCCGGCACTCGGTCCTCCTTTATGATGGCGTGTGTGGTTTTTGCAATCGCACGGTGCAATTCGTGCTGGCTCGTGACCGGAGCGGCCACATGCGTTTTGCGCCGCTGCAGGGTGAGTTTGCGGCTGCCCTTTTTGTCAGGCATCCCGAACTTCGCGCGGTTGACTCGCTCATCCTGGTCGAGACCGACGACCACCAGCAGGAGCGCATTTCGGTCCGCTCCACGGCCATACTGCGCATAGCCGAATATCTGGGTGGTGGTTGGCAACTAGCGCGCATGTTTGGCGTAGTGCCGCGCGCACTGCGCGATGCCGCCTATGATGCCTTTGCGCGCTCGCGCTACCGCCTGTTCGGCCGTTACGATTCCTGCCCCCTACCGGCGCCCGGTGTGCGCGCGCGCTTTCTGCCGTAAATCCTTCGCGACCTTCAATCCTCGCCGAGACGAGGGCAACATCGAGCGACATGTTGTCGCGCGTGAGCGTGCGGTTCTGGGATGCGGAGTCCCAATCGCGATCCACCTGAATACAGCCTGCGAGGAGCGTCGGATCTCTCATCTCCTCTGGTCGTTGTGAAGGTCGAGCTGGCACCAGAATCGCCCGCTCGCCAACGCCCTCATCACGAGACTCCTCTCATGGAAACGTTCCGTTTCGCGGCTCGTTTGCTACGGCGCAACCCGATGTTCAGCGCGGCCACGATCCTGATCCTGGCGGCTGGCATCGGCGTGAACAGCGCCATGTTCAGTATTGTGAGTGGTGTGTTGCTACGGCCGCTGCCGTTTGCCGATCCGGATCGGCTGATCCTGCTGGGAGAAACGCGAGCCAGCGTGTTAGCCGATGCGCGTGCGTCGCTGGCCACGTTCCTGGCCTGGCGCGATGGACAGCGGGCGGTAGCAGTTGCGGCTTACGCGGACACGGAATTCCGGCTTACGGGCGGCGGTCCGATTCTGGCCAGGGGTGGCGCCGTCTCGGCCAATTTCTTTTCCCTGCTGGCGAGCCGTTGTTGCAGGGTCGTGGTTTTGAATTGGAAGACGATCGGCCGACCTCGGCGCGCACGTTGATCCTGGGGCACGCACTCTGGCAGTCACGGTTTGCGGGCGATCCAGCGGTGGTCGGCCGATCGATTCGCATTGATGACAGCAACTACACGGTGGTCGGCGTGGCCCGGCCCGGCTTCGATTTTCCGGAAGGCCGCCTTCAACCGGGTGTATCGACAGAGCGCGCGCGCACACAACTTTCCGCGAGCACCGCTGCATTGCCCAACTGCCTCATTACAAGTACAACACGATGGAGTATCGCGCGTTCACCACCGAGCTGGTGACACGCGTGCAGGGCATACCGGGTGTGACATCGGCAGCCACTGTCCACAACCTGCCCATCAG
>JBOHRF010000488.1:0-3816 GCA_050732575.1 Longimicrobiales bacterium
GCTCATAACCCAAGTCACCGGTGTACCCCGTGCGCGAGATCGTGACCGGTATTTCACCGATGGTAGTTTGAGTCAGACGGAAGAACGACAGTGCACTGAAGTCGGCGGGCGAGACCTGCTGCAGGATGGCCCTGGACAACGGGCCTTGCAGAGCCAGCGCGGCCGTACGCTCGGACACGTCCTCGATCCGCACCTGCAGGCCCACCGCGTTCATGGTGAGCCAGCGCAGCGAGGAATCGGCGCTGGTCAGCCGGAACGTCTGCTCGTCCAACCGGCTGATGGTACCGTCATCAATGACTTTGCCTGCCGCATCACACCATGGCGTATACAGTACTTGCCCGACCCGGCATTTCGTGACGTCCCGCGTCACCATACGATCGAGCAGTCGTACGGAATCCGGGCCCGTGATGACGTACTTGAACAGCGGCGAAATGTCGATCAGCGCGGCCGAATTCCGAATGGCCGCAATTTCGCGATCCGGATGCGGATCGTAGGCGCTGGCCACTTGATAGCCGGCCCAGCGCCGCCAGGTCTGCGCGCGCACGAGTGGCGCGGTGCGCGCATGGAATGGTGTCGTTAGGAGCATCGGGAAGTTTACAGCAAATTAACGGTAGGGGAAACGGCTGGCCTGACGGGCGTATCGGGCGAGTCGGGCGAGTCGGGCGAGTCGGGCGCTTGGGGATTATTCGTGCATGTTGGATGAGTCGTTAGAACAACGCTACCCGGCATACACACATTCGTGATTGGTGGTGCACGTTTCGTTAGAACAATGCCACCCGTCTCGCCTGCTCGCGATTGGGGTGCGCGTTTCGTTAGAGCAATTGCCACCCCGTCGCGCCCGATACGCCCGATACGCCCGTCATTCCCCAGGTCGTGCGGAACCAAGGCGCACGTGTTACGTTGGATCCCGATTCAAATTGATGGGTCGATTCACCCTACCGTTTTTTACTATTTGTTCACACTCAAGTTAATGGGCGGCGTCGCCCTGACCACAGCCGACGGCACCGTGTCCGGGCGCGCCACGCAAAAGCGTCGGCTTGCCCTGTTGGCGCGTCTTGCATTGGCGCCTGACCGCACGCAAAGCCGTGACAAGCTGATTGGACTGTTCTGGGCGGAAACGGATTCCGAGCGCGCCCGGCACCTGCTTTCGGTCACCCTGCATGAGCTGCGTCGTACCCTGGGCGACGACCTCATCTTGAGCAAGGGCGATGATCTGACGCTCAATGCCGCGCTGCTGACCACCGATGCGGAACAGTTCGAGTCTGCGCTGCGTCAGGATCAGCCGGAGCTGGCCGTGCAACTGTACGGCGGGTTAGGTGTGATCCGGCTGGATGCGCATGCCACCGCGCCACAGGAAATAACGCGTGGGCACTTCCAGCACATTGCCTGCGCTATCGCGCCGCGCGTCTGCCTGCCACAACACCTTGCCTGTAGTGACGTCTTCCAACATCACGCGCACGCCGTACTGATGTAGATGGCCACCCAGGCCAATGACGCGGCCGCCAATGGCCGGTCGAAGCAGTCGGCTGCGTTGGGACAGCCCGGGCGGCAGGTCGTTGAGCTGGTCGATTCGGGCGGTGTTAACATGCGCGAAGAACGGAAATACCGCTTCGGGTTCGGGTGGCGTGCTGCGCGGCGTATACCGCGCAAGTACACGCACACGCAGCCCCGCGAACGCCTGCGCCGTCGGGTTGTGCAGCATGGCGGTGACCAGAAGCGTGTCGCCCTGCCGCATGGGATAGCCGAGTGCCTGCGGCAATTGAACAGGTTCGGTCTCCGCACCCGCGCCGATCACGCGCAGCATGATGGAGTGAAACAGCTCGCGCCGGCCCCGCTTCATGACTTTCACATGATGCAGCAGCGAGGCCGGCGCCGGCCGCCCCTGCGCATCCACCAGCTCGATCTGGAATCCATGCAGCCAGCCGCTCGTTTCCAACACATGGATCGACGGAAGCGGCTCCCCTTGATCGTGCGTGGTCCGCGCGGGCAAGTCGTCGGCCTTGCGACTCACGGAGGGCAATGTGAACGTGGCGCCTCAACCAGCTGTCTGGCCGGCGTCAACCAGACCTTCACGCACCATCAACCCAGGGCGGGCAATGCGTGCGCCGGCGCCGCAATCACGACCCCGGCTGCCATTGTCATGGGCGCGCGGGCGAGGCTACGTTGGCCATCGATGAGTGCCGGGGATCCAGGGAATCGATGCGCGAGAAACAAGCATGGAATCGAGGTTGCAGTCCGGTTGGCCGCTCACGGTAGAAGAGTTCGAGCAGCTTCCGGAAGACGGTGACTACCGCACCGAGCTGTTGCGCGGCAAACTGGTGTGCGAGCCCAAACCCGCATACGGCCATGGCCGTTTGCAAAGCCGCATTGCCGGGCTGTTTGAGCGCCACATCGAGGAGAATGCTCTCGAGCTGGAGTGTGTCACTGAGGTCGATTTTCGTCTGACCCGGGCTGGATCAAATGTTTGCGCTCCCGATGTTGCGCTCATCCGACGCGCCCGCATCGAGGCAGATCCACCCAGTACTTCGGTGCAGGGCGCACCGGATATGGCCGTGGAGATTGTATCACCGTCAAATAGCGCCGCCGACTTGCAGGCCAAGATTGTGGACTATTTCGCTGCCGGCACTTCCCTGGTGTGGGTCGTCTATCGCGACACACGCACCGTGGGGGTCTTTCGATCGGCAGCCGAAGCCCGATACCTGACGGGCCATGCCGAACTCGACGGCGCGGACCTGATACCAGGTTTGCACGTGCCGGTCGCAGCTCTCTTCGTACGTCTCTAAACCCGCGCCTGCTCCCGTTATTCGCTCCCGCTCCCGAACGTTGCGAAACGTGAACGTAAACGTTCGTTCAATTCTGTCCGTAAAAGGAACGGCGGCGCTCTCGCGCCGCCGCTCGTTCCGGAGTGAACTGACGGTCGTTCAGTTCGAGATCACGCGGACGGTGGCGGCCGTGCTGTCCTTCCGCATGCGCAGGTGCTCGTCCATCTTGAGGCGCGGCACGCCGTTCTTGATCCAGTCGGCAGCCTGCACGCCCTTCAGGTGGTGATCGAACCACTCCGTCATGCGTTCTGCGTAATCTCGTTGGTTGGCCGGGCGGGCCAGGCCGTGATTCTCACCCACGTACTCCAGCAGAATGACCTGCTTGCCCAACTGACGCAGTGTGTTGAAGTACGTAATGCCCTGGTTGAAGTCGACCGCGCCATCCTTGTCGTTGTGCAAAATGATGAGCGGCGTCTTCACTTTGTCCGCGTGGAACGCGGGCGAGTTGCGGATGTAGGCGTCGTAGTTCTCAATGAAGTTGCCTTTGAAACGCCCCTGGCTCGATTCGAAAATGCGCTGATTAGCAACTCCCGAGTTCCAGTAGACCGAACTGTACATGCTCACCATGTCGGTGAGCGGGGCGCCGGCAATGGCCGCCTTGAAGATGTCGGTTTGCGTGACCAGGAATGAGGTCTGATAGCCACCCCAGGAGTGACCCCAGAGTCCGACGTTCTTGTCATCCACAATGCCCGTAGCTATGGCGGCCTTCACGGCCGGGATCACGGCCCACACCGCCGACATGCCCGGATCATTCACGTAGTACACAATGTCGGGATCGAGCACGGCATATCCGCGATTCGTGTAGAGCGTGGGATCGGGTGCCCGCGTTTCACTGGGCGGCACGAAGCCATTCTTGTTCTGCGAGCGCTTCTCGTAGATGGTCACCAGCAACGGATACTTCTTGCCAGGTTCGTAATTGGCCGGCAAATAGAGCGCGCCTTGCAGCTTGGCACCCTTGTCATTCGTGTAGTCGATCAGTCGCGTGCCGCTGGAC
>JBOHRF010000489.1:0-3811 GCA_050732575.1 Longimicrobiales bacterium
CCCATGCTCCGGGAACCGGCTGTCCGCGGTATGAATCGCCATCACACGATCGGCTCCGGCAAGCGCCAACGACTGCCACAGCGTGCCCCATACCAGGCTCGCCACCGCCGACACACCACCCACGGCCAGGGCCGTGACCAGCACAATCGCCGCGGACAACACCGGACGCCGCAACGTGATCTGCCAGGCCTGCCGAACATCTTCTCGCAATCCTTCCATCAGGTCCTCCCGCCTCTGGTTGCGATCCGTTATCGCCGCAATCTCGCGGCACTGGCGCGTGATGCCGTGCACATCGCCGAACGCGCGCTCCGCGCGCCAGCGCGCCTCCGCCGCATGAACGCCCGCCGCTCGCAATGACTGCTCGCGCATCTCGAGATGAAACGCCACTTCGCGCGCCACATCTTCTTCCACACCGCGCCGCAGCAGGGATTGCAGCCGTGGTCGATGCCTGCGCGTCATCAGCCTGGCCTCAGCGCCAGCGCCATCACGCGCACGTAGCTCTTCCACTCGGCCTCTTCCGCCACCAACGCCTGTCGGCCTGCACGCGTCAGTCGGTAAAAGCGCGCTTCTCGATGGGTCTCCGTGTAGCCCCACTCCGACTCCAGCCAGCCGCGCTGCTCCAGCTTGCGCAGCGCCGGATACAACACGCCCTCCTGCACCACGAGTTGTTCACCCGTCTTCTCCCGCAGGCGCTGGCTGATCGCATACCCGTGCCACGGTCCACCACTCAAGGTCTTGAGCAGCAGCAGATCGAGTGTGCCGCGTACCAGTTCCACGCTGACCCCAATGGCTGTTATCCCTATGGTTCATATGCTTGGATGGTCCACCGGGTGGAAAGGTTGGGAGGCGTGACGGGCGTTTCGGGGACCGAATCAGACGGATGATTCGGATGAACCGGCTGAACCGGATGAGACGGCCAGGCGGTTGAACCCGGGGGAAAAGCGGCGATGAATACGCGGCGAATCGGGACGAAGCGGTAGAGTCGGAGAGAGATCAAGGAGGGCATGGACCAGACTGGACCGCGCATCAGTACGACGACCGCAGGCATGCCAGTCGAGAACGGCGCAGCCGCGCCCGGCGAACGAAGTTTGCCGCGCCCTTCAGTGCCCGAACGAGCGAAGCGACGTTCGCGCCCGGCGCACGACACGCCGAACAAAGCAATCACGCCCGACGACGCACCTACGTTGTCACGACAACTCCCCCAACCGCCGCTGAAGGAACCGGCGCTCAGGCTCCTGGCGGTTGAGCTCGAGCGCGCGCGCGTAGGATGCGCGTGCGTCCGTGAGGCGACCCAGGCGCCGGCACAGGTCCGCGCGTGCGGAATGGGCGAGGTGGTAGTCGGCCAGCTCGCCGCGCGCCAGAATGGCATCGATGGCGGCCAGGCCGGCGGCCGCACCATCGCGCATGGCCAGAGCGGCAGCACGATTCAGCTCGACTACGGGCGACGGCTCCATATGGACGAGCACATCATAGAGTCCCACGATTTGCGCCCAGTCCGTGCTGGGACTGTCCGGTGCTTCGGCGTGCAGCGCGGCGATAGCGGCCTGAATTGCATACGGTCCCGGAGCATGTGCAGACAGCGCTTGCTGGACCAGCTCCGATCCCTGCGCGATCTGCGCGTGGTTCCAAAGTGCGCGGTCCTGGTCCCCGAGCAATATCACCTCGCCTGTGGGCGAAGTACGCGCGGCGCGGCGCGCATCGTGGAGCAGCAAAAGCGCGAGCAGACCAAGCGCTTCGGGCTCGGGCAGCAGCTCGACCAACAAGCGCGCCAGGCGTACGGCTTCAGCGGAAAGGTCGTGACGCGTCAACGCCTGGCCGGATGATGCGGAATAACCCTCGTTGAAAACCAGGTAAATCACGTGCAGCACCACGGCCATGCGCTCGGGCAGTTCATTGCGCGCGGGTACGTGATACGGGATATGCGCGTCGCGGATCTTGGATTTGGCGCGCACAATGCGCTGCGCCACTGTGGGCGCAGAAGTCAGAAACGCGTGCGCGATTTCTTCCGTAGTCAGGCCACAGACTTCGCGCAGCGTGAGCGCCACCTGCGCATCGGCGGAAAGCGCGGGATGACAGCAGGTGAAGATGAGACGCAGCTGGTCATCATCGACGGCCACGTCGGTATCGCTGCTGACCGCACTGGCGTCCAGCGCAATGCGATCGGCCAGCTCGGTCAGATGCGCCGCGAAGCGCGCGCGCCGGCGCAGCGCGTCGATGGCCTTGAAGCGCCCGGTCGATACCAGCCACGCGCGCGGGTTGGCCGGCACGCCAGCGCGCGGCCAACGCTCCAGCGCCACCGCGAATGCATCGTGCAGCGCTTCCTCCGCCAGGTCGAAATCGCCCAGCAGTCGGATGAGCGTGGCCAGCACGCGCCGTGATTCCGCGCGGTAGACGGCAGCCAGGAGTGTGCGCGCGTGCTCGGCGGTCGGCTCGCGTGCGTCAGCGGTTGAGATGAGATTCTGCAATGGGCCGGACCTCGATGCTGCCCAGACGTGCACCGGGGATGCGCGCTGCGATCTGTATCGCCTCATTCAAGTCGCGCGCCTCTACCAGGTAGTAGCCGCCCAGTTGTTCTTTGGTCTCCGCGAACGGTCCATCCGTGGCCGACAGTTTGCCGTTGCGCACGCGCACCGTGGTGGCCGATTCCACGGGCAGCAGTCGATTGCCGCCCACGAACTGGCCGCTTTCCCGGGTAGCAGCCGTGAAGGCCATGTACTCGGCCACCATGGTGTCCGCCTCTGTTTTCGACAGGCCTTGCCACACCTTCTCGTCGGCATAAATCAGGCACAGGTACTTCATGACGTCCTCCAATAGAGTAGGGAACGACCGCGACTACCGATGGTCGTTCCGGCCGACCCGAATTCGACCAAGAGCCGGCTCTTACCCGCCCGCCACCAGGCGCCACCTCCGCAGCGATCGCTCAGAATCGGGAAACGATCCACCAGCAACCCACCATCGCAATCACGTCTTCCGCCAGGGCCACAACAATGTCCGGTGTGTGCAGTGCTTTCACCAGCCGCGTGCGCAGCTGGAAGCCGCCGAAACAGCCCACCACTCCACCCAAAGAACCGAGCACTGCGCCCACCAGCGCAGGCTGCGCGCCCGCCATGGCCACGCACGCGCCCGTGATGCCGCCCGTAGCGATTCGAGCGGCCAGGCCGCGTCGCTCCGTGCGATTGGGCATGGTTGGCGACTTGTCTGCAATCAACTCGACCATTGCGATGGCGGTCAGAATCACGACCGCGGGAATGGAGCCGATGAGTGCGAGTGGACGCTCCAGGCTGAGCCAGCCCAAACGCGCGGCCCATGCAGTCACGGCCGGCGCCGTAAAGGAGCGCAGCCCAGCCAAACACCCAATGAGGAAAGAAAGAAGGAGGGTCACGTGGATAGGCTGACAGTTTCCGTTTGTGTGTGTCAAGAGACCACGCGCCATTGTGGCTAACGGCGCAGCCGCGCCCGCGCCGCTGGCACGTCAATAACGAAAGGCGGTCTTGAGCCGGGCCCAGAACTGTTCGTCGAACGCGCTCGATGCCAGCGGGTTTCCGCCTGCCACATCCGCTTCCGGACCGTGGCGCACGACAACCAGTTCGAGTGAAGGTATCACGTAGATCTTCTTATCACCCTTGCCCAGCGCGGCCACCATGTCGGCGGGCGCACTGGGCACGAGCGGGCCGGGCAACGTGGGCAGCAAGTAGGGTCCGGGAATGCGATGTTGGGCCTTGCCGTTGAGCCACCACAAGTAGCCGTAGCTGGGATTGGTGGTACTCGAAGATGAAAGCATGGCGCGCTGATACAACGTGTCGGCCAGGAT
>JBOHRF010000490.1:0-3788 GCA_050732575.1 Longimicrobiales bacterium
CGTAAGCGTGGATGCGCACGCGTTCGATGGCGCCATTGCCCGGGGTGAATCCGACCGCGCGTTGGCGCTCTACCAGGGCCGCTTTCTCTCCGATTTCCAACGTTTCGATGCTCCCGATTTCAATGCATGGGTAGATCGCAAGGCCGCACATTACGAGCGTCTGCATCGACGCGCGCGTCGCGATCGAATACGGCAGTTGCTGGAACACGGTGATCGCGCCTCGGCACTGGCGGTGGCGCAGCACTGGAGCGAGCTGGATCCGGTGGAAGATGAAGCGGTGCATCGCACGCTCGAGCTGCTGCATGAGCTGGGCCGACGTTCGGAAGCGCTGCAAACATATGAAGCCTACGTGCAGCGCTTGAAAGAAGTGGAGCTGGTACCGCTCGAGGATACGCGAACGCTGGCGGCGCGCGTGCGTGAAAGCAGCGGCGTAACGCTGGCCGTTTCAGCGCCGCCGCCCGAGCGCATGCCTGCGCGTCACATGGCGCTGCCGCATGTGCCAACGTTTCCCGACTCGAAGTCGCCCGGCCTGGCTGCGGAAGCGAGAGCGCTTGCCTGGCATCGGCGCCCGTGGGTCCGTGCGACCAGCCTGATCGGTGCGTTGGCAGTAATTGCAGGGGTGGCGTTCATACTCCCGTCGCGGCGGGGGGAAATGAGGAGCGCCGCCCTGCCGCTGGACTCGGCCGGCTATGACTTGAGCCGGGTTGCGGTGTTGTATTTCGACGATCATACGGCGGGCGGTACGCTCGACTATCTGGCCAAGGGACTCACGGAAGCGCTGATCGAGGAGCTGAGCCGGGTAGAGGCGTTGAGCGTCGTCCCGCGCCTCGGTGTGAAGCCGTATCAGAACACGAACGTAACAACGGACAGCATTGCGCGCGCACTGAACGTGGGGACCATCGTGCAGGGAAGTTTGCAACGCTGGGGCGACTCGGTGCAGGTGACAGTGCAACTGCTGGACGCGCGATCGCGCGCTCACCTGGATGGTCGGGCGCTGCGCCGGCCGATCGGCTCGGGGTTTCAGCTGGAAGACGATGTGGTGCGCGAGGTGGGGGCGTTCCTGCGGCGGCGCCTGGGCCGAGAGATTCAGCTGCGGCGTATTGCGCGTGGCGCGACGCGGCAGGAGGCATACCGCCTCTATCAAACGGCGGACGATTTTCGCGAACAGGTGTTGTCCGCGAATCCTCGCCAGCGGGCCAGCGATCCGCGCAAATACGAGTTTCTGCTGAGCAGCGCGGATAGCATGTTGGCGCAGGCCGAACGCATAGATCCCCAGTGGCTCGAGCCGGCCCTTTTGCGAGGCTGGCTGGCTTATGACCGTGGCATACTCACCAATGCACCCGGCTCGAGCGTGTCTGACGCCTATCTCAGGACTGCCATCTCGATCGCGAACCGCCTGCTGCAGAAACAGGCGCGCAACGCGGGCGCCCTCGAGTTGCGTGCGAGTGCGAATATCATCCTGGCTAACAACGTGGTGGGCGCGCCAGCCGCGGATTCACTGCTGCGACAGGCTGAAGTCCAATTGAAGGAAGCGGTGGGCATCGACTACACGCGAGCGTCTGCCTGGTTCAAACTCGGTCGTTTGACGCAATACAGGGGCGAACTCGATGAAGCCTGGATGTATGTGAGACGCGCGCGCACAACTGATGCGTTCCTGCGCGAGACGCCCGAGATCATCAATCGATTGGTGCGTATCGCGATGGATCGGGAACAGTTCACGGAAGCAAAACAGTGGTGCCGTGAGGGGCACGATGAATTCCCAACCGACGTCCAGTTTCTGGAATGCCAATTGATGGTTTCGGCGGTGAATCCGGCGCCGCCCATCTCGCGCGATTCGATGTACGCGCTGAAGCGAGAACTCTGGCGGCTCGTCGCACCCGATCCGGACGGGCCACGCGACTATCAACACATATTTTGGGAAACCCTTATCGCTCGCCTGTGGGCCAGGCACAACCGGGCCGACAGCGCGCTCACCATTCTGGCGCGGCTCCGCAGGACCGTTGCCGGCGCCGATGGTCTCGCGCCACCCTTCGGTTTCGATGCCGCCCATGTGCGGTTGTTGGCAGGCGACACCGCCGGTGCGCTCGAGGATCTGAAGGCCTTCCTCACCCTGAATCCACATCTTCGCAACTACGTAGCCACAGGGGTAGCGTTCCGCGGCATCACCCACAGACTGACCGAAACACGCTAGGCTGGCGGACCGTTAATCAGGGCCAGTCCGTCCAGGGCATGTGGAAGGACACCGGCTCTCCTTCGGTCATGAACGCTTCCCGCATACGCGCCGTTTCGGGCACGCCGTGGACCCGGCTCATGTAGGGGTAGACGAACTTGTCCAGCGCTGACTCGCTGAGGAAGATCGCATCGACTTTCTTCAAATCGACCTTCACGGGCTTCTTTTCTCCTTCGTAATAAATCAGGACAGAGCGAATCTTCCGCTGCGCGCGGCGGGCGCCCTTGGGGGCAGGTTCGGACCTGGTGAGGTAGGGTCCGAGGACCGCGAATTTTCCACCGCCTCGTTTGGCGAGCGCCTTGTCTGCCTCTTTCGCGCTGTCGAAGGGGGTCACGCTGTGGGGTGCCTTGAGGGAGACCAGAAACCAGTGCGCCTTGCCATCACGAAGGCCATCCGCCGCTTCGGCCACTCGCCGCAACAGGGAAGCCGGTATTGCAGTTTCCGACGCTTTTTTGGGAACCATCGTCAGCTCTCTTTGCCTGAAGGAACACTAACGGCCGAATGATCGCTTGCCCGCACGCGGGCACACAAGCGTTCCGCGTCATGTTACACAACCCACAAAGCAACTTGCGGTTAGGCGATGTAGTAACGCGGTTGTTACCGTCCAAATGACACCAACCTGAGAACTGCCTGAAGCGCGCATCCAGTTTGTCACGAAGGCACCAGCCAATTGCAACAAGGGGCGCGCATGACCGCACTATGGAAGTCAACACTGATCACTGGCGCTGTCTGCCTGGCGGCGGCGCTGAGCTACCCAGATCCCGCACCGGCCGGACCGATCTGCTCAGGATTCTCGGAAGAGCAGGAGCATCGGGATCCGCCGCTGTCCTGGCGCTTCCGCTCCTGCACCTCCACGGACGGCCAGCGAGAGATCCACGTCCAGTTCCACAATCGCGAGGCAAAGCCTGTCATGTTCGAGTTCCGGATGTGGACGCGCGCGCAGAAGAACTGCAAGAGCGAGGAGGCGCCAGTTTCACAAGGTGTGCGGCGACTGGCTGCCCTCCAGGTGGAGGAGTGGCCGTACACGGTATCGACGCTGAATAACGATCGCGAGTTCCAGGGCCGCATCTGGGTATGCGTGAAAGAGGTGCTGCCATGACCCGGCCTACCCGAAATTCGCGCAGTGGCCCGGACTGGGTCCGTGCACTCGCGCTGGAGCGGGTGCGCGAGCTGAAGCGGGCCGGCTGGAGCTACCGGGAGATCGGGCGCGTGCACGGCTGGAGCGGCACCCGCACGCGCTCGCCGAGCCTGGACAGCGCCTTCGCCAGTGCGCTCGATACGGTGGCGCAAGGAATGGCCATCTACGACCTGTGCGGTAATCTGGTCTATCGCAACCGCTGGCTACACCAGGCCTTGCAGATGCCGAACGGCGGCACGCTGGCGGAGGCAGTGGCGGACTTCGTGTGCGAGATGCGCAAGCTGGCGAGTCGGCGCGACATCGTACGCGGCACGCAGGTCGAACGGCTGCACGCTCGCGAGGTGCCGGTAGCGCTTCGGCCGGTGCGCCGGCTGAGCGGCAGTTTGGTGCCGTATGATCTGTTCGGGGTGGGCCCGACGC
>JBOHRF010000491.1:0-3778 GCA_050732575.1 Longimicrobiales bacterium
GCCCACGGCCGCGCCCGCACGCGACCAGCGTGCGCAATAAGAGGCCCCGCCCGGACTCGAACCGGGGAATGAGGGATTTGCAGTCCCTTGCCTTACCAGCTTGGCTACGGGGCCCAACGAACGTGTTGGACGGAAGAGAGCGGGCAACCGGACTCGAACCGGCGACCTTCTGCATGGCAAGCAGACGCTCTACCAACTGAGCTATGCCCGCGGGCTGAAGAGGCAAAAAGCTAGCCGTAGCGCGGACTTTCGTCAACCCAAAACGGGTCCAACCGCGGCCCGATAGACCTCCTCATACTGTTCGGCCGATCGGCTCCACGAACGATCCAGCCGCATGCAGCTACGCTGAAGTTTTGACCAGGCCGGTTTGCCAAAGACTTTCAGCGCGCGTTGTGCGGCGCCTAGCAGCGCATCGGGCGTCGGCTCGCGAAAAAGAAAACCGGTGACACCTTCCTCTACGGTATCAACCAGGCCTCCGGTTGCGCGGACAATGGGCACGGTCCCATAGCGCTGTGCGATCATCTGACCCAGTCCACACGGCTCGTAACGCGAGGGCATGACAAAACAATCGGCGCCCGCATAAAAATGCCGGGCCAACGCGTCATCGAAACGATAGAAAGCGGCCACCCGGCCCGGGAACGCGGTCAGCGCGCGCGCAAACGCCTGCTCGATGGCGGTGTCGCCGTCGCCCAGCAGTGCAACCGATGCCCCCATCTCGATGAGGCGCGGCAACGCGCCATGCAGAATATCGATGCCCTTCTGATGGGCGAGGCGACTCACGGCCACGAACACGGGGCCCTCGCCCTGCAGCTTCAATTCCTCGCGCAGCGCTTTTCGATTTACTTCCTTCTCAGCTATCGTGCGCACGCTGTAACGCTGCGCGATGGCCGTGTCGGTCATTGGATTCCAGGAATCGACATCGATGCCATTGAGGATGCCGTGCAGCAGGCGGGATCGGAAACGCAATAACCCATCCAACCCTGCACCCAGCTCCAGGGTCTGGATCTCGTGCGCATACGTGGGTGACACCGTTGTTATGCGATCGGCCAGCGCAATGCCGCCTTTGAGAAACGAGACGTTGCCGAAGAATTCGAGTCCGTTTTCTGTTCGATAAAATGAAGTCGGCACACCAATGCGTGGCAGAATTGCGGGCGGGAAATTCCCCTGATACGCCAGGTTGTGAATGGCAAGGACGGTTGCGCACCGGATGTCATCGAGCAATGCGTAGACGGGTACCAGACCGCATTGCCAATCGTTCAGGTGCATGACATCGGCTCCCCAGTGCCGCGCATAATGCAGTGCTGCGCGCGCAAACAGGGCGAACCGTTCACCCACGTTGAGTGGATCGATGGTCGAGGTATACGGCTCCACGGCGTCGAGCAGCAGCGGATGCTCGACCAGCACAGCCGCGGCGCTGGCCGCGGGCTCGTGCAGGTGAAAACGCACGCGTGCGGCCTGCGGCCAGGGCAAGCGCAGCTCCCAGTCGGTTTTCAGCGGAAAAGGCCGCGCTGCTACGAACCCGTATAGCGGATGCAGAATGCGAACGTCGTGTCCGTCCCGAATCAGAGCATCGGGGAGCGAGCGCGCCACGTCGGCCAGTCCACCGGACTTGAAATAGGGCAAAGCCTCGGAGGCAACGAACAGGACCTTCATGCGTTCAATGCCTGGTGCAGCGACCAGGCAACGAAACCAGCCAACGCTGCGTCGTGCAATCCACCCACGCCCTGTCCGCTATCCGGATCGTAACGCGTGGTGGCCACGCCCGCAGGCAGTTCCAAGTGGCGCATCACCGCGAGTGCTTCTGACCGGCGCGTACCCAACAAGTCGGCGCAAAGCGCAGCCAGGCTCGCCTGGTGCGGCTCCGTGCGGCTGGCCAGTCCCGGGCACTTCCGTCCACCCAACCAAAGCGGATAACGTGCCGAGCGCAGAAAGTCGACCGTATTCCTCCACACCGGTTCATCGAAGTCGCAGAACTTGTAGTGAGGCAGCAGTTGCAGCGAACCGGCGGGGTCATCATAGATGTTGGCTTCGGCATGCAGGTCCGTGGAGAACGCCAGAACCGGAAGACCCTCGACATCGGTCGCGCAACGGCGCCATATCGCGGCCGCCACTTCGTCGGCTGCAGCCACGGAGCGCTTTCCTTCGTCCGTCTCCTCACCGCGCAGCCGCACGAGTGCCCGAAACGCGGCGTGCAACAGCGCGTTGTCGTAAGTCACGAAGGCAAAATCGGCCGCCTCGCCTGAAGGCAGCACTTCGGTTTCCGCCAGGAACACCTCGGGATGCAGCCGGAAGTAGATGCCGGTTTCCAGCTCGCGCAGCACCTCGAGCATGAGCGGCTCTTCGGCCAGGCTGCCATCGCCCGTGGCATCAATGTAGGCGGCCGTGGCCAGGACATAGCCACACCAGCGGTCGAGTGCAAAACCGGGTTCCAGAACGCCGCCTTCCACATAACGCACGCACTCGCCCGGCCGATGCGAGTATTGCTCGCAGGCACGCAATATCAGTTCGCGAGCAAGCGGCGGATCCGCGAGCAGCAGCGCGGGAAAGGCCCAGAGCAATGCATCGCGTTCATTGAACGTGCCGCAACGCGGATGCAGGGGCGAGCGCGATGTGATGGGATAGAGCCGGTCGTCATCAAGAGCACGCGCCACGCTGAAGAAGTAGGCAAAGATCAGGTTTCGATTGAGGAGTGAACCAAGTACGGCGTCGCGCGTCTTGCGCGCCACGCGCGACAGCTCGAGTCTCGTTTCTTTTATCAGTTGCTCCGAGCCGCGTCGCCGCAATGCGGCGGCCGTGGCCAGTGCTCCCTCACGTTCGGCTGCAACGCCCAGGTAAAAGGTAGCCGCAGCGCGGCGACCCGCTGCAATGTTCACGACGCGCCGGGCGCTGAAGCGCGCCGCTTCACCCTCGGCAAGTACGCGCTGTTGGCCGGGCTCGAGCAGAAGCTCGCCCGTTGCATCGGCCTGCACGCGATGACTCGTTTCTGCGCCGAATACGACCAGGCCCAGCGCAACCGAATGTGGGCCGGCCAGTTCCAGCACAATGCCAGGCCGTGCTGCACTCAAGGCAATGCGTCGAACCGAAGGGCTGGGCCGGCGCGTGCCCACGGTCTGAAACGTCTCGGTCCAAACGCCGCTCAGCTCGATGGTGACGACACGCTCGGACGCACTGTGGTTTTCGATTTCGATGTTGTAGAATGCGCCCCGGCGGGATGCGTCGAAGCCGGTGGGAGCGCACAGCGTAATGTGGATGGTCAGACCGTCGGGTGTTTGGGCGGTGGCGCGGGGAATCCAGCGATCCAGTCGTTCCCAGGCCAGAGTGAGCGGCATCACCGCATGGCCGTCGACCCGCACGACGGGCGTCAGGAGCGGCGTCTGGGTTTGAGTATCGCCACACCACTCGACCAACCCCAGGGCCGAGCGCATCAGCACGTTGAGGCAATGAACCGAGGCATCGGCGCGATCGATCAACGGCAAGGCCAGGTACTGGTTTGCCGTGAGTTCCCAGCGATCGGCCTGTGTCGTCACACATCACCCCGCCGCATCATCGCCGCAAGTATGGCGAGCCGGGGCGAGGTCGTCAAACGCGCAAGCGATTGCTCCCACGAGGGTTGGATAACCCCATGCGGCTTGACGATGGGACCGTCCGATGGGTATACTCCACCCATTCCTCTCGTCGCTGAACGGCTGAATCACCTACCAAAACAACGCCGACCCATGAAGCATGAAGTCCGAAGTTGGGCTGAGCAGCAAGTCGGTTTCCAACGTGCCGAGCAGCG
>JBOHRF010000492.1:0-3770 GCA_050732575.1 Longimicrobiales bacterium
GATCGGGGGATCGGGTGCGGGGGCGGGAACACATCTCGGGGGCGGGGGCGGGGATCGGGAACATGATCGGTCGTCTGGAATGTGGTGGTGCAGGTGGGCGCATTCTTCTGCCGCGATCAGATCAAGGGTCGCGACCTTCGATTTTGCGAATGAGGTTGGTGGCCATGGCGGCAATGCGGTTGCTCAGCTCGAGGCCCCTCTCGATGAGAGGTCGCGCGCGTCGATGCTTCATGGTGCGCTGCAATATTTCGAGCGCCGCATAACACTCATGTGCGGACGCGAGTACTGCGCGGTAATGTTGCAGCTTCTTGCCCTTTTGCCGATGCCCGTACCCTTCCGCCAGGTTCAACACAACGGATGATGAGCCGCGCTTGAATTGATCCAGGTCTCCCGCCGTCCCTGGCTGGCGATACTCGTACAACTGTTCCGCGATCTCTCTCAGCTCGAGAGCGGCTTTGTAAATGTCCCAGTCTTCGAAGCCAAACATGGCGCGCCCCTGGAGAAGTCTGAACGCGCCACGCTGCACTCTCCCGTGGGGCATTCCGATAGCGGCATCGGACACCACTGGCGTGCCCGCGGAACGCGACCGCTGTGTGGCGGTTGAAAGGCGCTCCGAATCCGTTCTTCCCGATCCCCGCTCCCGAATCCGTTACCGTGACAGTCGCGGCCAGGATGCCAACCGGCCTCGCCCGTCGCAACCGCCCGCGAAAACCGTCTGCAATTTCTCAGTTGCCCGCTATTCTGACGGATCAATATGCGAGCGAGCGCCCATCTCGAGTCCCGCTCGCTCTCGATCTCGATCTCGCTCCCGAAGTCGGTTCCCGCTCGCGATTCTGCTCCCCAGGTTCGTTCCCGCTCCCGCCCCCGCTCCCGAGATGTGTTCCCGCTCCCGCACCCGATCACCCGATCCCCGATGTCCGTTCCCGGTCCCGCTCCCGAATCTGTTCGATGCTTGCCCAATCACGCCCTGCCGTGTCAACGTGGGTGCGTCACGCGTCTCTTCGGCTCTTCCAAGGAGCGAATCGATGGCGGCTCCTCTCGAGCTTCTCATCAATGGCCGGCGCCAGCGCGTCGAGGCCGATCCAGCCAAGAGTCTCCTGGCGGTTCTGCGCGAGGATCTCGATCTGACGGGCAGCAAGTACGGCTGCGGCGAGGGCCAGTGCGGCGCGTGCACGGTGTTGTTGGACGGGCGCGCGGTTCGCTCCTGCATCACGCCGGTCGGCACGGTGGGCACGCGGCCCATCATCACGATCGAAGGGCTGGAGCGCACGGGCCGGCTCCATCCCGTGCAGCAGGCGTTTCTGGCCGAGAACGCACTGCAGTGTGGGTATTGCACGGCCGGCATGATCATGAATGCGGTGGGTCTGTTGAATCGCCAGAACCATCCGGCGGAAGACGAGATCAAGCGTGCCATGGATGGCAATGTCTGCCGTTGCGGTGCATACTCGCGCATCGTGGCGGCGGTCAAGCGTGCGGCACTCACCATCAGCGCGGAGGCCGGTCGTGAGTAAACATGCCCTTGAGCCCGAGCGATATGAGCTGAGCGAGCCCGCGCGCTACACGTTCGAATTGACGCGTCGTGATTTCCTGGCCGGAGTTGGCGCCGGCGTGATCGTGCTGGTGGTCACGCGCGGAGCTCCGGTCTGGGCCGAATTGCCCGATGGCCAGCAACAGGTGGACAGCACACTGGGCGCCTGGCTGCACATTGCCGAGGATGGCAAAGTCACGGTGTATACGGGCAAGGTCGAGGTCGGTCAGGACATCCGCACATCACTGACCCAGGCCGTTGCGGAAGAACTGCACGCGGCGCCTGCCGCTATCACGATGGTCATGGGTGATACCGATCTGGTGCCCTTCGACATGGGCACCTTCGGCAGCCGCTCGACACCGCAGATGGGCGCGCAGCTGCGCCGTGCCGCGGCAGCCGCGCGCACCATGTTATTGCAACGTGCGGCCGAGAACTGGCGCATCGAGGTCGCGCGTCTGAGCCTGGTGGATGGTCGGATACGGGAAACTGCGGGCCCGCGCAGCGCCAGCATTGGCGAAATTACGCGGGGCGCCAAACTGGTGCAGGCCATCCAGGGTGATGTAGCTACCAAAGCCCCTGCGCAGTGGTCGGTTGCGGGCAAAACCCTGCCCAAGGTAGCTGGACCTGCCATCGTCACCGGACGGCATCGTTACCCCGCCGATCAGAAGCTGCCGGGCATGCTGGTTGGCAAGGTGCTGCGTGCGCCCGGATTTGGTGCCACGCTCGCGCGCGTGGATCTGAGTTCGGCGCGCACGCTGCCCGGTGTTACGGTGGTGGCCGATGGTTCCTTTGTGGGCGTGACTGCGCCCGATGAAGCGACGGCGGCACGCGCGCTCGCTTTGCTCAAGGCGGAGTGGAATTTTTCGCCTCAGCCATCGCAGCGCGAGATTTTTCAGCATTTGAAGCGCACCGCAAGTGGCAATGCAGGTGATGCCGCTGCCCTGGAAAGCGGACTCGCTGCTGCGGACCTCCGCCTGACGGCTCATTACACGACGGCTTACATCGCACACGTGCCACTCGAGCCGCGCGCCGCCACGGCACAGTGGCAGGCCGGCAAGCTGACCGTGTGGACCGGCACGCAGCGGCCGTTCGGCGTGCGCACTGAACTGGCCCGCGCCTTCAGCATTCCGGAAGAGCGCGTGCGCGTGTTGGTCCCCGACACGGGCTCCGGTTATGGCGGCAAACATTCGGGCGAATGCGCAATTGAAGCCGCGCGCCTGGCGCAGGTTGCAGAGAAGCCCGTCAAAGTAGTCTGGACGCGCGAAGAAGAATTCGCCTGGGCCTATTTCCGGCCGGCCGCACTCATCGAAATCCGCAGTGGCGTGAAGCAGGATGGCACGCTGACTGCCTGGGAGTTCCTCGATTACAATGCCGGCGCATCCGGTCTGCGTACCCCCTATGAAGTGGCCAGCAAGCGGGAAGCTTTCCTGCCCGCCCAGACGCCGCTGCGCCAGGGTTCCTATCGAGCACTGGCCGCCACCGCCAATACATTCGCGCGCGAAGCGCACATGGATGAGCTGGCTGCGGCAGTGGGCATGGATGTGCTCGCCTTTCGTTTGAAAAACTTGCGCGACGATCGTTTGCGCGCAGCACTGACTGCAGCCGCCGAAAAGTTCGGCTGGTCGCGCTGGCGCGCCGCGCCCGGTCGGGGCATCGGTATCGCGTGTGGTACTGAGAAAGGCGGCTACTCCGCCACCTGTGCCGAGGTCGCGGTCGATCGTGCCAGCGGCCGCCTGAGTGTCGTACGCATCGTGCAGGCCTTCGAATGCGGCGCCATCGTGAATCCCGATGGTCTCGAAAATCAGGTGGAGGGTGCGGTCGTGATGGGACTGGGCGGAGCGCTCTGGGAAGCGATTGAATTCGAAGAAGGAAGAATCCTGAACCCGCGGCTATCGCAATATCGCGTGCCCCGCTTCAGCGATTTGCCGCCCATCGACATGGTACTGCTCGATCGCAAGGATCTGCCGTCCGCCGGCGCGGGCGAAACACCCATCATTACACTCGCGCCCGCGCTGGCCGGCGCCATCTATCAGGCCACGGGAAAGCGATTGCGCGCGCTGCCACTCAATAACGGATTAACAGATTAACAACGGAAAGGTGACGGTGACTCCGGATTGAGTCACCGTCACCTTGCTTGTTACGTGAACTTCTAGTTCCCCTCGTGTCCCGGCCAATTCGGATTATTACGCCGTTCTTCGTCCGGTGTGGGCCAGCAAACCTGGTTGCCCACCGGGCCGACACC
>JBOHRF010000493.1:0-3767 GCA_050732575.1 Longimicrobiales bacterium
ACGTTAGCTGACCCAGGAAGCTGCCGTGGAAGGGGCGTACGACCCCGCCCGATGCGCGTTCCACATTGACTGATGTGGCAGGCTCGAGCGGTATAGACCTTTCGGATGGACTGCAGCCCGGTGGCAGGAGCAGTGTTGCCGCGAGGGCGAGATAGCGCACGCTGATCATGTTCACCTCCCATTGTTGTTTGCCTGGTCAAAGCGATGGTGTACCTTAGCGCCGGGGTCGGACGGCGGTCTGACCGGGGTCTGACACCCGTCTGCCGGTTGCGGCCCGAGGGCATCGCGATGCTAGAAATCACCACGCTCGGCAACATCGACCTGCGCGCAAACGAGCCGGCGCCACGGAATGGCGGTGGTGCGGCGCTGCTCGGTCAAACCAAACCGCTTGCTGTCTTCCTCTACCTCGCCACGAACGGCCGAGCCCGCTGTCCACGTAACCATCTGGCCGAGCTGTTCTGGCCCGATCGTGACGAGGCTCGGGCACGCAACGCGTTGAGCAAGACGCTCGGGCGCATACGCGCTGCACTGGGCGAGGCGGTGCTGGTGTCCGGCCCACAGGATGTGGGCGTGGCAGCGGACACGATCCGTACGGACCTGGCCGCATTCGACGCCGCGGCCACGCGCGGTGATGCCGCAACTGCTCTCGGGCTCTATGGCGGCGACTTCCTGCCCGACCTGTCGCTACCGGACGCCACCGCATTCGAGCAGTGGCAGGATGGCATGCGTACTCGACTCCGCAGCAGAGCGGCAGCGCTCGCGCGCCAGCACGCGCGCCAGCTCGTGAAGGACGGCGCCAGCAGTGCTGCGATCGCCACACTCGAGCGCGCCGTCGCGTGGCAGCCGGTGGATGAGTCATTGAGCTGCGATCTGATTGCGTTGTATGCTCGAGCCGGCGACGTCACGCATGCGCTAAGGGAATATCAGCGTCTCGAGCTGGCACTTGTGGATCAGCTCGGCACTTCTCCTGCCGCCGCTACGCGCGCACTCGCAGAACGTGTACGCGCCCGCCGGCCGGTAACTCCAACCGTGGACCTGTCTGCTCCTGCTGGCGCCGCAGCGCTCGAAGCCCCCAACTCGGCATGGCCGCGCGCGCTCGCCGTCCTGCCCTTCGCCAACCTGAGCGGCGATGCAGAACAGGACTACTTCGCCGACGGAATGACGGAAGCGCTGATTACGGAGCTGGCACGGCATTCGGCTTTCCGCGTGATCTCGCGTCAATCGGTCCTCGGCTTTCGTGACTCGAGGCAGTCACTACAGGAAATCGCGCGCGCGCTCGACGTCGACGCAGTGATCGAGGGATCGGTGCTGCGCGACCAGGATCGCGTGCGCATCACCGCACAGCTCGTTCGCGTCGAGCCGGAAGCGCACCTGTGGGCGGGCACTTTCGATCAGACCTTGAGCAGTGTCCTGGCATTACATGCGGACACTGCCAGGGGCATTGTTGAGGCGATTGACAGGGCTGCAGCCAACCCGGGCAACCAAAGGACCGCAGGCATTCGACACTCCGGCCTCGTAGCGCCGGTTCACCACGCCGAGCCGCGGTCTGTCGATCCGGTGGCGTACGAAGCCTACCTGAAGGGCCGACACTTCAGCCTTCGCCTTCCGCAAACGGATCGTGCGATTGCACACTACCGGATTGCGATCGAGCGTGACCCGCTCTATGCACCTGCGTGGGCCGGCTTGGCGGCGGCGTACGCCAGCCTCGCGGTCTTTGCCTATCTGTCACCTGCGGATGCGTTCCCGCAGCTAAGTCGCGCGTTGGAGCAGGCGCTTGCGCTCGATAAAACCCTCGGCGAGGCGATCGCGGTGCGCGGGATGTACCGCATGCTGGCCGATCGCGACTGGGCAGGCGCACGCCAGGACTTCGCTCGTGCGGTAGAGCGATCGCCGGACAGTCTGGATGCCCGGATCGACTACGTGTTCTTCCTTGCCGCGATGGGCGAGTTCGATGCCGCGCTAGCGCAGCAACGGCAGGCCGCGACGCTCGACCCTATCGGCCCCATCACGCGCTTCATGCTGGCGTGGAGTCAGTACAAAGCCGGGCAGCACCACGCCTCGAATCGAGAGCTCGAGACCATCCTCGAGCTGCACCCGCACTTCGCGCTCGCCCATCCATATGCGGCCGTCAATCATGCCCTGCTCGGCGATGCGGCGGCCGCTGCGGACGCGGCACGTCAAGGGATCCAGTCGCTACCCTACGATCACGAAGCACTCGCGCTCGCTGCCGCCGCGTTCGGACGCATCGGTGCGGCGCAGGAGGGACAGGAGGCTCTGGAAAGACTGCTCGCGATTGGATCACACCGCTACCTGGATCCCTGGGCGGTCGGCATCGCATACGCGGGCCTGGGCGATTTCGATGCAGCCGCACTCTGGTTCCGTCGCATGTATGATGAGCGATCGCCGAGCGCCTTCTGCATCCGGCACGATCCGCTACTCGAACCGCTGCGCGCGCATCCGGTGTTCCGCGAGGTCGAGCGGCGCCTCGCGTTTCCCGCCCCGATTCGGTAACGGCAATACATGCCGCTTGCGGCCGGGCCCCGTTGAAAGCTCTCGTCGACGATTGTGTTGTGCCCTATGCCGAGGCGCTCGCATCAACAGTTGCGCGCGCACCGGAATGAGTAACGGTGGTGCACTGTCATTCCCGGCGCAGGCTGGTTCTGGAAATTGCCGCTGAAAGACTTGCCATCCGGCTCCAAATGGTCTTTGTCGCTGTCGGTTGCGAAAAAACCGAGCGCAGAGAGCAGGGCCATCTGGGCCCTTTCTCCATTTGCGCAGGTGACCGTGTAGTACGGAATGTCCCCCGGCCACGGTCCGTTCGAGCCCGAGTGATGGAGTCTCCTGTCCTCCGACCAAATGCGCAGCACCGCCACATGGTCGTCGGTGCGATTGGCGATCGGCACTTTGCCGGACGCGGAACCGCTGCAAGCGCCCGTGACGTTGACCTGCCAGCTGATGGAATCGCCCACTGTCTTGTAGTATTCCCGGGGCTCACCCGGCAGTATGAACGAGGAGTCGACCGCGAAACGCATGGTGGTGCGCACGGTCTCCACGATCGTGACTGCTGGGTTTGTGCTGCTGATGGTATTGGTGAGCTCGCTTGTACCGGTCCAGCCGCGGCCGCAGTCGCCTGGAAATGCGCGCACCGTCGGCAGCGTGTTGCTGGCCGGCGCGACCAACTTGCGCGGGTCTTGCCACTCGTTGTTGGTGAAGACGAAAATCAGCTCCTCCACGTCTTGCGTCGGCATATCGCGGCACCAGGTCCTCTGACCGGTTCTTGTCAGCTCGATGGGGTCCTCCCACGTGCCCAGCACGTTGGGTACGACCCAGACTGCCGCGAACGGAATCGGTGCGAGGGTGTTCTCGAAGGTAATCGTCCTGACCTTCTGGTCGAACTTGAAATGCGCGTACTTCGTCGCCAGGTGCTTGATGGATAGCGGAATGCCGTACTCGTAATCCGTTGTGCCGGTAACGGTCACATCGTGTTTCTCCTGGATCTCCGCCGAAAATGGCAGCTGATCCCTTTTGCGATACTCCTCCTGATCGGCCTGATTCAGATTGTACTGCGCGAACTTGGGGAAAACTTCGTCGAACTTCAGTCCCTGCGACTTCAACCCTGCGTTTACGCCAGCGAGTTGAGCCTGAGTTGCGAACGCCTGCCAGATGGCAGGAATGGCCGCTTCCTTACCGGTCAACATCAGATAAAACGGAAACAGATACGAATCGTACGCGTGCGAATCAAAATCTCCTGGTGTACGCTCATCCAG
>JBOHRF010000494.1:0-3765 GCA_050732575.1 Longimicrobiales bacterium
TGTGCTGCACCATGTCATTGCGGAGAAGATCACTGCCTGTGCTGTGCAGCACGGCCGCGCCAGCCGCAACTGCACGGCGCAAGGCAATTTCGCTGGGTGAACCCGCTTCCAGCTCAATCAGCAGTGCCGCCAAGAACGCGTCGCCGGCGCCCACTGCGCTCCCGCGGTTGATACTGAACGGTTCTACATGCCAGGTGGTAAGCCGGTCGCTCAGAACGGCGCCGTGGGCGCCCAGCGTAATGGCGGCCACCGCAGCACCAAGCTCGTGCAGGCGGCGCACGGCGCGGGCTGCTGACATTGTGTCGACAATGGGCAAACCGAGCAGCCGCTCTGCCTCGTGTCTGTTGGGCACCAGCAGGTCGGCGTACCGTGCGGCCGTGCGCAGTGCATCACCATCACAATCGGGCACGAAGCGCGCGCCCAGTTCATGCGCCGCCTGGCCTATGCGCGCGTAAAGATCGCTGGTGAGGCCGGGTGGAATGCTGCCGCAGGCCGCTACCCACCGCGGCTGCAAGCGCCGAACGACTGCCGTTATTGACTGCACGACGCCCTCGGTTTCGGCAGGTGAAATCTGCGGACCCCGCGGATTGAGCAGCATACTGCGACCCGTTTCTGCCTCGCGCGCACCGACGAATACGCGCGTTTCCCCCTCGATATCGATGCGTTCGTAGGGCGTGCCCTCGCCGGCGAGCGCCCGTTCCAGCTCATCACCCACGCGTCCGCCCAGCAACACCAGCGCTACGCTCGAGCCGCCCAGCATGCGCGCAGCCCGGGTCACGTTGACGCCCTGGCCGCCTGGTCTGCGACGCGGCGCATCCATGCGATTGGCATCATCCCAGACCAGACGACTGGTCTCGAACAGGAGATCCAGAGAGGGATTGGGCGTGATGGTCAGGATCACAAAGAGTACGGTGGTGAACACGCTTTCGGTTTCGCTTTCGATTTCGCTTTCGGCTGTTCAAATCTCTTAACGGACGAAAGCGAAAGCGAAAACGAAAGCGTGAACGACATCGTGCCTAGAGCTTTATGAAAATGCGGCGCTTGTAGAGAATGGCCATCACACCCAGCCAGAAGAGCACGTACGTGATGGCAAACGCCAGGGATGCATTGATGGGCGAGAGCCAGGACTGATAGAAATTGGTGAAGATGTAGGTCTTGAGCGCAATCGGCTCACCCGTGGGACCCGCGACCTTGATCAGGTTGAGCGAGCGTGCGCCTATGCTGGACAGGAAGAATGCGGTGATGGCGTTCATGCCAAAGATCAAGAAGGGCAGTGTCCAGCGGCGATACCCTTTGACGTCGATCAGCCAGTAGCAGAGCGCCAGAAAGTGACACGCCATACCCGCAGTAAAGATCACGTACGAGCTGGTCCACAATGGCTTGTTGATGGGAAAGAGCTGGTGCCACATGAGGCCGAGCACGAGGCCGATGTTGCCGGCCACGAAGAGGCCGACTGTTTTCTCCAGTTGCGTGCGGGGTGAACGTATCCAGTAACCGGCCAGTACACCGAGCAGTGCGGTACCCACCGCGGGGAACGTGCTGAGCAGACCTTCGGGGTCCCAGGTCCTGCTTTGATTCCACAGATGATTGGTGCCGAAAATCGCACGGTCGATGAACGCGCCCAGGTCCTGACCCTTCTGCAGAATGCCGGGGAATCCGCCCGGCACCGGGATCATGGTCATCGCGACCCAGTAACCCAGCAGCAGCGCCGCAATCGCCACCACGATGCCTTTTACTCTCGTGTAGAGCACGATCGGTGCGGCAATCAGGTACGCAATCGCGATGCGCTGCAGCACACCGGGAATACGCAGCGTGGGCAGGTTGTCGATGTAGCTGGGGAACCCGTGCATGAGCAGCCCGACCAGAAAGATCAGGGCCGCTCGTTTGACCGACTTGAGCAGGATCGTTTCGCGCGTGAGGCCCTTCTCGAGCATGCGCCCGAACGAGAAAGTCATGGACACGCCGACAATGAACAGGAAGAACGGGAAGATCAGGTCAGTGGGTGTCCAGCCATGCCAGTCTGCGTGTTTGAGCGGCGCGTATTGGGCGCCCCAGGTACCCGGATTGTTGACCAGCAGCATGCCGGCAATCGTGATGCCGCGGAATACATCCAGCGAGAGCAACCGCTCGCCCTGAGCCTCTGCTCCCGGCGAAGCGGGGGTCCGAGACGCAACCTTTCCTTGAGCGGGAACGGACGCGGATGAAACTGGGGGCGCGCTGATCTCAGGCGCTTCGATGACCGGTGTGCCGGAGTGCTGGTGGGTCATGGCGCTTCCTGAACGGGACCGCAGCCCGGGCGCGGAGCGCCCGGGCCTGGCCTGGACTCAATTCCCGGAATTCGTGGTCGTAGTAGCCGTTTTCTTGGAGTACTTCTCAAACCAATGCCTCAAATAAAGCTGCGTCCGCAGGAAGTTGGAAGGCTTGGAGCTGGTGCCATGCCATTCATCGTTGAAACGCACCATGGCAGTCGGCACCTTCCGCAGCTTCAGCGCCTCATAGAACTCTTCCGTCTGGCTGATCGGTGTACGCAGATCGTTCACGCCCGTCATGAGCATGGTCGGCGTCTTTACATTGCCCACGTACATCAGGGGTGAGCGCTTCAAGTGCTCGCTCGGGTCTTCCCAGGGCAGCTTGGCAAAATTGCGGTACCACGAGGAACCGTCCGTGGTGCCGACAAAGCTGAGCCAGTTGATGACCGGGCAATTCGATGACGCGGCCGTGAAACGATCCGTATGCCCCACCGTCCAGGCCGTCAGCACACCACCGCCGCTGCAACCAAACACGAACATGTTGCTGGTGTCGATGTAGCCCTTGGCAATCACTTCATCGACGCCTTTCATCAGATCGTCGAAATCCTTGCTCGGGTAGGCATTCTTGATGGCATTGCCAAACGCACTGCCATAGCCGGTGCTGCCGCGCGGGTTGGTATAGAGCAATACATAGCCATTGGCCACGTGCTCCTGGCGCGGGAAGCTGAAGCCCACGTTGTACATCGAGTGGGGTCCACCGTGGATCTCGAGCATGAGCGGGTATTTCTTGCTCGGATCGAAGTCGGGCGGTTTCACGATCCAGCCCTGGATTTTGTAGTTGTCAACCGAGGTGTACCAGATCTCTTCGGTCTGTCCAATCTTCTTGCCGGCCAGGATGTCAGCGTTCACGTCGGTCAGCTTGTTCACGCGATCGGGCGCCGTGAGGCTGAACGTGACAATGTCACCCGGCTCGGCCGATGTACTGCGCGTGCCCACCACCAATCCGGTCTTGTGGATGTCGCCCGCACTCAGCATGTGCGTGCCCTTGGTGACCGGCTTCAGCTCGCCTTTCAGCGATACGAAATACAGGTTCTGTGATCCTTCACTCTGCACGCTGAAGTACACGCCCGTCCCATCGTGCGCCCAGTTGAGGCCTTGCGGTGTGCGGTCCAACGTTTCCGTCAACACGCGCGGGCTCGAACCATCGACGTTCATGATGTACAACTTGGAATCGCGATAGGTGTCGTCCGTGTAGTCGTAGCCAGTGTAGGCAATCAGCTTGCCGTCGGGTGAGATGGCCGGCTGACCGTCGGGCCCTTTGCGCGTGGTGAGCTGTGTCACTTTGCCATTGGCCACGTCCAGCGAGTAGATGTCTGACTCGCGCCAGATGTACTCGGCTTCGGGCACGCGCGGCCCGGACCCGAAGATGATGGTCTTGCCATCGGGCGTGAATATCGGCGCGCCACTGTCATAAGGTCCGCTGGTGAGCTGACGGGGACTACCTCCGTCGGCCGGC
>JBOHRF010000495.1:0-3764 GCA_050732575.1 Longimicrobiales bacterium
CGCCGGCTGAAAGCCTCGAATGCGGACACCGAACAGGTCGTGGCCTTGATAGCGCGGCAGTCGCTCTTACCGCCTCCGGACGCACCGGATGCCGGCCTGCGCCGCTGGTTACTGTACGTGCCGCCGACGCTCGTGCGCGACCTCTACCGGCTGCGCCTCGCCCTCTGGCGCGCGCGGCCCGTGCCCAACGGCGATCGTGACCTGATCGCGCGCTGGCAGCGCATTCATGCCATCTTGCTGAGGCAGCCCGTATTGGAGACCAGCGCCCTGGCCATCGACGGAGAAGACCTCAAACGTATGGGGCTCACACCGGGTCCGCGTTTTGGTGAAATACTGCGCGCCCTACTCGATCGCGTAATCGACCGTCCGGAACTCAACACAAGAGAGCAGCTGCTGGCGCTCGTGCGGCAGGAGTTGGCCTCGTGATCGCTGGCATTGCTTATTCCATCCTGGCCGCGTTGGGCGATTTGTTGGGTGGATGGTTGGTGATCGGACGCCTGGCCAACGACACGCTCGCGCACCGCCACCGTCAGCTCAGTGTGTTGATCGCCTTTGGCGGTGGCTTCATGCTGGCCGTCGCCTTCCTCGAGATGGTTCCGGCTGCACTGGGCATGACGGGTGGGGTCACGGCCGTTCTGATCGGCTACCTGGTCGTCCACCTGACCCAACATACGCTGACACCGCATTTTCACTTCGGTGAGGAAACGCACTCGGAAGCCATGGTGTCCCGCGATGTTGGCGTGTGGGCGCTGGCCGGGTTGCTGCCCCACTCGTTCTTTGATGGCGTGGCCATCAGCAGCGGTTTCCTGACCAGCAACACGCTCGGTACACTGCTGTTTGGCGCTGTGCTGCTGCACAAAGTTCCCACGGGTGCATCGCTGGCCAGCATCATGCTGGCCAGCGGCAACAGCGCGCGCAGCGCGCTGCTCGCCGTGGCGCTGCTCGCGGCCGCGACTGTGATGGGAGCGTTGCTCACGCCTTCCCTCGGCCTGCTGGCGCGCTTCGGTCTTGCTCTGTCCGCCGGCGTGACCATTTACGTGGCCGCCTCCAACCTCATTCCGGAAGCGCAGCGAGAACGCGGGTTCATCATTCCCGGCAGCGTCTTTCTGGGCGTGCTTGCTTTCTATCTGGTTCGACTGTTGTTGCCCGATGCCTGACGAACTGGATCTCTTCGGCAAGAGCGCAGCCCGGGCGAAAGAGAAACCGGCAGGGCAGGATCAGGATACGTCTGCTGCGCCACTGGCCGCGCGCATGCGGCCGCGCTCGCTGGATGACTTTGTCGGCCAGCAGCATTTGATGGCGCCCGGCCGCGCCTTGCGCGAGCTGATCGAGAAAGACGAGTTGGGGAGCCTCATCTTCTGGGGCCCGCCGGGCACGGGAAAAACCACGCTGGCCCGCATCATCGCGCACCGCACCAACAGCACCTTCGTGCAATTCAGTGCGGTAACCGAAGGCGTGGCGCGCGTGCGCGAAATCATCAAGGAGGCCGACGCGCGTCTCAAAGCGGGCGGCGGCCGTACTATCCTGTTCTGCGACGAAATTCACCGCTTCAACAAAGCCCAACAGGATGCATTCCTGCCCCATGTGGAGGCGGGCACCATTTCATTGATCGGCGCTACCACGGAGAACCCTTCGTTCGAGGTGATTGGCGCGCTGCTCAGCCGGTCGCGCGTCTTTGTGCTCCAGCCGCTGGCCGCAAGCGAGCTGCAGGATATTCTGCTGCGTGCCTTACGTGACGCCGAGTATGGTTTGAACGCGCTTCAACTGCACGCCGATCCGGATGCGCTGGAGCTGATTGCGGCCGAAGCAGATGGTGATGCGCGGCGCGCCCTCAACGCGCTCGAGTCTTCCGCCACCCTGGCGGGCCAAGAGCGCCACATCACCAAAGTGCTCGCGCGCGAGGCGCTGCAGCTGCGTTTTGCCCGTTACGACAAGGCTGGCGAAGAGCACTACAATCTGATTTCCGCGCTGCACAAGGCCGTGCGCGGCAGCGACCCCGATGGTGCGCTTTATTGGTTGGCGCGCATGTTGGAAGGAGGCGAAGATCCGCTCTACCTTGCGCGTCGATTGATCCGCATGGCCGTGGAAGACATCGGCCTGGCTGACCCGCAGGCACTGCCTCTCGCCATTGCGGCCCGGGACGCTTATCAGATGCTCGGTTCGCCCGAAGGTGAATTGGCCCTTGCCGAAGCCGCCGTGTATCTGGCCACCTCCGCCAAATCGAACCGACTGTTCACCGCCATGGGAGCCGCGCTCGATGCGGCCCGCAGCACGCCCGCCGAACCCGTGCCTCTGCACGTGCGTAACGCGCCCACGCCGTTGATGAAGCAGCTCGGTTACGGCGCCGGCTATCGCTACGCCTTTGATGACACGACGCACTTTATGCCGCAGGAGTATTTGCCGGACAAGCTGCGCGGCAGCCAGTTCTACGTGCCCAGCGAGTTCGGGTATGAAAAGAAGATCGCCGAACGTCTCGCGTGGTGGACACAACAGAAGGACAAAGCGTCCACCGAATAGTACGGAATGGCAGATAAACCCGGCCCTCTGGCTGGAACGGCACCTGCACAGCCCATCCGCGGGTATCAGAGGCCCTGAGGAGAATAAACATGAAACGCATGGAACGTTCGATATTACTGCTCGCAATGGGCGCGGGTCTGCTGACCACGGCTTGCATTGGCCGGGTACGCCAACCCGAGATCACGTTGACCGGTGTCCGCGTGAGCGGACTCGGGCTGCGCGGCGGCTCGTTGATTGCCGAGTTGGAAATCATGAATCCAAACGGTTTTGAGCTCGAGACCCGGAACATCACCTACGATCTGAAAGTCAGCGATCGCACCGCGCAGGGCGAGACCTGGATCGACTTTGCCAAGGGTGAATTCAGAGAGCCGGTCAAAGTGGATGATGGCGGCACGACCAAAGTCGAGATCCCCATCGAATTCACTTATACCGCGATGGGCGGTGCCATCCGCTCGATCATGGACCGCGGCACTTTCAACTATCGCGTGGAAGGCGTAGTCGGACTGCGCGAACCGCTCAACCGGGCCATCCCGTATCGGCACTCGCGCAATATCTCTCTACAGGGTGTCCGTTAGCAGTACCCGCATCACGGATAGCGGATCAACGGATTAACGGACGAGCACGAGAACGGCTTTTCACGTTCTCGTGCTCGTCCGTTAATCTTTTGATCCGTTCAATTCTTCAGATCTCCCGCCTTCGCGCCATTCCGGCAATCCGTTCCGCGGCCCGAAACGCGAGCGCCTGGATGGTCATGGTGGGCTGCCCGCGACCCGAAGTAACAAGGCTGCTGCCATCACAAATGAAAAGATTGGGCACGTCATGGGCGCGGTGGTCCTTGTCCACCACGGACTCGCGGGGGTCATTGCCCATGCGACAGGTGCCCAGCAGATGGGCCGTGCCCTCACTTTCCTGAACCGGATCCACCCACACTTTGCGGGCGCCGGCCGCATCCAGAATCTCACGACTTTTCCCGAGCAGGAATTTGGCAAACTGAAGATCATCCGGATGGTCTTTGTACGTGATGCGGATGGCCGGGCGGCCCCACTTGTCTTTGAGCTTGGGATCGAGCGTGACGTTGTTGGTTGCCACGGGCAGTGACGTAGTATGGCCGTTGATGCACATGGTGCGCGTGAAGTTGTGGTGCAACCACTGTTTCCATTCGGCACCCCAGCTGGGCGCATTCGGCTGGCGCAAGAACAACGCAAACGACATGGGGCCGAAGAATTGCCGGCCGTCCAGTCCGCCAC
>JBOHRF010000496.1:0-3752 GCA_050732575.1 Longimicrobiales bacterium
GGGCCGTATCCTCGGGCTGAACGTGCCCGAGCTGGTCTTTGTGCAGGTCGATGACGCGCTCGGCCGCAATGAACCCGATCCCGAGATTCGTGCGCTGCTGCGCGCCAGTGTCGGTCTGAATCTCGCTCTCGACTACCTGCCCGGCTCCATCATGTTCGATGCGGCTGCGGGTGACGCGGCCGACGCCGAGCTGGCTTCGCGCGCGGTTTGGTTCGATGCGTTCATCACGAACGTGGACCGCACCGCGTATAACCCCAACCTCCTCTATTGGCACAAGTCGCTGTATTTCATCGATCATGGCGCAGCCTTGTACTTCCACCACGACTGGCCAACCTTGGAGCGCGTGGCCACTACACCGTTCGCGCAAATCAAGACGCACGTTCTCCTGCCCTGGGCGGAACGAATCGTGGATGCCGACCAAGGGTTGCGGCTCTTGCTGACCGAAGCGGTCCTTGCCGGACTGGTTGCTCTGGTACCCGATTCATGGCTCGAATCTACAGCACACGAACGCTCGCCGGCCGCCATGCGCAACGAATACCTCGAGTATTTCCTGCGCCGGCTGAATGCCGCACCCAACTTCGTGCAGGAGGCAGTGCGTGCCCGCGCCCAGCTCGTTTGACTACGCCGTGATCCGCGTGGTGCCGCGCGTGGAGCGCGAGGAGTTCCTCAACGCGGGTGTCATCGTGTTTTCCCTGGAGCGCCGCTTCCTGGGCGCGCGTGTGCACGTGGACCAGAAACGCCTGCACGCTTTGTCGCCGGACACCGATTTCGCTCTCGTGCAGCAACACCTGGAGGCTTTCATCCGCGTGTGCGAAGGACACAAGGACGCAGGCCCCATCGCGCAATTGTCTCAGCGCGAACGATTTCACTGGTTGGTTGCGCCGCGCAGCACCGTGATCCAGGTATCTCCCGTTCACAGCGGATTGTGTGAGTCACCCGAAGAGGCGGTAGAGCGATTGTTCCAGCAACTGGTGGCTCGATGACGGATTTGAGTCTCCAGTGTCGAGCGACTGCCGCCCAAGTTCCGGGCCTTCAAGGTCACGACCGATACTGCTCTGGGCGTCCAGCCCGACGACCACGATTGTCGAGTTCATTGTTCGCTATCGGGTCGCCCGTTGACTGAATGAGGGAGTTTGGGCCGGAACGTCGCTTTCCTGGGTAGACGGCATCCATGACGGAGACAGGCCATGCGTACCCCATTTCTGCTTCTCGGTTTACTGGTTGCACTTTCCGCGTGCAGTGACGAGGGAGGGGAGGATATCCTCGATCCTGCGGGCAGCTCGGAGCTGGATGCCGATGTGGCGCCCATCACGCAGGGCTCATGGAGGCGGTTGCCGCTGCAAACCACCTGGCAGTGGCAGCTGCAAGGGACCATCAACACCAGCTACGGCGCCGAGGTCTACGACATCGACCTCTTCGAGACGCCTGCTGCAGTCATAACCGGTCTGCACGCGCGCAATATCGTGGTGCTCTGTTATTTCTCGGCCGGTTCGGCGGAACGGCGCGCACCCGACTACAATCGCTTTCCTTCCGGCTCGCTTGGACGCCAGCTCGATGGCTATCCCAATGAACGCTGGCTGGACATCCGGCGCCGCGCTGTGATGGACATCATGACCGCGCGGCTGGATCTGGCCGTGCAGCGCGGTTGTGACGGAGTGGAGCCGGACAATGTGACGGCCTACGACAACGACACCGACTTCCCCATCGTGGCGCGCGATCAGCTTGCCTTCAACCGAAACCTGGCCAATGAGGCGCACCGGCGCGGGCTGTTCATTGCCCTCAAGAACGATGGCGATCAGGCCGCGGAGCTGGTCGACTATTTCGACCTCGAGCTCAACGAGGAATGTCACGAGTACGAGGAGTGTGACACGCTGCGCATTTTCACTGAACGCGGCAAACCGATTCTCAATGCCGAATACGCGCCCAGCCTGGCCGCGGCCAACACGCTGGCGCTCACGGTCTGCCCGCGCGCACGGTCGGCGCAAATCCGAACCTTGATTCTGCATACTGACCTGGATGATCGCTTCCGCGTGACCTGCTTCTAGAGTACAACACTAGCTGCGCAAAGCGCAGCTTCAATCCGGGAGACACGAACATGAGCACGACGATGTGTGGAACGACTGGGCACGGGCGCGGAACTGTTGGGCGCAGCCTGCGCAGCACGATGCTGGCACTCGTTATGTGCAGCTTCATCTCGCCGCTCGCCGCACAGCAGCCGGCCCGCTCCGGATTCGGCATGTCGTTCGGACTGGGTTGGGGTTCGGCCGGCGTGACCTGCGAGGACTGTGACATCGAAATCGAAGATCGCACGGAAGGACTGGCCGGCTACGTGCGCATAGGCGGCAACGTGAATGCCCGCCTGTTCGTAGGCGTGGAAGGCATTGGCTGGCTCAAGAACAGTGACGGCCTGGAGCGACGCATTGCCGCAGTCAGCCTGGTGACCGTTGGCTATCCCAGCGCCACGGCCGGCTTCTTTGTGCGCGGCGGCTTTGGCGGCGTACGCGCCGTGATCGAAGACGCCATTTTTAGCGTAACAGGCGAGGGGTTGTCATGGCAGATTGGTGCGGGCTTCGACATCCCGATGGGCGCGGGTGCGGCACTCACACCCTACGTGACCTACCTGAATTCATCCAACGTGACCGCGCATCTGAACGAGGTTTCACTGGGCACCAACCTCAACCCCAACATCCTGCTGGCTGGTCTGGCCATAACCGTGCGCTAAACGTCAAGCGGGCTGCGAGCGTGCTGTACGACTGCGCCGCAGCTCGCCGGCAAATTCGGCTACCGACGCATAACGGCGCTCGGGTTCCTTTTGTAAGGCCGTAAGCAGGATGATATCCAGATCACGGCTCAGTCGATCTCGCAGTGTGGTCGAGTGAACGACCGTGCTGGGTGGCTCGGGCGTCTGCGCGAGAATGGCACTGGCCAGCACGTGGGGCAGCTCCTTCTCGAGCCGGTAAGGCAGTCGTTCCGTGAGCAGCTCGTACAACACCACAGCCAGTGCGTAGACGTCGGTAGCAGGTGAAACCGGATTGCCGCGCACCTGTTCCGGGCTGGCGTAGTGCGGCGTCATCATGCGCACACCGGGTGCGGTCTGTACTGCTTGCGAGCGGCGCGCACCCAGCAGCTTGGCAATACCAAAGTCGAGCAACTTGGGTGTGCCATTTTGCGTGACCAGGATGTTGCCCGGTTTCAGGTCGCGATGGACGACGCCGCTGGTGTGCGCGAACTGTACGGCGGCACAGACCGCCAGGAAGAGATCGATGCGGGCCTCGACGGACAGGCCGCGGTTGCAGCACCAGACATCGATGGGTTCACCCTGGATGTACTCCATGACAAAATAGGGCCGGCCATCGTGCGTACCGCCGCTCACCAGCTGCGCAATGTTGTCGTGGCGCAGCTCGTCCAGGATCTGCTGTTCCGATCGGAATCGCCGAATGATATCCGGACTTACAATCTCGGGCCGCATGAGCTTTAGAGCGACCGGGGCGTTGGGCTGGTCACTCGCAGCAGCGAGCCAAACCGAACCCATACCGCCGCGGCCCAGCGCACGGATGAGGCGATACGTGCCAATCATGGTCCCGGGTGATTCGTTCAATGCATCGGAAGCACGGGCGGCGCCGTCCACGACAATTCGTTCGATGCGATCGTAGGCCAGGCCGTCGGCGGCCAGCAATCGCTCGATCTCGCTGCGCAGGTCCGTGTCAGTGCCACAAGCGGTGTCGAGAAAGCGAACACGCTCGCTCATGGGT
>JBOHRF010000497.1:0-3750 GCA_050732575.1 Longimicrobiales bacterium
TCGATCCAATGGCCGTCATGCAGCACGGCTGCCGCATTGTACAGGTCGGTGTCCCGGTCGACGAAACCAACCAGCGCGGTGAGTCCCCGGCTGGCTGACTGCAACGCCAGGAGGGCCTGGCGGTTGTCCTCGAGAAACGACGCCCGTAGCAGTAGATCCTCGGGCGGATAGCCGGTCACCGCCATTTCCGGAAACGCAACCAGGTCGGCGCCCAGGGCTCGCGCCTCCGTCATCAGACCCGCAATCCGCTCCACGTTTTGGGCAAAATCGCCAACCGTCGCATTGAACTGGGCCAGTGCGATCCGCAGGCGGCTCATCGCGTTTAGAGCTCCTGATCGTTGTGAGGGTAGGAAACTCAGGGAGGCCCAAAGCTAGGCCGCGCAAGGACTCATCGGCAAACCAGCGTTTGAAACGGATGCCGCGTTGAGCGCAGCGCGCGGGTCGGGTATCTTTGGCCGCCCATTCGGCCAGCCGTGGGCCCATCCGTCTTGGGGAGAGGTACATGTTCCCGGTCTTGTTTCGCATAGGCAGTTTCGAGATCACCAGCTTCGGGCTGATGATGTTTTTGTCGTTCCTGGGCGGAGCGTGGATTCTCAGCAAGTGGCTCAAACGTTATGGCTTCAACCCGGACCTCGCCTGGGATATGCTGGCCTGGATTGCGATTGGCGGAATCCTGGGCGCAAAGCTCTACTATCTCGGCCTCCATTGGAGAGACCTGGTGGCCGACCCGATTGGCGAGCTCACTTCGCGCGCTGGCCTGGTCTGGTACGGCGGCATGATGGGCGGCCTCACCGCTTACTATCTGCAGATTCGCTCTCGCAAACTGCCCGCGGCCGTCATGTTTGACGCGCTGGCGCCCGCGGTGGCCGTTGCTTACGCAATCGGTCGTTTGGGCTGCTTCCTGGTTGGTGATGATTACGGCATGTCTACCAATGCCTGGTACGGAATCGCGTTTCCCAAAGGCGTGCCTCCCACCTACGCCGGCAATCTGCGCTCGCTTGGTGACAATATTCCCGCCTCCATACCCAATGACGCCGTAGTTGCAGTACATCCGACTCAGCTGTATGAGATCGGGTTGTCACTGGTCATTTTTGCCATTCTCTGGAGACTGGCCAGAAAACAACTCCGGCCCGGCCGGCTCTTCGCGGCCTGGATGGCCATGTATTCCGTGGAGCGCTTTTTCATCGAGTTCGTGCGCGCCAAAAGCGACCGCCTGGCATTCGGTCTTACCACCTCTCAAATCATGAGTGTTCTGGCGCTTGTCGTTGCCATAGTCCTTTGGCTGCGCCAGCGAGAGACGCCGGTTTGGAGTCCGGCTGCGGTCCCGCCCGGAGCCGGCATCAAGCCCCGCGCCGCCAAATCCGCTGCGTAAGAACGGTCACATCATTTCGCCGTGTTTTTCGGTTGTCGACATTTCGGCCGCGGGCTCGGACCATCATCGCCGGGCCGCGGGGAAATTCTGCACGGGTTGATGCCGACCTTTCCACGTGAATGCCAAACAATTTCATGTCAGTCTGTTAGCGTGTCTGATGTGATAGATTGCCGGAAGTGTTTTCCCCAGGAAGTCCACATTTCGATGCGCGAGCCGTCCCTGCTTTTCCACACGTCACACCCAATTGTGGAATGCTGGTTGCAAAGACTACGGACCGCATGATTGCGCAATCGCATGTAAGGAGCTTGCTGGTAGTGGCGCTGTCTTTAGCTGTGCTCGGCCAGGCAAGCGCGCAGCACCCTATGACTCAGATGGGCGGGTTCATTTTCTCGGCCTGGGCAGGTGGCGCGGCCAACACTGACTTGCAGCGAGTCCTGGCGCGCGCCGAGTGGCAGGACGCGGATGGCGAATCTGCGACGCGCAGTTTCTCTCGCCGACTGGGCGCTGAGCCGACCTTTGCTGTCGGCATGGGTGCGGCCTATTGGTTCAGTCCCAGGTGGGGTGTGCGGCTGCAAGCCAGTCTCTCCCCATCGCAACTGGGCATCCTCGTTTCGGAGCGCGAGACGCGCGAAATTCCGCGCGATGAAGCGGCCACCGGGCCGACTCGGTTCGGTTTGCTGCGCGTGTGGACCTTTGACGGTCAACTGCTATTGCGCACTCCTGTAACGCCACGTGGCCGGGTGGCCACCTACGGCCTGCTCGGGCTCAGTCGAGTGGAATACGACCTATCCACGTCGGAAGGGCTGCCCCCTGAAGCGCTGGTCTTTGTATCCCAGGAAACCCCAGGTCGGTTTGCGCTGGTCGCGGGCCTTGGCGCATCGGTTCCTCTCCACCGCGAGCGTCTTGCGCTTGGGTTCGAGCTAAATGCCCACGTTTCGCGGACCCCGGTTCAAATCCCGGGTCAGGGCCGTCTCACCGGAGAAGTAGTTGAGGTCATCACGCCGGCGGGCAGAGGCCGGGGCGAGGTCCAAATGACCGGGCATTTTCGGATGCTGGTTGGGCTGTCGTGGTTCGTGCGTTAGCGCGCCTTCACAATCCTTACCAGTCGATCCGTACTGGCACTCGCGTTGGTTTGCAGATCGGTCAGCGTGAGCCTGAATTGCTTGACGCCCGGCTCGAGCTGGACTTGACCAAGCTTGAGCGTAATCACGGTGGTTTCTCTAGCGTCCTGTTGCTGATTCCAGGTGATGCGCGGCGCAATGTCATCACCGCCCAGCCCCAATGCGCGACTGAGTCTGCGCACAACGCGCCCGAACGTACCGGGGCTGCTCTGCTCCAGAACCTCCAGATCCACGCGATACCGAACCTGACGGCCAGGGTCGGCGGTCAGGCCACCTGCTTCCATGAATAAGGCAATGGCATCGCCCTGCTGAATCACGAGAGAAGGAAGTGGCTTGAATTCCGCGCCGGCGCGTGCGGAGGGCGGCGGCGCTTCCGAGCTGGTCATGACCGCAACGTCGGAAAGCCGCGGCCGCGCAGCGCTTTGGACGGGCAACAGGTAACGCGCACGGCTGGCCAGGCGCGTGCTCAGCTCGAGGGCCTCCAGACTATAGGCAACGGTGCCGGCCGGCAGTGGCATGGAAAGCGTGCCTGAGCTGCCCGCCGAATGCACGGTCACCGTGTCGTGAGCCTGACCCAGAATCTGAAAGGTCGAGTCGAGCGCAAATAACGCTACGGCAAAACGAGCGGGCAACGCTACGACGCTGTCCAGCGGGAGCACATAGTCAGCCCGCAGGTCACCGCCGGAACTGGCCGGATAGCGGGCCACCTGATGTTCGATGACCAGCATGCGCCGAAACGTTTCCGGAGCGTAGCCGCTGCGCGTTCGAACTGTGTCGTAGGGCCAGGCGCTTCCCGGCTCGAATCCAACCAGCGCACCCTTGGTGAGCGTGGCCGGGGGGACATAGGTCAGCTGATTGGGAGCGAAGTGTTCCGTGACGCGCTTGCCGCCCACGCCATCACCGAAATTCTGAGTGCGCGCCGTGGGCACTCCAAAACGCATGGTCAGCTCCACCACGTCCGGTCCCCAGCCCAGATCACCATCGGCCGGGGCGTATGCAAGGATGCGCGCATAGACGCGGCGGGAGATGTGCTCAACCAGGCTTTCATTGCCTTCCGTGAGGTAGAGCGGATCGGCCAGCCGCCACAGGCGTTCGTGGTAACGCGCGCGCTCCGGCCCGCGCAGCTCGCGATAGCGGGGCTGCTCCTGGGGCGCCAACAGCGGAGTCACATCATGAATCTCGACCCGCTCACTGGGGAGCAGACGCGGAAGCGTTTGAGCAAACACACTCTCAGCGCCGATTTCATCCCCAGCGCCG
>JBOHRF010000498.1:0-3736 GCA_050732575.1 Longimicrobiales bacterium
AGTACATCCAGCAGCGGCAGGCCGAGATCGTGCGTCAGATCTGGGGCGGTATCATGGGTGTGGGCCGAGGCCTGGGCGTGGTCCTGACCATTCTGGGTTACTTGGTGCTCGTGCCAGTGCTCATCGTTTACCTGTTGCTCGACTTTGATGCCATTGTGCGCCGCACACTCCTGCTGATCCCAGTCACCCAACGTAAGAATTGGCTGCCGTTGCTGCGCGAATACAATACGCTGCTAGCACGTTACTTTCGCGGTCAGGTGCTGGCTGCGTTCATTGTCGGATTTCTCACGTGGTTGGGTCTGCTGATCGTGGGATTCCCTTATTCCGGGCTGGTGGCCGCGGTGGCCGGTGTGTTCAATCTGGTGCCCTATTTGGGCCTGGTAGTGAGCGCGATTCCGGCCCTGATCATTGCCATTCTGAGCGGCAACGTGGTGGTCTCATTGTTGAAAGCTGGCGCAGTCTTCCTGATCGTCCAGCTGATTGACAGCACGGTCACGGGTCCGCGCATCGTAGGCGGATCCGTGGGGCTGCACCCGGTCTGGGTCATTCTGGTACTGGCGGTAGGCGGTTTCTTCTTTGGTCTGATCGGCTTGTTGTTGGCCATGCCCGCAGGCGTGCTCATCAAGCTGCTACTGCGGGAAGCGATTCAACGTTATCGAGCGTCGGCAGTCTATGAGGACGGTCTGCGCGCACCCGAGGCATGAACGCGCCCAGGCTAACCTAATGCGGCTCAATCTTCCCAATATCATTTCCCTGGTCCGGCTGCCCCTCGCCGTGCTGTTCCTGATGAGCCATACGCCGGTCGTGCAGGGCGCGCTGATTGCGGCCGCTGGTGCCACCGACTTCGTCGATGGCTGGCTGGCTCGTCGTTACCAACAGCGGTCGCGCACGGGCGAGCTGCTGGATCCAATAACGGACAAGTTCTTCGTGTTGACCGTTCTGCTCACGCTCTACATGCGGCAACAGATGCGCGCCTGGGAATTGCCGCTCCTGCTTCTGCGCGACCTGTATAACACCGCGGCCTATGTATTGGCCAAGGCGCGCGGCTGGCCACTGCGCTTCCGGGCACGGATGAGTGGCAAGGTGCTCACCGTCCTACAGATCGTGACGCTGCTTGCATACACTGTCTATCCAACCGTGGCACGTGCGTTGCTCGCGCTCACCGTGGTCGTGTCATTGTATGCAATTTACGATTACACCCGCACCGGGTTGCTCGACTTGCGCCAGACGCGCGGGCCGCGCTAGAGTCTGCCCGACACCTGAGATGATTGACGCCACGTGACTGAAGCAGAACCAAGAGATATCACCATCATTGGCGGCGGGCCTACCGGCCTCTTTGCGGCGTTCTATGCCGGCATGCGTGGCATCAGTTGCCGTATCATTGATTCGTTGCCCGAGCTGGGCGGCCAGCTCAGCGCATTGTATCCGGAAAAATACATCTACGACGTGGGTGGGTTTGCCCGCATCCTGGCGCGCGACCTGGCCAGCAACCTGATCGAGCAGGGACTGCAGTTCGGAACCGATGTACGTCTCGAGGAGGAAGTGCAAGCGCTAATTCGTGAAGAAGAGCGCATGGTAATCACGACCAACTACGGTCGATATCCAACCAGGGCCGTGCTGATTGCGGCTGGCAAAGGCGCATTTGCACCACGCAAGCTGGAGTGCCCCGGCTACGATGACTTGCTCGGTAAAGGCGTGGCGTACCACGTGCGGGATCCCAAAGTGTACGAGGGGAAACGTGTGCTCATCGTAGGGGGCGGTGATTCGGCCGTGGACTGGGTGCTAAACCTGAGGGAGAAGACGCAGCGTTTGATCCTGATTCATCGGCGTGATGGGTTCCGCGCCCATGCACACTCGATGAAATTGATGCAGTCCGCCGTGGCCAGCGGCCAGATCGAGTTACTCACGCATCGCGAAGTCAAGCGAATTGATGGTGATGGGTGTGTGAGCAGCGTGACTATTATGGACAATCGCACAAACGAAGAAGCCACGTTCGAAATTGACGCCGTGGTAGCGTTGATCGGCTTCAAACCCGACCTCGGCCCACTGGAAAAGTGGGGACTCGAGTTCAAGCGGCATTCGATTGTCGTGAATCAGCGGCTGGAAACCAACCTGCCCGGCGTGTTTGCGGCCGGAGACATCGTGACGTACGAGGGCAAACTGGAACTGATTGCCACCGGTTTCTCTGAAGCGGCCATGGCCGTGAATCACGCCGTGCACGACATGGATCCCAAGGCGCGTTATAATCCGGGACACTCGACGAACCTCAAGATCTTCAAGGAACGCGAGGAATCAGAGGCGGCCGGCCTGGAAGCCAGCGGCTGAGGCAAGCGCATGCAGTTCATTATCCTGGGCGGTGGCTGCTATGGCAGCTTCTACGCGCGTCAACTGCTGCGCGCGCGCGAAGCGCATGCGATCACGTTCGATCGGATCCTGATTGTCGATCACAATGCAGAGCCGGCCGTTCGCCAACAGCTGAACGCGGACCCGATTCTCCACTTCGAGCGCAGTGAATGGGATGATTTCTTCGACAACTTTCTGGAAGATGCGCCGGAGAATTGTGCGGATGTGTTCGTGCCATCGCCGTTCAACCCGCATCTTGGCCTGGGTTGGCTGATGCGCAGCCTGGCGCGTTCGCAGCCGCATCGTCATTTCACGCTGGAAACGTTCACGCAGTTGCCGGGCACACCGTTTCAGCAACAGCGTGACCATGGTACACTGGTAGCATCACACGCAGACTGGATTTGTCCGGTACACTGCATCGAACCTGAGATCTGCCCGAAGACTCGCGACACGCGCTACTGGGACATGGATCGGACGGGCAGGGCGTTCGCCCGTGCACTGTCCAGAGCCGGCCAGCCGGTGGACCAGGTGCTGCTCTTCCACTGCCACCACGTCAGCTATGGCGTGGGCGGCTATCCCGTTGCCGAACTTGTGGTTGCCCGGGCCCAGCTGGGGCGCGCCCTGGCCGCTTCGGACCTGCAGCTCCGGGCGCTAGTGGGTACCGTCTCGAGGTGCCACGGAGCCTTTCACCTGCTCGCCTCATAGACTGGCATGGATACTGTATCGAGCACTGAATTGCTCTCTGGAGCCGATACTTCTCCCGGCCCGAGCACGCAATCATGACCAATCTGACCCAGAAAACTGTTTTGCTGGTGGAGGACAACGAGGACAACATGGTCGTGTATCGCACGATCCTGGAGCACGTTGGCTTTCGGGTAATCGAAGCACGTGACGGCGAGGAAGGTGTGAGCCGCGCGCGTCAGTTCCAGCCCAACCTGATCCTGATGGATATCTCGATTCCCAAGATCGACGGCTGGGAAGCCACGCATCGACTAAAGGCCGATAAGAAAACCAGCGGCATCCCGATCATCGCGCTTACCGCGCATGCTCTCGAAGAAGACCGCCAGAAGGCGTTGCAGGCAGGTTGTGACGGCTATCTGGCCAAACCCGTGGAGCCACGTCGCGTGGTGCAGGAAGTAGAACGCTTCGTTGGCCCGGCGCGGCCGGTTCGCTCGGGACACTGATCCGCCCCGTCGGTGCCCGGACTTTGCGCCCGTGGCGACTGGAACGTTTCCCAATAGAAGTTCAGGCCGCAATCCAGCGGTCAATGGCTCGGAGAGCAGCTAAAGCCGCGGCCTCTTCCGGGGACCGGCTCGCTTCCAGAGCCACGATACCGGACAGGATGATGAAGCGGCGCTGGTGGGCGGCCTCCACCGAAACCACGCAGTACGTG
>JBOHRF010000499.1:0-3734 GCA_050732575.1 Longimicrobiales bacterium
CTGTTCCCGTTACGCCCGTTACGCCCGTTACGCCCGACACGCCCGCTGACTACCTGAGTGCAGTAGCACGGGCGTTTTCTGCTGCAAACTGTGCGGCGGCAGACCGAGCTTTGACTGCGTTGTCCACTACCAGGATCAGCTGGTGATCGTGGTCGCTGTAAAGCACTTCGATGTTCACACCCTCATCGGCCATCCGGCGCGTAAGCGCACCCAGCTGGCCGGGCATGTCCTGTTTCAGCCGAAGCGCGACCACATCCCGCTCCGCTAACACGTGAATTCCGGCGGCTTCGAGAGCGGCTCGGGCCAGGGCCACATCATGAAACAGGAAGTGGGCAATGCCCTGGCCGTCGAGTACAAAGGCGCCGCCACCTTCAATGCTCGCGCCCGCGCGTCCCAGGGCCTCGCCCAAGTCGGCCAGAGCGCCTGGCCGGTTGGGTAATGCAATGGCTAGATCCTTCATCGCTACTCCAGAGTTGGCGTGACGCGTGCTGCATAATCCTAGCACGGCGACATTTCGGTCCAGGTCGAAACATTCGGGTGGTACTACATTCCAGATCATGAGTTATCTCAAATCGACGTCGGAACCCGAACTAGCCCGTTTGGCTGCCACCATCGGCGAGCCCACGCGCGTGGCCATGCTGGCGGCGATGCTGGGCGGGCAGGCGTTGCCGGCAGGTGAGCTGGCGCGGCGGGCAGGTGTAGCGCCTGCGACTGCGAGTGCACACTTGCTGCGCATGATGGAGAGCGGGCTCATCACGCGGCGCAGCTCCGGTCGCCATCGTTACTACGCATTGGCCGGCGCCGATGTGGCAGCGGCGTTGGAGGCTCTGGCGCGGATTGCGCCGGTCGAATCGAACCATGCGCAGCGCGCGAGCAATGGCTCGCTTCGTTTTGCGCGCACCTGTTACGATCACCTGGCCGGAACGCTGGGTGTGTTGTTAACGGACACGCTGATGCAGAAGGGGCTCATCCTCGGGAGCTCAGACTGCGAGCTTACCGCGCAGGGGCAGGAGTGGCTGTGCAACTTCGGTATAGACATGCCTGCGTTGCGCGCGTCCCGGCGGCCGGTAGTGCGCGCGTGCCTGGACTGGAGCGAGCGGCGCGATCATCTGGCCGGTGCCGTGGGCACGGCCCTCTTGCAGACCCTGCTCGTGCGGCGCTGGCTGGTCCGTGTGACCGGAACGCGCGCCGTTCGGCTCACGTTGCGCGGCCGCGAGGGACTCTATCGGACGCTCGGGCTCGAACTCAATCAAGCTGGAGCGTTTGGCTAAACGGCTTCGTGCTCGCCCCTGGCGACCAGTGCGGCGGCGGTCAAGTCTCCGGTAACGTTGAGCACGGTGGCAAACGTGTCGGGAAGGGCATCGACGGCGATCAGGATGCCAATGCCTTCGGCGGGCAGACCAATGGCCAGGAACAGCGGTGTTAGCATGATGAAAGCACCGCGCGGCACGCCGGGCGCGGCGAAGGCCAGGAACACGGCTGCGAACGCGATGGTGGCCAGCTCGCGCGCGTGCAGTGGGATTCCGTAGAACCAGGCGACGAACAGCGCACCAATTGTCCAGGAAACGGGCGCCGCAATCTTGAAGGTGGAGACGGCCAGGGGTAGCACGAAGCCGCTGATCTTGTTGGAGAGACCGAGGCCGCGCTCGGCGCTTTCGATCAACGCGGGCAATGACGCAACTGAAGAGCTGGAGCTGAACGCAATCAGCTGCGCCGGCAGCGCGGCCCGCGTGAAGTGGCTCGAGGGGATGCGCGCCAGCAATACCGCCACCGGATAGAGCAGTAGCGTGACCACAACGCAGGCGATCGAATAGGCGGCAATGTAGAAGCCGATCGCTCCAGCCATGCCAACGCCTGTGTGCGCGGCCAGCGGCAGGACCAGCGCAAACACGCCCACGGGCGCCAGCTTGACCACCCAGCGCACCAGTGTGAGCATGGCCTCGCCCAGGGCTCGAAAAAAATCGACCAGTGTGTTTCGTTGCGGCGCCGGACTTTTCGCGATGGCGAGGGCGAGAAGCAGCGAGAAGATGATGAGCGGTACCATGGCGCCGTTCGCGGCGGCGGCCACCGGATTGGCCGGGATCAATGATGTGAGCCAGGCCGCGAACGTCTGCGACTGACCGCCCGCGGTAATTTGACTGGCCGCTTCCAGGGCGCCCGCGGGCAACGGTGGTTTCGTGCTGGTGGTCGGCAGCAGCCTGAAGGCAAGAGGCGCGATGGGCATGATGACGGCCGCAGTGCCGATGAGTAGCAGCACGAACACCAGCAGAGTACGACCGCCCAGCCGGCCGATGGCCTTCACGTTGGTTGCCGATGCCACACCGGTGATGAGCAGTGAGACTACCAATGGGATGACCGTCATGCGGATTGCGTTCACCCACAGTGTACCGATGGGCTGGACCCAATCGGCCAGGCGCAGCAGCGACGCGCTGTTCGATGCGGCAATTGCAATCCCGCCGGCGAGCGCGGCAACCAGGGCAACGACGACGCGGTAGCTTTCTTTCATCGGGCTACACCATCAGGTCGCCGCCACTGATGTCTAGCGAAGCGCCCGTCATGTAGCCTGCGGCTTCGGAGGCGATGAAGCAGATCAGGTCGGCCACTTCCAGCGCCGTGCCGAGGCGCTGGATGGGGAACCCTGCCGCCAGGCGCGCCAGCAATTCCGGGCTGGCATTCTCGTGCGTCAATTCGGTGTCGATCATACCCGGACAGATGGCATTCACCGTGATGCCGAATGCGCCCAGCTCCTTGGCTGCGGCGCGTGTGAGGCCCAGCAGGCCGGCCTTCGACGCGGTGTAATGCGCGCCGCCCAGCGTGCTGACCGTGCGGCCCGCGGTGGACGAGATGTTCACCACCCGACCGTATTGCTGCGCCTTCATAGCCGGCAGCACTGCTTTGATCAACAGGAACGGCGCCGTGAGGTTCACTTCCAGCGCTTGGCGCCATTCCTCGGGTGTGAGGTTGGGAAAGCGGGTCGAGCGCGCCAGTGCCGCATTGTTGATCAGGATGTCGATGCGGCCGAATCGGTCGAGCGTGCGCCGAGCGATGTCATCCGGCACGCCGGCCGCCGCAACATCGCCGGGCACGGCCAGGGCGCGTTCGCCCAAGGCGCGCACTACTTCAGCGGTTCGTTCCGCATTGCGCACGTTGACGGCAACACTGGCACCGCGCTCGTAGAGGCGCGCGGCCGCGGCGCGCCCGAGCCCGCGCGCCGCGCCCGTAACAATGGCCACTCGACCGCTGAAATCAGACACGGACTAGCGTATGACCTGGGGCACCGGGCCGAGCGTCCATCCCACCGTCTTTGTAATGCGCGCCTTTTGCGTGAACTTCTTGCCGTCCACATCCAGCGTGACCGTGTATTCGCCGAGCGGCGCCAACTGCTCGAGCACAGTGCCGCCGCCCCGGCCACCGCCCGCACCAATGGCGCCACCGCGGCCACGACCGCCCGCTTGATTGCGTGTGCTCCAGACCACGGTGTTCATGCCGGCTTGACTCTGACCCTCGAGCCGCGCGACCTCCTGACCGGTGGCGTTCGTGATCACGATGCTGGGCGATGTGCCGCCTTGTTGCTTCATGTAATACCGGATGACCATGCCGTTCTGCTCGTTCGGTGTCTGAAAATGGCGCTGGCCAAACAGGTAGTCATTGGCGCCAAACGACCAGGTTACGCGTTGCACCGTGGGTTCGATGCCGAACAGGTGGACCTCCTGCGCCAGAACGGTTGCATTCAG
>JBOHRF010000500.1:0-3728 GCA_050732575.1 Longimicrobiales bacterium
TCAGCCGCGGCGCTCGGACCATTGACCGGACAATAATCCACGCGCCAGTTGTCAGCCTGAATCGGTCGACCCGTCAGCCATGCGCCGTTCACATAGCGCGTCACATGGATGTCTCGAATCTCCGCGGCCGACCGATCGCGATAGACCAGTAGCGGCCCCTCGCTCGTGAGTGCAACCGAGGTCTGACAACAATCGCACACGCGTCCATCGATCTCGATGTCCTCACCCAACTCACCACTCGGCGAAAAGGTCGTGAAGCGCAGCGTCATCGCACCGCCCTCACCGTGCCCGTCACCTTTCTGTTGGGAAGCATGTTTGCGGCCGTCCAGCCAGACCGCGCCAAACCGGTCACCCAGCGCGAACATGGATACGAAGCCATGCTCCGATCGGGTTGTATCGCGATGCGGCTTGATGGCGGGACTCCACGTTTGTCCGCCATCGCGTGATGTGGAGATCGCCACGTCGTACGTATAACGCCCGGTATCGCTTCGTTGCAGCCAGTGCGCGGCCAACGTACCATCGGCAAGTACCGCCATCATTGGGAAATCCGCCCAGTTCACAAACCAATGCGCGCCTGAAGCAATGGTACGCGGCTGTGCTAGCTTGCTGTCTTTCCAAGAGGCAAACCGTAAAACATGCGTGCTGTCAGATTGCAGCTCGATCCAACTGATGTAAATCGTGCCTCCGGGCGCGCGCGTGAGGTTGGGTTCACCGGCCGAGCCCGCAGCCGGTGACTCAATTTCCACCAGCGTATCGATGGCCGGTTGCCCGGAGTCCGCCCCACATGCGCTCATCATCAGCCCCACGCCTATGAGCGGTAGGGCAACGGAAAAACGCGGGCAATGAGAAGTGCACATATCGTGTGGGGTAGTTGATTTGAGCGTCTCTTGGTCGTTGATACCGGCCAGTAGGCCCGGATGTTGCCCAGGCCCACTCTCGAATAATGCGTGGCCTGGAACGGTCGGGCAACGGCACAAGTACCAGACGAGCCACGTAGTGAAGGCTGGACAGCCAACAGGAGACGCAGTATGCGCAGGATTGCCATGCATGTGTTCGGGGCGCTCGCCGCGCTGGTTTGCTTGTCACCCGGGTCCGCATCGGCGCAGGGCCTCACGATAACACCCACACTCGGCGCTTACATGCCGGCTGGCAGCTTCCGGGAGATTCCCAATCCCGTGAGACAGCTGGAGCGGGGCTCAACACTCGGTTTGGGTGTGAACGTCGAGCTGGGAATGTTCCGTGGGAGTGTGGCTTATGCCACGGGCGCTACCATTAGCGAGAAGGGCGTGAGTGGCCGCGGTGAGATCGGTGACGGCGATGTGCTGGTCGGCACCGCTGACCTGATGGTTCGGCCGCTGCCGCGCATCCTTTTGGCGCGGCCGTATTTGCTGGGCGGCCTGGGCTACAAGAAGGAGAGTTACAATTTCAACGAGCAGGGCTTTGGCGGACTCGATGAGGGTGACAACGACGTCGTAGTGCACGTGGGCGCCGGCCTGGACATTTCACTCGGCCGCATCAGCCTGGTTGCGGAAATCACAGATTTCATTGGCCGCAACAACCGCGACGATTGGAAAGTTCACGACCTGTTCAGCATGGTTGGTCTGAAGCTCAATCTCTTCTGAGGGACGCGTGCCGCGTGACGCGTGACGCGGAATCTCGGAGAGCAGAAGGCAGGGCAGGACATTCAGACCGCTACACACAAACACGGCGCCTGGCACAGTTGCCAGGCGCCGTGTTTTGCTTACCACCAACAGTTTGGACCGCGCCGAAGTGACCGCCGAGTGTACGCGTCACGGGTCCCGCGTCACTCACTTCACGACTTCGTATTTCCAGCCGGCGACTTCGCCCGTGACTGGGGCTTTGCCCTCGAACATGGCGTTCTGCTCGGCGGCCGGGGCAGTGACCGTAAAGTCCTGTGTGCCAATGGGAGAGCCGGATGCGCCGATCAAGGTTACGCGCAGCTTGATCGGGGAGCCGGCCGCCGCCCTGACGTTCTTGAGCGAGCCTTTGATCGTGGCCTCGCCGTCACCGGTGGCAATTGAGATTTCGTTGACCCAGAACTCCAACGCTTCCCGTCTCTTCAGCACTTCATACGCCTTGGTTCGCCAGCTGGTCTGTTCTGCGGGAACAGTTGCCACGTCACCGGTAACGCGGTAGGCACGCGCGATCAGGTGGTACAATCCTTCACTGGCCGGATCGAGCAACAGTGTGCGTTCGGAGATTTTCGCGATCTGATCGAAGAGCGGCACCATCTGTCCGCCCAGTTGCGCTGCCTCATCACTCTTTGCTTTGGCTTCGGCCGCCTTCTTGGCCTTGGTCAGCGCATCCTGCTCGGCCAGGGCGGCATTGCGCTTTTCTTCCATGTCCGAGGTCTTGGCGTAATAGGACTGCGCCAGGTTGAACAGGTAATCGCGCGAATGAGGATTGATGTCGACCGCTTTGCTGAAGGAGGCAATGGCCTGGTCGTGCTTCTTGGCCTCGAACTCTTCCACGCCACGCGCGCCGATGATCTGTGCGATGTTGAGATTCGCCATCTCGGCGTAACGCTTCCAATTGACCTGGTCTTCGGGCTTCAGTTTTTCCTTGAGCGGACCGTTGGTGGCGGCAATGGCTTGTTCGAAGATCTGCATGGCTTTATCGCCTTCGCTCTTCGAGGCGTAGAGCGCTCCCAGGTTCATCTTCGCTTCGGGCCGATGTGGGTACATCATTTCGGCCAACTCGAGCTGCTTGATGGCGTCATCCGTGCTCTTCTGGTCCATGGCCGCCAGGCCGGCGTTGAACGCCTCGATCCACGCAACCTCGCGTTCGCTCGAGATGTCCTCGGCATACGCAGGGTGGAGAGACTGGGCCTTCTTGAACGCAGAGTCGGCGCCCATGAAATCACCCAGCCCAACGTAGACCTGGCCGGCCAGCATCCAGACCTTGGCGTTCTCCGGGTTCTTGGTCATGCCGACTTGCAGCTGTTTGAGCGCCAGCTCGTACTGCGGCTTCTTGTCGGCCGGATTTTGCCGCATCATGGCAAGACCAAGAAACTTCTCCGCTTCCTTGGTCTCCTTTGTGGCCGACGGCTCCTTCTGTGCGAATGCGACGGTCGGGAACGTCGCCAGTGCGATGAGCGCGAGGGCGCGCGTGAGCCGGATCATCGAACAGCCTCCTGAATTGGCGCGGGTTGGCGGTCTGCCAGTCGGGTACACGAAGGACCGGCAAGGAGTTCACGTTAACGGGAAAGCCGCGCCTGTGACAACCCTCACCGGGCGCGGTCGGTACGAGCCGCGCGTCCATCGGGGCCGACCGAGATTCTGACGAAATGAGGGTCGATTTTCCGGGCCAGGACCAGGTGCTCCGGCCGACCGAGGATCAGGGCCGCCAACTGGTGTAGTGATGCGTCTCGAGTACCCAGGCGCAGCGCAGCTCGGATCTGCGCCGCCGCCTGCGCCTCCCGGCCGGCTCGGTAGTAGGCCCAGGCAAGAAGCTGATGACCCAGCACGTCGGGACGGATCCGGATCTCGGCCTCCAACGTGCGCAACGTTTCATCCAGATTGCGCCCCTGCGTCAGGCAGAATTGCGTCCACTGCCGCGCAAACGGTTCGGGTTGGGCGCGCGCACGCTGCTCAACCAGGGCGTAGTAATGTTCGGCCAGCGCAGGCTCGCCAAGGGCGCGGGCCGCATCGCCGCCCAGCGCCATGGTAGCCAGGTCGGCACGCTCACCCAGTTCGGCCACCTCCATC
>JBOHRF010000501.1:0-3715 GCA_050732575.1 Longimicrobiales bacterium
CTTCTCAAGCGCGCCGCCACGCTGTTTTTTCCGTCCCGTTTTCTTTGCCATCACCCACCTTTGGCCTGCCCCTGACAGTTTCCTTGCGCCGTCGTACTTTGCGGTCGCAATCCCAGGGTATGGAGTGAAACATGGCCACGCACGCGCTGGATCGCGAGTCTGTACTGGACGTTTTGCAGCTTTTGGTCCGTACGCCATCCGTGAATCCTACCCTGGCTCCCGATGAAGGGCGCACGGAAGAACGTATTGCCCGCATTGCAGCCGACTGGTTCAATCAGCGAAGCGTGAAAGCGTGGGTCGATCAAATCGTGCCCGGCCGGCACAATTGCGTGGCGGAAGTGGGCGCGGGCGAACCCGTCATCGTGTTGTGTGGTCACATCGACACCGTGGCCACAGTAGGAATGACCATCCCACCATTCGAACCGATCGTTGAAGACAACAAGGTTTACGGTCGCGGTTCGTACGACATGAAGGGCGGTGTAGCCGCCATCATGTCGGCCATGGCCGCTCTGGCTGAACAGCCTCTGCACGGCAAGGTGCTGGCAGCTCTGGTCTGCGATGAAGAATATGCCAGTCTGGGCGCGGCCGATTTCGTGAAGCGTTACTCAGCAGACGGTTGCATCCTCACCGAGCCATCGCACAATGGACCGCGCGAATTGGTGCTCGCCCATAAAGGCTTTGTCTGGGCCCGCATCACGACGCATGGACGCGCCGTGCACGGCAGCCGTTGGGACCTGGGAGTCAGCGCCATTGGACGCATGGGCCGCATCGTGGCCGCGCTCGAGCAGTTCGATCGTGATGTGCTGCGCATGCGGCAGCACCCTCTGGTCGGACCTGCGTCATTACACTGCGCCACCATCGTAGGTGGCTCCGGCTGGTCTACCTATTCTTCGGACTGCGCCATGCAGGTCGAGCGGCGCACCATCCCGGGAGAAACACCCGAGCAGGTGCTGCACGAGCTGCAGAGCGTGGTGCGAGAAGCAGGTGAGGATGCAGACGTTACGCTGGTATTCGAGCGACCTCCCATGGTGTGTGCGCCGGATTCGCCACTTGCACACAGCGCGCGACGGGCACTCGAGCGGGTGACGGGCGCGGCACCGGCCGATGCGGGCGTTGGCTACTGGATGGACGCTGCCATCTTCGATCAGGCAGGCATACCCACCGTGAATTTTGGTTCGCTCGGCGCGGGCGCTCATGAGGCCGTGGAATGGGTCGACCTCGACACTGTGGTGCAGGTCGCTCAGGCGCTCATGTACGCCTGCCAGGACTTTCTGGCAGCGCGATCCATGCTGGCCACACCCGTGGCCAGCTGACCTGCCTCAACTTGCGATGCATGCCGCTCGGCCTACCTTCCCCTCAATCATGAACAATCGCTTGCCAATTTTGCTCGCGGCTGCCTTGCTGAGCAGCGCGTGTTCGAGTGATGGGCGCACGCCGCTCATCATCTATTCGCCGCATGGCCGTGAGCTTCTGCTCGCCTTCGAGCAGCGGTTCGAGCAGGCACATCCTACGGTCGACGTTCATTGGCTCGACCTGGGTTCGCAAGCCATCCTCGATCGATTGCGCTCGGAGAAAGCGAATCCGCAGGCCGATCTGTGGTGGGGCGCACCATCTGCGCTGTTCGAAACCGGCGCCGGCGAGGCGCTGCTGGAAGCCTACTCGCCTTCCTGGGCCAACGGCCTGTCACCCGAGGCGCGTGACGATCAGAAGATGTGGCACGGTACGTTCCTCACACCCATGGTCATCGCGTACAACTCGCAAGCCGTCGATTCCGCGCGCGCTCCGCGCGACTGGGACGATGTGCTGAAGCCCGAATGGAAGGACCGGGTCATCATCCGCGATCCGCTGGAGAGCGGCACCATGCGTACGATCTTCGGCATGATCGTGTACCGGTCGCTGCGCGCAACCGGTGATACTGCGGCTGGCTTCAACTGGCTACGGCGACTCGATGGGCAAACCAAAGAATACGTGTTGAACCCAACGTTGCTGTACCAGAAACTCGCCCGTCAGGACGGCCTGATCACGCTCTGGGATATGCCCGATCTGGACGAACTGGTGGCCCGCACGAATCTGCCTATCGCTTACCTGTTTCCCAGCAGCGGCACACCCGTTCCCGTTGATGCCATTGCCCTGGTCAAGAATGCGCAACACGGCGATCTGGCCAGGCAGTTCATCGACTTCATTGGGCAGGATTCGGAGGCATTGCACGCAGCGCGCGCGTTCTTTCGGTTGCCTGCGCGTGTGGACATCCCCGCCGATTCCCTGCCCGACCGCTTGCAGCGGGCGCGCGCTACCATTCTCGTCGAGCCCATGGACTGGAACGTCGTACAGCAGCGTACCGCCGAATGGATGCGCCACTGGGACGAACACGTGCGGGGACGAGGTTCAGAGAGTAACAGATGAACGAAAGGATAACGCTGTGTTGCGGTTGGAGGGTGTCACGAAGCGATTCGGCACGACCAGCGCGGTCGAAGGTCTCGACCTGGACGTCGGTGCCGGCGAATTCGTGAGCCTGCTTGGCCCCAGTGGCTGTGGCAAAACAACTACGCTGCGTTTGATAGCTGGCTTCGAGACGCCTACTCATGGGCGCGTGCTCGTGCAAGGGCAGGATGTGACACAACGCGCACCGCACCGGCGCGGCATTGGTATGGTCTTCCAGAACTACGCGTTGTTTCCGCATCTCAACGTCATGGACAACGTAGCTTTCGGGTTGCGTGAGCAACGCGTTGCCCGAGAGGAGATCGGCCCGCGCGTGCGGCGAGCGTTGGAACGGGTCGATTTGGTCGGTTACGATCAGCGCAAAGTTCAGCAACTTTCTGGTGGACAACAGCAGCGTGTTGCCCTGGCGCGTGCGCTGGCCCCCGAACCGCGCCTGGTTCTGCTCGATGAGCCGCTTTCCAATCTGGATGCCGCGCTGCGCGAGCGAACGCGCCGTGAGCTGCGTGCTCTGCTCAAGGACGTCGGCATCACGGCCGTGTTCGTAACCCACGATCAGGAAGAAGCGTTCGCGCTGTCCGATCGCATTGCCCTGCTGGAACGGGGGCATCTGCAGCAGTTTGGCTCGCCCGAAGAGTTGTATGTGTCACCCGCCAACGCTTTTGTGGCGAGTTTTGTGGGCCGCGGCAACGAGTTGCGCGCGCGCGTGCTGGAGGCAAATGGCGCTGCAGCCACGGTCCAGCTGGCAGGCGGTGCTCGCTGGGTGGTACGACCCATCGGAGCCTCGAACACGCTTTCAGTCGGGCAGCACGTGCGCGTGATCGCGCGACCGGAAGCGCTGACGCTGGAGCCTGGCCAGTCCACGGATCCGCTGATCACGGAGCGGCGCTTTGCCGGTGGTTTTGTCGTGTATACCGTGAGGCTGGGTGACGATGAGGTTTTGGTGCACGGCCCGCATGACCGACAAATTGGTGAGCGGGTGCAAGTTTCGCCTCGCCGGCCCGACACTGTTTTTGCCGTAGTGGCTGATTGATGCGTCGCGCCACGACACTCGCGCTGGTCGTGGGCGGCGTACTGGTCTGGCTGGTTCTGGCGCCCAACCTGTTTGTGTTGGCGGACAGCCTGCGGACGGAAGCCGGACCAGCCTTCGATCACTATGCACGATTCCTGGGCAGCCGCGCCGAGCTGCGTGCGCTTTGGAACAGTGTCTGGATTTCGCTAGCCAGTGTGGTGCTTTCCGGTCTGATCGGCGTACCGCTGGCCTTTCTTTTCACGCGCT
>JBOHRF010000502.1:0-3715 GCA_050732575.1 Longimicrobiales bacterium
TCAGCCATGGTGCGCGCTTCCAGGAATGCGATGTTCGGCTCCACGCTGCGCAGGGAGGCTTGGAGCGCACTCAACGAGCGTGTCGGATCGCCGGCCGTGCGTACGAACAGCGTGATCTGATGGCCTGGTGAGCGCTCGAACGGGAAGTACATGTCGGCGCGCGGTTCATCGCGCAGGCCTGCGCGCCGTATGTTGCCCACCACACCCACAATCTCCGCACGCTGCTCCCCCAACTTTACTTCCCGGCCGACCGCACTCTCGTTGGGAAAATACGCGCGCTGTATCGCTTCACTGATGATGACCACGGGCTTGCTGCCCGGCCGATCGCGCTCATCGAACAGGCGTCCGGCCATGAGCGGAATCTGCAATGTCTTGAAGAACCCGGCCGACGCATTCTGCCAGCCCACGTCGGGCGGTCGCTCGCCGGCCGGAACCGGGTGTTCGGGCCGCTCGAAGCCCACTGTCCAGTTGTTGCCGGTGAGCGGCGTTACCACGCCGGCCCCCACCTCGCGCACCTCGGGCCGCGCTCGCAAAGCATCGAACGCACGCGCATAGAACGCGGCGCGCGCATTCGCATCGTTATAACGTGCGCCGGGAATCTGCACGTCCATGGTCATGATGTTGTTGTACCGAAAGCCAGGATCCACAGCCAGCAATCCGGCAAAGCTGCGCAGAATCAAACCGGCACCTACCAGCAACACGATCGCCAGCGCGACTTCCACCACAACCAACCCGGAGGTAGCGCGTCGTGTCATCCGGCTCATCGTGGCGCGACCGGCGGAAACCAGGACGTCGGCGGCGTGCTCCAGACGCACGGTCAGGGCGGCCAGGAAGCCAAAGCCCAAGGCGGCAGCGCCCGTGATGCCGAGGGCGAACGCCAGGACCGCGCCGTTCATGCGGACGTCCGCCAGGCCGGGCACATCCACGGATTCAGGTACGAGTGCAACCAGCGCACGCACGCCCCATTGCGCGAACAACACGCCCACCAGACTGGCCACCAGCGCCAGGGCCAGACTCTCGCTGAGCAGCATGGTGGCCAGTCGGCCACGACCGGCGCCCAGCGCCAGACGCACGGCCATCTCGCGTCGCCGTCCAAGTGATCGCGCCAATTGCAGGTTGGCCACGTTGGCGCAGGCAATGAGCAGCACTACCGCTACGGCCACGAGCAACAGAACGAGCGCGGTCTTGGTATTGCCCACCAGCTGGTCGCGCAGGGATATGGCGTAATACGTGGAGCCTTCGTTGAAGCGCGGATACTCCTGCTCGAGCCGACGGGAAATCTCAGCGAGGTTGGCCGTGGCACTCTCGGGCGTTTGATTCGGCTTCAAGCGCGCCACCGCAAACGTCCAACCGTTTTTGCGCCCGGCCGGTGCCTGCAAGGGCATGGTCATGGGCGCAATGACATCGGTCTCCGAATTGGGCGGGAAACGAAATCCGCGCGGCGCCACACCCACGATGGTGGGTTGCTCTTGCCCGATGCGCAGGCTGCGACCCACCACATTGGGGTCCCCGCCGAAGCGGGACTGCCACAAATCGAAACCCAGCATGATTACCGGCGCGGCGCCCTCTTTGGCGTCATTCTCTTCGAGGGCGCGACCGGCGGCCGGACGCAAGCGCAAGGTCTCGAGCAACCCGGGCTCGGCCTGCAACACGTCCACCTGATACGGCTCATCTTCGCCATAGATGGTGGTCGGACCGTTTCCGTACGCAATCAGCTCTTCGAACACCTGCTGGCGCTGCGACAGGTCGACGTAATCGCCGATGGCAATGAACTCCTTGGTGACACCCGTGCGCAGATCGCGATGATTCACGATCACAAGGTCATCCGCATGCGGATAGGGCAGCGGCCGCAGCAGCACGGCTTCCACCACTGCGAACACGGCCACGTTGGCGCCCACACCCAGCGCGAGCGTGAGAACCGCTGCTACCGTAAACGCCGGCTCGCGACGCAAGCGCAGGAATGCATGACGCAGGTTGTACCAAAACATGGAAAGAGGCTCCTTGGGCGAGGATTCAGAGGCTTCAGCGGGTCGGGCAGAGACCCGCAGGTCCGTCACCATCAGCCGCCAACAATCGAAGAACAACAGGACGAGTCGCAGACCATACCCGGTGGCAAGCACGACGCGGCGCATGCGCGTGCGCGCCTCCCTACGTGCCAGCACATGCGCATTGCGCATATCCAACCACGCGGGCTCGAACGCATCGCGGCGTACTCGCGCGGGCAACAGGCCGGCCAACCCGCGCGGCGCCCTTTCCGATGGATCACGCATTGGACAGGCGCTGGCCAGCAGCTACGCGATCCACGGCATCGTAGAACGCGCGTGTTTCCTTCCAGGTTTTGCTGCCCGCGGCGGTGATGCGATAGCGCCGCTCGGTCACCAGCTGGTCACCCACGGCGATCTGTTCGTACCAGCCTTCCACCAGCCCGTCCCTCTCCAGCCGCGCCATGAACTGATAGAACGCAGCGCCACTGCGGCGCACACCGAAGCGGGCCACGGCGGCGCGAATGGAGCGTCCGGGCTGCTCGCCAGCCAGCAACACGCCCAGCGCCAGGAACTGCAAGTGCGAAACGTCCGGGACTCGAGCCATTCACGCCATCCAATGTGACATTAGGTACGATGTTGGATAGCGGAGCGTGGGTGAGGGTTGGTTCGGGGCGCGGACGACAGTTGCTTTCTTGCTTTTTTCTTGCGGGTCGCCTGTTTTGGCGCAACCAGCCATGTTCAGGGCGTGAGGAAAGCTTGGATTCGGTCTGTTTGATAAAAAAGCAACTGTCGTCCGCGCCGTCGTCCGCGCCGTCGGCCGGGCTGTTCCGGCACACGCGCCGCGCCGCTGCGGGCGCCGTGCGCGCATTCGTCGACGAGGCCTGGGTGCTCGAGGCCGAGCGTTGTCGCGCGGCCGTTGAAAAGGCGCTGCCCGATACGTCGGCCGAGATCTACTTCAATCTGGGCCCGCTCGGCCGACACGAATTCAACGAGCGCGCGCCCGGCCCCTTGCGGCCACGTTCCGCGTGGGTGGTGGGGCCGCGCGTGCAGCCGATCCTGGTAGCCAAGGAAACGCGCAATTGCGACATCGTTGGCATACGTGTGCGGGCGGGCGTTGCCGGCCAACTGCTCGGCGTGCCCGTCCATGAGCTGCAAGGCACCCTGGTGGATCTCGACTGTCTCTGGGGTGCCGAGGTCGAGCTGATCCGCGAGCAACTCTCGAGCTGCACCGAGCCTGCTCGACGTATGAAGATCGTGGAGACTGCGATCCTGGCGCGCGGCGCGCGGGGCCGCTGGTCAGGAGATGCAGCACGCGCACGCGTGTTGTGCGCATCGATCGGCGCATTGACCCATCGCACGGTGGCCGACCTGGCCCGCGACCAGCGTTTATCTCACCGCCAGATGATTGCACTCTTCGATCGGCATGTCGGTCTCAAACCCAAGCAATACGATCGCATCCAGCGGTTGCGCCGGGTGTTGCACATCGTGCACACGCGCGCGCCGCTGTCCTGGGCTCAGGTGGCCGTGCGCTGCGGCTTCTTCGACCAGGCGCACATGATACACGAATTTCGCGATCTGGCCGGCATGACCCCAACCGAATACGAGGCCCGGCGCATGGCCGTGGGCCCTGGCTTCGTGCCCCATGTGCTGGCACCACCCTGAACCCGCCGCCCCACACCCCCACACAAAGATTTACAATCGCGTTTTGGGCGAACCGGTACAGGTTTGTC